>CAYPHM010000030.1:13661-36164 GCA_964410555.1 uncultured Chloroflexaceae bacterium | reverse complement strand
AGGGCGAGGGGGAGGAGCACCTGCCCGGTTCCCCTTCTCCCCTCGGTGGGACGCGGGGCTAGGGGATGGGGGCTGCCCGATTCCCCTTCTCCCCTCGGTGGGGGAAGGGGCTAGGGGATGGGGGCTGCCCGAAGGGGAAGGGGCTAGGGGATGGGGGCTGCCCGAAGGGGAAGGGCTAGGGGACGGGAGCTGCCCGATAGGGCGCACCGCCGTACGCCCCGACAAGAGCCAACATGGGGGAAGAAGTGGCAAGACGTAGCTTGCAGTCGCTTACCATCCTAGCTCGCCATGTTTCCCCCATCTATGAACGACATACCCCACAAAAAGCCTATTCCTATCAGCAATGCCAACAAGTCCTCAAACCACATCCCCTTGTAACCTACCTGAATGGGTAGGGGACATCCTACCCAAACCAATGGAAAAGCCTAGCCATTTGGAGCTTTTTTTCACAAACGATCTGTGTTATAGTATCTAGCAGTAATAAACCAGAAAAATTCAGGCTGGAGGAGTGAGTAACTATGATCGTAAACACGTCCGAATTGTTTAAAGTAGCCTATGGTAAATTTGCCATAGGAGCCTATAATATTAACAATATGGAGCAGGCTCTTGGGCTATTTCAAGGAAACATGGATGCTGAGGCACCATTTATTGTTCAGATTTCCAAAGGCGCACGTAAGTATGCCAATGTTGCGATGATTGAAGCCATTATCCGCACAGCGGAAAAAATCTACCCCGACAGCATTTTTACCGTTCACCTAGACCACGGTGATGAGCAAACCTGCTATGAATGCATTGACTCTGGGTTTTACTCCTCGGTCATGATCGATGCTTCCCATGAACCATTTGAAGAGAATATCGCCATCACCAAGCGCGTGGTAGAACGTGCCCACGCCAAAGGGCTAACGGTTGAGGCAGAGCTAGGGATGCTTGGCGGTGTGGAAGAGGACATCAAGGTAGACGAGAAGCACGCCATGCTCACCGACCCGAACGAAGCCCACGAATTTGTCGAGCGCACCGGCTGCGATAGCCTCGCCGTTGCCATTGGCACCAGCCACGGGGCATACAAGTTCAAGACTCAGCAGTCACTGCACTTTGACCGCATCGAGGAAATCCAGCGGTTGCTGCCCAACTACCCTCTCGTGATGCACGGCTCCAGCTCTGTGCCACAGGAAGAAGTCCAGCGTATCAACGCCGCCGGTGGTGAGCTCAAAGATGCTCGTGGCGTAAATGAAGATGAATTTGAGCGAGCATCAAAACTTGGTGTAACCAAAGTCAATATTGATACCGATGGGCGTTTGGTCTGGACCCGGGTTCACCGTGAGCACTTCCGGGATCATCCCGAAAACTTCGATTTCCGCAAGCCTGGCACTATCTTCGTTGAAGAATACGCCAAATTCATTGCTCACAAAGCAGAAAAACTTGGGTCAAATAACACCCTCGCTGAAGTCCGTGCCGCGCTTGGGAAATAAGACAAGCTGGCAAGATGTGACATACGCTCCTCCTGTGCGAGAGGTGTCGGGGACACGGTAGCATTGATAATCGTAGCACCTTTCGCATAGGAACTGTGAGGAACTCAACAAATAAGGTAAGTACTGGAGATTATCAGAGGTATGGCAGAAAAACCAGATCGTAACCTAGCATTGGAACTTTCTCGAGTGACTGAAGCCGCCGCCCTTGCTGCGGGTCGTTGGATGGGGCGGGGCAACAAGGAAGCGGGCGACCATGCCGCAGTGGAAGCTATGCGGCTCATTCTTGGCAACGTAGATATGGATGGCGTTGTGGTTATTGGTGAAGGTGAAAAAGACGATGCCCCCATGCTCTACAATGGCGAGAAAATTGGAAACGGACTCCCCCCTGCCGTAGATGTAGCCGTAGACCCCCTAGAAGGCACACGGCTGCTGGCAATGGGCAGACCAAACGCTATAGCTGTTGTTGCGTTGGCAGAACGGGGCGCACTCTGGAGTCCCGGTCCCGGTTTCTATATGGATAAAATTGTCGTTGGTCCAGATGCTCGTGGGGCTATAGATATTACTGCTCCCCCAAGCACCAACTTGACCAACATCGCTAAAGCCCTCAACAAAGAAATCAAAGACCTGACTCTCGTTACCCTGGACCGCCCACGTAATGCCCATATCATAGATGCTGCCCGTGAGCTTGGAGTACGTATTCGCCTCATCACTGACGGCGATGTCTCCGGCGCACTGATGGCATCGATGCCAGATACCACCGTAGATGTGCTCATGGGTATCGGTGGTACCCCCGAAGGGGTCATCACCGCCTGCGCCCTCAAATGCACGGGTGGTGAGATACAAGCTCGTCTAGCCCCACAGAGCGATGAAGAACGGCAGCAACTTCTCGCTACTGGACTAGAAATAGGTCGTGTTTTGATGACTAATGACCTCGCAGCAGGCGAAAACATCTTCTTTGCCGCAACTGGCGTGACAGATGGCGAACTCTTGCATGGGGTCAACTACATGCCACGGGGAGCAACTACATCCTCGTTGGTCATGCGAGCCAAATCTGGCACAATCCGCCGTATTGAAGCAACCCACCAGTGGGACAAACTCATGTCCTTTAGCCAAATAGACTATTAACTGTTCGTGTGATTATTCTAAGGAGGAATCTAAACCAATGGCAGAAACTGTAAACCGCACAACAGGCGGGGTATCTGAGTATACCAAGATGGGGTACTATGATGCCGATTATGTACCCGCCGATACCGACATTATCGCTGTTTTCCGTCTTGTGCCGCAGGGTGGGGTAGACCCCAACGAAGCTGGCGCAGCCGTAGCCGGCGAGTCATCCACCGCAACATGGACCGTCGTTTGGACCGACCTATTGACGGATTATGAGACCTATCAGGCAAAGTGCTACAACGTAGTCCAGGTGCCTGGTACCGACCAGTACCTCGCCTACATTGCCTACAAACTGGACCTCTTCGAAGAAGGCTCCATTGCCAATATGACCTCTTCTATCATCGGGAATGTCTTTGGCTTCAAAGCCCTCAAATCCCTTCGCCTTGAAGACTTGCGTATTCCTCTCCACTACACTATGACTTTTGATGGTCCGCCTCACGGCATCGTGATGGAACGCGAGTATCTCAACAAGTATGGTCGCCCGTTGCTTGGCGCAACCGTTAAGCCTAAGCTCGGTCTCTCTGCCCGCAACTACGGACGTGTGGTCTACGAAGCCCTACAGGGTGGTCTGGACTTTACCAAAGATGACGAAAACATCAACAGCCAGCCCTTCATGCGCTGGCGAGACCGCTGGCTCTTCTGTATGGAAGCGGTCAATCGAGCGCAGGAAGAAACCGGCGAGATCAAGGGTCACTACCTGAACGTCACCGCCGCCACGATGGAAGATATGTATGAGCGAGCCGAGTTTGCCAAGCAACTGGGCAGTAACATCATCATGATAGACTTGACCATTGGCTGGACTGCCATGCAGTCTATGTCCAATTGGGCACGCAAAAATGGGCTGCTGTTGCACCTGCACCGTGCTGGTCACTCCACCTACACCCGCCAGAAGACCCACGGCGTGAGCTTCCGCGTTATCGCAAAGTGGGCGCGTATGCTAGGCGTAGACCACGTTCACGCAGGTACCGTGGTGGGCAAGCTCGAAGGCGACCCCATGACGACCAAAGGCTACTACCACACCCTGCGCTGCATGAAGAGCGAAGCCCGTCCAGAGTGGGGGCTGTTCTTTGAGCAAGACTGGGGCGCAATGCCCGCCGTGATGCCAGTCGCTTCCGGCGGTATCCACGCAGGTCAGATGCACCAACTGCTAGATATGTTTGGTGACGATGTGGTGTTGCAGTTTGGTGGTGGGACTATTGGACACCCCGATGGCATCGCCGCAGGTGCTACGGCAAACCGTGTCGCTCTCGAAGCCATGGTCCAGGCACGCAACGCCGGGCGCGATATTATGAGCGAAGGTCCAGACATCCTCAAGAAAGCAGCCCAGCGTTCTGCACCACTGGCAACAGCTTTGGATATTTGGAAAGATATTACGTTCAATTATGAGTCAACCGATACACCGGATGTTATCCCAACACCATCTTCATAAGAAAGGGGTTTTTCATTATGCGAGTTACCCAGGGAGCATTTTCCTTCCTACCGGATTTTACCGACGAGGAGATCAAAGAGCAGGTGCAGTATTGCCTTGACAACGGCTTTCCTGTCTCTATCGAATATACCGACGATCCCCACCCACGCAATTTCTACTGGCACATGTGGGGGCAGCCCCTCTTTGAAATGAAGGACGCAGCAGCCATTATGGAGACGCTCAACGAATGTCGCAAAGCCAATCCAGATGTTTACGTCCGGGTCAATGGCTATGATGCCAACTACGGACGACAGACTACGGCGATTAGCTTCATTGTGCAGCGTCCCAAAGACGAGCCTGGCTTTATGCTGGAGCGTCAAGAAGGTGCCGACAGGCAAATCCGGTATACGACCCGTGCGTATGCTACCGATAATGCCCCAGGCAAACGCTACGGTGCGTAATATTCGGCTAAGGCAAGGTACTATCCACGGGGCGCACAACACAATAGATGATGTGCGCCCCGATACCAAGAAAAGCTGCAAACAAACAACAGCACAGCCAAGACGAACCTACAGGAAGGATGGAGAGGATGGCAGAAGAACTTTTGGGGACACTCGACCAGGCAGACCTTACCAATGGCGACCAGATAGATATAGATGCTGCGTATCGAGAGTCAAACATCCAGCAAATACTCGATAATCTGGAGCAAGAACTTATAGGTCTCAAGCCCGTGAAGGATCGCATCCGTGAGGTAGCTGCTCAATTGCTCGTTGCCCGCCTACGCGAAAAGCTCGACCTCTCCGCCGAAGCCCCCACTTTGCATATGAGCTTCACCGGGCGACCCGGTACGGGCAAAACCACCGTGGCTATGCGTATGTCTAAGATATTGCACCATCTTGGGTATGTACGGCGTGGGCATTTGGTGGTGGCTACTCGTGACGATCTCGTTGGGCAGTATATTGGACACACTGCCCCCAAGACGAAAGAGATGATCAAACGAGCGATGGGCGGGGTGCTCTTTATTGACGAAGCCTACTACCTCTACCGTCCAGAGAATGAGCGCGACTATGGGCAAGAATCGATTGAAATTTTGCTGCAAGCAATGGAAAACCAACGTGATGACCTAGTAGTTATCCTAGCTGGCTACAAAGACCGTATGGATAAGTTCTTTCAATCCAACCCAGGCTTTCACTCACGGATTTCCAACCATATAGATTTTCCAGACTATAGCAAAGAAGAATTGTTGCAAATCGCCGAACTTATGGTCAAGCAGCAGATGTATACGTTTGATGAAGAATCCCATCGAGCGTTTGCTGAATATCTCGACCTCCGCATTACAATGCCCCACTTCTCCAATGCTCGCAGTGTTCGCAATGCTTTAGATCGGGCTAAGATGCGGCAGGCAAATCGACTCGTTCGCATGGGAGGGCGTGTTCCAAAGGAAGAACTCTCTCGTATAGCCGCTGAAGACATCCGAGCTAGTCGAGTCTTTCAAGGCAAGCTCGATACCGATGGAGCCAAGAGTGACCAGGATGAAGAATGAAAAGCAGGGTTTGCTATGATGGATGATATGAAAAAACCCATAATCCTGGGGGTGGTTGGTGATAGTGCTGCTGGTAAGACAACGATTACCGCGGGCATCGCCAATATTCTTGGGAACGAACGTGTGACTGTCATCTGTACCGATGACTACCATCGCTACAACCGTCAGCAGCGCAAGGAGATGAACATTACCGCTCTCCATCCAGAGTGCAACTATCTCGACATCCTTGAACAGCATATGCGCTGCCTTGCTGACGGTGAGCCTATTCTGAAGCCTGTCTATAACCATAGTACCGGCGATTTTGATAAACCAGAGTATATTACTCCCAATCACTTTGTCATCATTGAAGGATTGTTGGGGTTTGCTACGCCTACCCTGCGAGACCTGTTTCATGTAAAGGTCTTTCTCGACCCACCAGAACAACTCCGGCGACAATGGAAGATTAAGCGGGACACGACTCGCCGTGGGTACACCATTGAGCAAGTGCTGATGGACCTCAACAAGCGCGAGCATGACTCTGCCGAGTTTATCCGTCCACAGCGTAAATGGGCAGACATTGTGGTTCAGTTTTATGCCCCAAAGGACTCATCGGACAGCGAGCATCTCAATGTGCAGTTGACTCTCCGCTCCACGCTGGCGCACCCTGACCTCAATGATGTTATCGCTGGCGGCAATGGGGAAGGCTCAGATAACCAACCAGCCCTTCGCTTGCGGGTGGGGCGTGATGAGGGTCGCTTAACAGAATTTCTTGACATTGAAGGCAACGTCTCAACAGAGCAGGCAATAGCGATAGAGAATGCAATTTGGGCGCACCTGCCTGATCTGACAAACCTGCGCCCAGAGCAGATAGGAACGTTTGTTGAAGGACAGGAGCAACGGCAGAGTCATCCACTCGGACTCACCCAGTTATTAATTGCCTATCATCTCCTGCTAAGCCATTTGGAACGGGAACACTTGAAAAAATAAGGGGAAAAACACATCATGTTGAAGAAGGGAAAGAGACCTATTATTTTAGGGATTGTTGGTGATAGTGCGGCTGGTAAAACAACCCTGTCTAGTGGGTTAGTCAAGCTCATTGGTCCTGAACGTGTGACCCACGTTTGTACGGATGATTACCACAAGTATGATCGCCAAGAGCGATCAGAGCGCAAGATTACCGCGCTCCATCCTGATTGCAATTATCTTGATATTATGGAACTGCACCTTGAGCGGTTGCACTATGGGCAGCCTATTCTCAAGCCAGTGTATGACCACTCCAACGGGTCTCTGGCACGTCCAGAGTACATTGTGCCAAAAGAGTTTGTGATTGTTGAAGGGCTGCTTGGCTATTATACGCCGGCTATGCGGAGTTTCTACGACATCAAAGTCTACCTAGCTCCAGATGAAGAGTTGCGTAAACAGTGGAAGGTTAAGCGAGATACGTCCAAACGGGGCTATACACCAGAACAGGTGCTTGCAGACGTTGATAAGCGCGAGCCAGATTCAGCGGCATTTATCCGCCCGCAGCGCGAAAACTCTGATATTATCATCAACTTTCACCCACCGGAAGGGGTAGCACCAGAAGATGCTGGCTCCAGCCTAGATGTCCGCTTGACGCTCCGCCCAACTGTCCCCCATCCAGACCTGAGCTACCTCTGGAATCTGCCAGAGAGCCAGCAGTCAGGTATTCGCGCATTTCTGGATCGTGATAGCGGCAAGCCAGTTGATGTCTTGGAAATCAGCGGCAATGTTACGCCAGAGGCTGCTGTTCGATTGGAGCAGGTTATCTGGGACCATATGCCGGATATTAAGCCACTAGGGGCAGATCAGTTTGGTGATTACTATGATAGCAACGGGACGGGTCACAGCGACCCGCTGGCTTTGACGCAGTTGTTGCTGACCTATCACCTGCTGCGACGCTACACGGATATTACCGAGATGCCATTTGCCCGCCCGACAGCAGCACTTAGCCGTTTGGCTACAGCGTAAGCGTTGGTTATGGGGGAGATACCCCACGTTATTACCCTCTCCCCCCTGCCCCCTCTCCCATTGTAGGGCGAGGGGGAATACATCCGCTCGTTGACCCTCGCGGCTCATTTGGTGAGGGAAGGGGCAGGGATGGGGGTAATTTGTTGTCCTGTCCCTGAAATGGTATGTGGTAGGGGCTATAAGGTGGCTAGACAAAGAACATAAGGCTTTATGATGCCGAATATCCAAATACATGCACAAATTTCGACAGAGGAGTTGGTACGAGCAGTAGAGCAACTTCCCCCATCAGAACTGGATCAAATCCTTCAGACTATCATGAATCTCCGGTTGCTTCATACCCCTTCTGTGCTCTCTCAATCTGAGTCTGAACTATTACTCAAGATCAATCAACCACTCCCAAAGTTTGTCCAAGAACGGTATGAAATATTGATTGCTAAACGGCAAAACGAAACCCTCACGACAGAAGAACATACTGAATTACTTCAACTTACCGATCAAGTTGAACACCTAGAGCAAGAACGGGTACAACATCTTGCAACCTTAGCACAAGTTCGGCACATATCCTTATCCCAACTTCTTCAAGATTTGGGTATTGAACCAAAGGTCTATGCCTGAAGAACAGACACAAGCAGGGATAAGACGCGCAATTTTTGAAAGAGCGCAAGGGTGCTGTGAATATTGCCAAAGCCAAGCTCGTTTTGCTATGCAAGCATTTTCTATAGAACATATCATTCTCTTTATAATGCGTGAACACCCACCAAAAACTAATTTGTAAACTAAGGAGCTACGTTCGCCTATGAATCTCAAACAACTGGCAGCCGAGCAAGCCGTGAGCCACGTCACAAGTGGAATGAAGCTAGGATTAGGCACTGGTTCTACCGTCCAGTTTGTGCTAGATGCCCTAGCAAAACGATTGCAAAACGGCACATTGGAAAATATTGTTGGCATCCCGACCTCAGAAGCCACCGCCAAACGCGCTCAGGAACTGAACATTCCCCTCACCGACTTTGAAGCCTGCCCACACCTTGACCTAACGATAGATGGGGCGGATGAGGTATCACCAGCGTTTTACCTGATCAAAGGGCTAGGGGGGGCGTTGTTGCGCGAGAAAATTGTGGCAGCAGCATCAGATAAGCTGCTCATTGCGATAGACGAAAGCAAACAGGTAGCACAGCTTGGCACCCGTTCGCCGCTGCCCGTGGAGGTACTCCCGCTTGGTTGGAATACCAACCTGCCCCTTTTTGAGCAGCTTGGCGCACAGCCCAAAAGACGCACAAACGCTGATGGCACTCTGTATGTTACCGACAACGGCAATTTCATTGTAGATTGCACCTTCCCCAATGGCATAGCAGACCCGTATGCGGTTGCTCGTCAGCTTGATGCCCAAGCGGGGGTTATGGGGCATGGGTTGTTCTTGGATATGGCGACAATCGTTGTTGTGGGAACACCCGATGGGGTTGTTGAGCGTACCCGCTAACTAAAAATTCAATACCTGATTTCTGTTAGAGACGTTGCTTGCGATGTCTCTACAACCACCCGGTAATGTTAGGCATTGATATGCTTACTGGCACGCTCTAGGGCATTGACCAATTCTTGCACCTTCACGGGCTTACTCACGTAGTCATCCATACCCGCATCTAAACACATCTCACGGTCTCCCTCCATCGCATTTGCCGTCATCGCAATGATGTAGGGCTGCTGCTGTGCTACCCACTGCTCCCGAATACGACGGGTTGCCTCTAGCCCATCCATATTCGGCATCTGCACGTCCATTAAGATGACATCATACTGCTGCTGCTGGAGAGCTTCCAATACCTCTAGTCCAGATACCGCGGTATCAGCCGTATACCCAAACCGTTCCAGCAAGCGCAGGGCAAATTTTTGGTTGAACATATTGTCCTCTGCCAACAGAATACGCAAGGGCGGATGGGGGGTATCTTGGGCAGCTTGGATGTCTGATACCTGCGCTTTTGGTGCAGCAATGGGTGTCCCTTTGGCAAGGTTTTGGATCAGCGCACGGGCAACCTGTGCTGGTTTGATAGGTCGGTTGAGAAAAGCCTCTACCCGCACCGAGGACGTATGATTCAGTTTGTTCTCCTGCTGTATCGGCACAATGGCAATAATGGCACACCGTTCTGGCGGGGCAAGTTGGCTTACCTTTGCCAAGAACAAACCAGGGTCTTTGGTGCCGATGTGTATATCCAACACTACTCCTGCTACATCCTGCCGTTGCCGCAGAGTAGCCAATACCTCATCCTGCGACTGCACAATGAGCGGTTTCATCCCCCAAGCGGTGGTATATTGCCTAAGCATGATTTGGTTGGAAGCATAGGGGCTATAGAGCAAGATATGCTTTGCCTTGAGGTAGTCTGCTCCATAGGAAGCCAGCGGCGGGGGGGGAGTTTCTGGGAGCTGTGTTGGAAAGGCAATATGAAAGGTAGACCCTTCGTCTATCATGCTCTCCACCCATATCGTGCCTTGCATCATCTCAATGAGCCGTTTGCTGATAACTAACCCTAGCCCCGTACCGCCATACTTGCGGTTGGTGGCAGCATCTATTTGGCTAAAGGAGCGGAAGAGACGGTACATCAGGTGTTGCGGTATACCAATGCCGGTATCTTGCACCCGGATATGCAGCACTACAGACGAGCTGTCATCGGGAATAGGTGGCAACCCATCATCATCTGTATCTGTGCGCTGCGCCAATGGAACCTCTGGCTTGGTATCTTTGAGCAGGTCTATCTTGACAATCACCTCACCGGTTTTGGTAAACTTGACCGCATTACTCAGCAGATTGAAGAGCACTTGGCGTATCCTGACCATATCCCCCATAATCATTTCTGGCACATGTTCAGCAAAGATATAGCCCAAATTGAGCCGTTGTTCGTCAGCTTTCAGGGCTACCAAATCAAGCGATTCTTCTAGGCAGGTGCGGATGTTGAAGGAGTAGCTCTCCAGTTCCATCTTGCCCGCTTCAATCTTGGAGAAGTCCAAGATGTCGTTGACAACGGAAAGCAACGCATACCCACTGGTATAGACCGTTGCCACAAAATCTTTCTGCTCAGTTGTCATCTGAGTATCGAGCAGCAGTTCAGTCATGCCAATGATGGCATTGAGCGGAGTGCGTATCTCATGGCTCATATTCGCCAGAAATTCGCTCTTGGCACGGTTAGCATCATCGGCAGCATCGCGGGCTTTGCTCAGTTGCTCCATTGCTGCCCGCAGCTCATCCATTGTGGTTTGCAACTCTTCATAGTTGCGGGCATTCTTGATGGCAAGCCCACACACCTGTACCAGCATCAGGGCAAGGTTGAGATATTCGTTGCGGTGCTCAGAAAAGGCAAAGTCTGCCACATACAAGACCCCAAGCATCTCACCTTGATGGCTAATTTGCAGCATAAAGCCCGTCTCAGTCCAGATATACTCCTCTTGCATGTGTATCATATGCGTTTGTACATCATCACTGATCATGATGCTCTCTGGTTGGGTACGGATATTCCCTAGGGTACCGTTGTGCAAGGAGATATAGGCTTGCTTTCTTGGTGCATACAGCATAGCAAACAGGTTAAAGATAGAGTCGATAACATCCAACTCACTTTGCATATGAGTCATATCACTTATGAGATCAAAGACCATCTCATAGTCTGAAAGGATTTGTTGTTTGCTATACATCGCTTTATATGAATCCTGTTGTTCCATTTGCAGACGACATGTGAGGATGATGTTGTCAAGGAAGACCCGCAAAAAATGGAGACCTACGGGGGTTATACTATAGGGTAAGCCTACATGTGTTGCACAGGTTTGGATGTGGGATGCTACATCTGGAACAAAGCCGGTGTCCAAGACGACAAGCTGTGAGATAGACGTACCAACATAGGCAGTGAGGGCTTCTTTGGTCATGTGGCAGTGTTGCAAGCAAGCGGAACAGTGGGCAACCTCACCAGCGGTAAAGACATATGCCCCATTTTGGTGCTGTTGCTCGACTATATCTGGGGCAATCAGCTTGGCACATGGGTTGTGTTGATAGACAAAGAGATTGTCGAGTTTGGGGAGATGGTGGTGTACCCCTTGCAAACACCGCCCCCCCAACAGACACAGACAGTTGCCTTCGTCTAGGTTGCTCTGAATGATGTTGTTCATGCTGTCCCATTCGTCTGAAGGACAATGACAGAGGGGAGAAAAAGAAATACACGCTACATCGGTGTATTCTTTTTGCAAGATAGCGTTGACCTCTGGGTAATAATCCTCACAGACGAGGATGCAGAGCTTCCTGTCGTTCATGCATTATCTATCCAGTCAAGTGGATAGGTTCCCCATGTCTCTGTTGCCTCAGTGATGGCAAGCAAGACTTCATCGGGAACCTGCCAGGGTATTTCGCCGTGGTTGTCGCTCAGGATAAACCCGCCGCCGCGAGCGGCACTTGCCAATACCTTCTTGACCTCGGCTTCAGCCTCGGCGGGAGTCCAGCGGCACATCTCTATAGCGTTGAGATTGCCAACAACGGTTAAGCTGCCCTGACATGCCGCTTTCAACGTAGCGAGGTCTTCCATAGCGCTTGCCCCGACCATCGGTGAGCCAGTCTGTTTGATATGCTCTATAGCTGGTAATACCCTACCAGAAGCATAGAGCGTGGCGGTGGGTCCCTTGATCCGTGAAAAGACCCGCTTGGCTATCTCATACCCACTTTCTAGGTACATCTCTAGGGGAATAATCGTGGGGGATGATACGGGGTCAAAGTAGCCGATGGCGGTTGCACCGGCTTCTAGTTGGGCATTGCCCCATGCTACACAAAACTCCTCGTTGATACGCATCAATTGCTGAAACAATGCTGGTTGTTCATACATAAATTCAATGTAGTGGTCAAAGCCCATTTGCATAATCGGCAATGAGGGAGGAGCCATCACCACGCCGATAATCGGTATATCATTGCCAACCCGTGCGCGGAGTTGTGCGATTGCCTCAAGGACTTTGACCAGCGAGGGAGACTGCCGCACGTTTGGTACTTCCATTGAGCGGACCATCTCTGGCTTTTTCAAAAATGGCTCTCCAGCATTGGGGGGACCGTCGTCTACATAGATAACTTCTGCTCCCCACGCTTCTACCTCTACCGCCGCGTAAAAGAAGGGAAAGAGGAGATCATGGCGAAACTTCTCGCGCAACCGATACTGCCCCTCTACCACATACTCTGGTTTGGAGAAGTATTCCTTGATAGGTACACCAATTATCTTTGCCCCGTGTAGCGTGAGGGTATGGAAGATGGGGACTCGATCTGGTTCTTTGTGGCTCATTGTGGTAAGCACCCGTTCGAGGGGGGTCATGGGTTGGGATTGCATCATATACTCTCTTTCTGTAGCAATGTTCGTAGGGTTTGCCAGTTTGTTTCCTCTGCCAGTGCTGACGTGTACTGTTCCCACTGACTGCCGTAGGTGAAAGGGCGAACAAACAAGGCGACCTGCGAACTGATAAAGTCTATGGGACTGATCATATCCAGAGCCAGTGCCAGCGGGTCACGCAAGCCAGCATGGGTGATGGTATCGGCAAGTTTGCTGATGGCATCGGGGGCAGTAGCATCTCCATCAGACAGTTGGTCTGCTTGGTTAGGTGGTGACATGAGTCTTCCTGCTTTCAATAGTACGCTTAAACGACTGCAAAAACTCTGCTGCCAACTTTTCAAAACGGGTGCGCTGCGTTGAGTCCAGCACTTTCATCACGGAACCGGGCATCTCCAAACGGTCTACCCGCTTGAGCCGATACCTCCCATTGGTGAGCGGCAACAACACACAGCTATTTGTCCCCTTGAGCGGTGGTACATTGAGTTGAAAGGTTGTCGTGCGCTCCAACGGATTAAAGGTCGTTATTTCCATGATAGCATAGGCTACCTTGCCGCCGAGACGAAATTTGTAGCCCATACGGGGCGGTCCGGGCGTGAGGATGTCTATTTGCACGTTCTTGGTTGACGGCATCCAGGTTTTCCAGCCATGCACATCGTCCAGCACCGCCCAGACCTGCTCCGGCGGCGCAGTGATTATCGTCGATGCGGTTATTTCATACACTGCCACAACGTTAGCTTGCCCCTTCTACCTGCTTCCAAAATAGCTGCATTTTCTCACGGAGCAGCCGGTGGTGGGGGTGCTCCAGGTTGGGATCGTCATTGAGCAACTTTTGCGCTTCCATACGGGCAGTGTTGAGCAAGCGGGTATCTGCCAGTCGCGCTATCTTCAGGTCTGGTGTACCACTTTGCCGCTTGCCAAAAAACTCGCCCGGTCCGCGCAGCTTAAGGTCAATTTCTGCCAGTTCAAACCCATCATCTATCGTCTCCATTGCTTCGAGCCGCTGTATCGTAATTTCGTTTTCCTGGTCGCTAATGAGGATACAGTAACTCTGGTGCATTCCTCGTCCTACTCTACCACGGAATTGGTGTAGCTGCGCCAGACCAAACCGCTCGGCACCGTCTATCATAATCGTGGTAGCGTTGGGTACATCTATGCCCACCTCAACAACTGCTGTGGCAACCAGTACATCATACTCATGTGCAGCAAATTGGCGCATTGCCTCATCCTTTTCGCGTGGCAATAGCCGCCCGTGGATTAAGCCAATGTTGAAGTCTGGAAAAACCTCTTTTTCCAACAGGGTATGCATCTCCTCGGCAGAGGGCAGGTCGAGCTTTTCGCTCTCTTCTACCAGCGGGCAGATAACAAATGCCTGCCGTCCCTTCTCAACTTCTTTACGGATGTGCTTAAAGGCTTTGCTGCGCTCTGAACGGCGTATCCAGCGGGTGCGTATCTTTTGCCGTCCGGGGGGCATTTCGTCTAGTATCGTGGTGTCCAGTTCCCCGTAGACCGTCAGGGTAAGCGTGCGCGGTATGGGGGTGGCGGTCATCACCAGCAAATGGGGGTTGAAGCCCTTTTGCTTGAGCCGTTCGCGCTGCTCGACCCCAAAGCGGTGCTGTTCATCCACACAGACGAGACCAAGCGAGTGATACTGTACGCTCTCGGTAATGAGCGCGTGTGTACCAATAATCAGGTCTACCTCACCCTTGCTAATGGCTTCTAGCACCTTGCGGCGGTCTTTCTTGCCTAGTCCACCTGTCAGCAATGCTACCCGCACCCCCTCGCCTTCCATATCCTCTTCGGGGGTCATACCAAGCAGTTGCTTGATTTCTGTCATACGGGAGAGTTGGTCTTGCTCGACCTCCTCTTGCCAGGTTGTCATCGTATCATCAGCCGATGGTCTATCGCGGGGGATACGCACACGAGACAGGATGTTGCGTAGTCCGCGGTAATGCTGTTCGGCGAGTATTTCGGTGGGTGCCATCAGTGCGCCTTGCAAGCCGTTGGCGATAGCCTGGAGCAGGGCTGCCGCTGCAACCAGTGTCTTCCCACTGCCAACATCCCCTTGTAGCAAGCGTGCCATTGGCATTGGGCGTTGTAGGTCATGCATAATCTGCTCAATAGCCTGCACCTGCGCGTTGGTCAGTTCAAAAGGCAACTGTGCCAGTAGGTTTTTTTGTACATCTTGGTGAAAGGTGAGCGCAAAGCCTAGCTCGCCCTGCCACAGGATTTTGCGCTGCACAACCCCAAGCTGAATAAAGAAAAACTCATCGAAGCCTAATCGCCGGCGGGCTTGTTCCAGGGCATCGTTATCATCGGGAAAGTGTATCTGACGGAGGGCATCTGGCAACGAGAGCAACCCAACCCGCTCGCGTATATCGTAGGGCAGATAGTCTTCAATGAGCGGGGTAGAGCGGTCTACGACCAGCTTAATGAACTTGCGAGCGTTGCGCTCATGTAGCCCCTTGGTTAGCGGATGCACCGGCACGAGCCGCCCGGTGTGGATGAGTTCATCCTCGCTGTAGGGTTCCCAATCGGGGCTGCTCATTTGCCGCTCGCCAAACTTGCCTACCGTCACCTTGCCACTCACGACAATCTTTCGCCCAACGGGAAACTGTTTGAGCATCCATTGGGAGCCAAAGAAGACGAGCCGCAATTCCCCCGTTGAGTCCTCTAGCAGCACGTTGATGCCCATTGTGCTACCTGGTCGCTTGAGATTGAAGGTACGCACATCGCCTACTGTCCCCACGACAGTCTCTACCTCACCAATAACTAACGCCATAATTGGCTTTTGCGAGCTATAGTCATCGTAGCGGTGGGGGAAGTGGTAGAGCAGGTCGTGGGCAGTTTTTAGCCCTAGCCGCTTAAACGACAGTGCAATATTGCGCCAGACACCGGGGATGTCTCTGATGGGGGTGTCTAGTGGTATGGCAGCTTGGCTGTCCAATGGCACTGGTTGCGGCTTAGGTTTGGTTGTCTTTGCTGCTTTTGGCTTGGATGGTGCTGGTGGGGACGTAGCTTTGGCGTTTGTCCCCTTCGCCTCCCGGTAGCAGGAGCGCAACATTTCCAGTGCTGTTTGCACCGGCTGCTGCCGTGTTTCTGGCGTTTTAGCAGCATAGCCGTTGAGCAGGGCAAGGGTTTGTTGCACCGTTGGCAATGCTGCCGCATCGGGTGATTCCCGCTGCCAATCGGTGATAAACTGCTCAATGCCAACGAGGACAGCGCGGTTGTCGCAGCCGCGGCGTTGCTCCTCTGCCAGCACTTTGCCAAGTTTAACAATTGCTTCTAACATGTCGCTCACATCTACGCCACCTGTACAAATTTACGCCTGCCTACCTGGATAACTACGCCTGCTCCAGGTGCTAACAGGGTATCATAGCTGGTTACTTTTTCGCCATCCACCCGCACCCCACCGCCGTCTATCAAACGGCGAGCTTCGCTTTTGCTGGAAGCCAGTTTTGCCGCCAGCATCAGGTCTATGATGGCTGTCGGTTCGGTTAGGGTGTGGGTAGGCATGTCTGCTGGCAATTCACGGCGCACAAACTGGCGCACAAACCCCTCTTCAGCGGCTTGGGCATCCTCGGCACTGTGAAACTGCGTAATAACCTCGCGTGCCAAGCGCATTTTGAGATCACGCGGGTTTGCGCTGCCGTTCGTCAAGGCTTGGCGCATCTCTTCTAATTCTGCCAGCGGTATATCACTTAACACCTCAAAGTAGAGAGCAATCACATCATCACTCATAGACATGATTTTACCGTACATTTCCGCCGGGGGCAGCATCACGTCTACCGTATTGTCAAAAGTCTTGCCCATTTTGCGCCCATCGGTGCCGGGGATGAGCGGCACCAGCAAGACGTGTTGTGATTGCATACCCCATTGCGTCATCAGTTCACGCCCGGCGAGGTTGTTGAACTTCTGGTCGGTGCCGCCAAATTCTACGTCTGCATTGATAGCAACCGAGTCGTAGGCTTGCAGCATAGGGTACATCAACTCTAGGATAGTCAGCGGTGATCCCTCTTCGTAGCGTTTGCGAAAGGTCTCATGCGCCAGCATCTGTGCCAGCGTGAAGCGTCCTGTCAGGTCGAGGGCTTGTTCTAGGTTGAAGTTGCCATACCACTCACTCTGCCAGCGTACTTCGGTTTGGGAGCGGTCTACCACGCGAAAAAACTGCTCCATATAGGTACGGGCGTTTTCCTGCACAACGCTGGCGGTGAGGCGGGGACGGGTCTCATCGCGCCCGCTTGGATCGCCTATTTGGGCAGTCCAGTCGCCCACGATAAGCACCACTTGGTGCCCTAGCTCCTGAAAGGTGCGGAGCTTACGTAGCCCAACGGCGTGTCCAATGTGCATATGGGGGCGGCTAGGGTCAAACCCCTGCTTGAGCCGTAGCTTGTCGCCCTTTTCTATCCGCTGGCGAAGTTCTGCCTCAACGATAACCTCTGCTACCCCACGGGTAAGGAGTTCTTGAATGTTCAAAGTCCTGCATCCTCCAATGCTTGCACTAACAAATCGGTTACTTGGAGCGTTGCTGCCCACTGGCGCAGGTAGTCCATGTCCAGTGCGTTGGCTTGCAACTTGAGTATTCCCTGTATATCATACCATTGTCTTTCGGAAATTTCGTTTCCTAGCCGGTACCATTCTAGTTTTGCCAGCACCGTATCTTCAGGCGTGATGATGGGGAAGGGGCGAAAATCGGGATGGATACGGGCAGCATATGCCCGTTTGATGAGCATTTGGTCAAATGGACGTTGTTTTGGCAAGAAGATGTCCACTTTCATACCGGTGCTATAGGTGATGACATTGAATGAAGAACGATGGGATATTGCCTCAAAGATCATACGCTGGTCAATGTAGCAGGTTGGTTGGAGCAGTGCTACCAGCGGCGCAACATGATGGGAAGCATAATCTGCTACCAGGTCTATGTCCATTGTTGTTCGTGGCATACCGTGCAGGATACTGGCGACAGAGCCACCAATGACGTAGGGAATAGTTAGCTGTTCTAGGGCTTCGGCTACGGGGAGCATCGTGTGGACTAGGCGATCTTGCATACGGTGTCTCTCCTGGGGGGTTGGCTGTTGGTTTGTCGTGTTGGCTGAGATATGGGCTAGGGTTTTGCCATAGTGCAGTGCCGCAAAGGTTTGGAGTTCCTCGTTGGGAGCAGGCGCATGGGTACGTCTGATGACATCCCAGGTACTGTCTATGGCAAAGTCTATGAGCGAACTAGCAATGGCAAACCGTTGGGGCGGGTCCATTCCGCGGAGTATCTGAAGTTGTACACGCTCTGCTTCCAGGCTTGTGTCGGTTGCTAGTGGTTTCATCAGGATGACTGCCTTGCTTGCCTTGCTTGCCTCTTATGATGGGACGATAGCGGGTAATGTTGTATGTACTATAGCAACGTTCGCCAGAAGCGTCAATGTGGGGGGGCGGGTCCCCTGTGGGTGTATGCGGGTGTAGGGGCGCACGGCGGTGCGCTCTATCGGGCAGCCCCCCATCTCCTCGCCCCGCGTCCCACCGAGGGGAGAAGGGGATCATTGGGTAATGTTGCCACATCCCTGTACTCAAAGGCGTGGTACAATAGGCAAGTTAAGAGACACCATGATGTCGCCTCGTTACAAACGGGTGTAAGGGGAGAGCTAACTTTGAGCATACGACAACTACGCATCCATCGTATCTGGAATGAACTCGACAAACACCGCAAAAACATTATGCTAGAGCATACTGTTTTTGCCTTACCGTTCGCCTATCTTGGCGTGTTTCTCGCAGCAGGCGGATGGGCGGGGTGGTGGGTGTTCATCTGGGTAACGCTGGCGATGGTCGGGGCGCGTACCGCCGCTATGAGTTTCAATCGTGTGATAGATGCCCATATAGACCGCGAAAACCCACGGACAAAAGATAGGCTCATCCCCGCAGGCGTACTGCGGCGACAGTCGGTCATAACTATAGCCCTAGCTGGTCTTGTATTACTCGTCATTGCTGCTGCTCAACTCAACTTCCTTTGTCTAGTTCTCTCCCCCATAGCCGTTATCGCCCTGACTGGCTACAGCTATACCAAACGGTTTACCTGGCTATCGCACTTGGTGCTTGGCTTTACCGATGCCATGGCCCCTGCTGGCGGTTGGCTGGCGGTCAATCCAACCTTCACCGCCCCCATGCTATTGCTCTGTTTTGCCGTTGGTATCTGGATAGCCGGTTTTGACATCATCTATGCCTGCCAAGATGCCACGTTTGACCGACAGTATGGTCTTCATTCTCTCCCCTCACGGTTTGGTATCCCAGTAGCCCTACGGGTAGCACGGGGATGCCATGGGCTGATGATTGCCGCCCTGCTGCTGCTTGGTGGCATGCTAGGTATGGGATGGCTCTACTTTGGGGGGGTCATCGTTGCAGCCGGGTTGTTGGTCTATGAGCATTGGCTTGTGGCAGGCGGCGATATGACCAACATAGACCGGGCGTTTTTTACTGTCAATAGCTATGTAGCAACGGTATTGTTTCTCTTTACCTTTGCAGACCTACTGTAGCTCCTTTCCCGATTAGTTACCAAAAGATTTTGATACAGGTAATGGTTGAAAAAGACACACAGGGACTTCCCTTCATTATATTTTTTACCGAAAGCCATGCAGAAGCTCTTGATCACCTCTTGCATGATGAAACACTGTTGTATGAACTGCGCCAGCGTGGTTCTGGACTAGCTCTTGCCATAGTCCACTTTGACGAGGCGTTAGCGCGGGTAATCCGTAGGTTGCATACCTATGGTATCTACACTGTTGCCCGACTGTTGCTGCCCACTGAAGATGGCGGCTTCTTCAATTTGCAAAACTATCCCCAGGCTGTTGAACAGTACCGAGCGTTTCATATATGGACGCAACAACAGCAATTGCCCGTTGATGCGATAGGGCTAGATATTGAGCCACCGCTGATTGAACTATGGAATACCCAACAGTGGAAGATGCGGGATATTGCGCGGCAACTCTGGCTGGCGCATGAGAATGTGCTCTACCCGGCGGCACGAGCAGCCTATACGGAGCTTATCGCTGAAATCCGGCTTGATGGCTACGAAGTACATACCTACCAAACCCCACTGATGGTAGATGACCGACGGGCAGGCACGACGCTCATCCAACGAGCTCTTGACGTGGTAGATCTGCCGTCTGATGTTGAGGTGTTGTTGTTCTATCGCAGTTTGCCATTGGAGCACCTGCATGGCACGATTGGCGGCGCACTCATTGCCAGCTATGGACCAGCGGTTGATAGCATTGGGATTGGTATGCAACGAGAGCTACCAATCCCACTCTTCAAAAACCAAAGCCCCTATCTAACCCAACAGCATGATTACATCCGTGACCTCTTGCTTGCCGCAGAATATACCGATACTATCTATCTTTACTCCCTTGAGGCATGCCTCCACAATGGGGTATTTGCTACCCTAGCAGAGATAGATTGGGGAGCAACGCCACATATTCCCGTTCAACAACGGGTCATTGTCGAGTCGGTTCGTTCGGTATTGTTTGGTATACTGCTTGTAGCACGGTTCAGCCATATGCTGTTGGCGTGGTTTGGATGGGTGCTCGCCCTGATATTATTCTGGCGGCAACTCCGCTGTTGGAAAGAAAAACGGAGGAAGTAATGAAACTTTCACCAGCAAAGATTGAGCAATTGGTCTCAATGCTGATAGATGAAATGGCAGAGATTGACGGTGTACTGTTTCAGGCAAATGATGGGCAAATCTTGTACGCGATGCAGGAAATTATCACAGATGAACTAATGATAGAAGAACGGCTAGATGCAGAAGTACATGAAATGCTAGGAAAATACAAATCGGAAATTACCATGAAACGGCTCAACTATGATGATTTGTTCAAGAAGACTCGCCAACGACTGATTATGGAGCGAAAGATTGTGCTTTGATGTGGCAGTATGAATCGTTTATCCAGCGTATGCCAAAGGTCGAGCTGCATGTGCATATGCAGGGGGCTATGCAACCAGCAACCCTGCTTACCCTGGCGCAGCAGTATGATGATGTGGCGTTGCCTGGCTCCACTGTAGCTGACATCCAATCGTGGTATACCTTTTCTAGCTTTGAGCATTTCGTCAAGGTCTATCTGACCATCTGTGATGTTATCCGCACAGTGGATGACATCGAGGTGATGGCACGCGATTTTCTGGCAGGGCAGGCAGTACAGAACATCCGCTATAGCGAAGTGACCTATACCGCATACATCCATCAGCATTTTCGCGGTATCTCTTTTGCCGACCAACTTGCGGCATTGCAGCGAGCGCAGCAGTGGGCAAAGACAACGTATGGCGTAACTATGGGGTTGATTATAGACATCCCACGGGTTGTCTCGCCGGAAGATGGGCTTATGATTGCAGATTGGGCTATTAGTGGGATGGGCGAGGGGATTGTCGCGCTTGGCTTGGGTGGACCAGAAGCGGGCTATCCAGCAGAAAAGTTTCAGGCTGCCTTTGACCGCGCCTATGCCGCTGGTTTGCCTGCTGTGCCGCATGCCGGTGAGACGGCAGGGGCGGAGAGCATCCGTGAGGCGTTAGACGTGTTGCATGCAGTGCGTATTGGGCATGGTGTGCGCTGCCTAGAGGATGAAACTTTGGTAGCAGTGTTGCGCGAGCGACAGATACCGCTAGAACTATGCCCAACGAGTAATGTTTGCTTGGGTGTGGTGCCATCCTTTGCTGCACACCCGCTGCCACGGTTGCTCGATGCCGGGCTGTTTGTGACGCTCAATTCGGATGACCCCCCAATGTTTGGCACAACGTTGACGGATGAGTATATCAAGACGGTGCAAACGTTTGGTTGGGGGCGTGAGGAGGTAGTGGCTATGGTGTTGCGGGCAGCACAGGCGACTCTACTGCCAGATGGTGAGCGTCTCGCACTTGAATTACAGCCCCTTCTAGCTTCCCCGACCCCCCTGCCCCCGCTCCCATAACAGGGTAAGGGATGTAGAGCCGGTTTATACTTCTTCTTATGATGGGGAAGAATGTCTACTCCCTCTGCTATTGCATATTCGTACAGATACGGGTAAAATCATAAGTGGTTTATGGATAAAATCAATAGTTCAAGGAGGAAAATGTATGCGAAAGACTCTCTTCTCAATAGCAACAGCTATGGTGCTGCTGTTGCTTGTTGTAACCGCTTGCACCACGACCCCGGCTGGAAGTATTGCCCCGGTGCAACTCCAGGCATCTCCAACTCCAATACAAACATCGGAGGCTGAGGACGAGGACGCTACGGACGAAACAGAAGCTCAAGAGCTAACAGAATCAGAACCAGTGACGAACACTGAGGACATGGACACCGAAGAGGACATGGACACCGAAGAGGGCATGGACACCGAAGAGGGCATGGACACCGAAGAGGACATCGACACCGAAGAGGACATGGACACCGAAGAGGACATCGACACCGAAGAGGACATCGACACCGAAGAGGACATGGACGCGGACATGGACGAAGAGGCCATGGACGATACCGATACCATGACCGACACCGAAGACATGGATACGGAAGACGATATGGACGCGGACATGGACGAAGAGGGCATGGACACCGAAGAGGGCATGGACACCGAAGAGGGCATGGACACCGAAGAGGGCATGGACACC
>CAYPHM010000030.1:0-13561 GCA_964410555.1 uncultured Chloroflexaceae bacterium | reverse complement strand
GAAGAGGGCATGGACACGGACACAGACATGGACATGGGTATGGATGAGGACATGAACACTACCGATACCATGACTGGCACGGCGGCAATGACTGGCACGGCGGCAATGACTGGCACGGCGACCATGACCGAAACCATACCATTGACCAGCACCGTTGCCCTGACGCACGGTCCCATCAGTGGGGAAGCCACCGATAGCTCGGTAGTGTTGTGGGTACGCGGCGGCGAGATGAGCGGCGAAATGACCGGCACCATTGCGCTGGAGATTGCCGAAACTGACGCATTTACCGATAGTATGTATGTTGGTATTGATGTGGCAATGGAAGATGACTACACCGGCAAAAAGCTGGTAGAAGGATTGAAGCCAGGACAGGAATACTTCTATCGTGTGGTAGCTCCAGAAACCGAAGACGATATGGATGAGCCGGTAGAGGGGATGTTCTCTACTGCGCCAACGACTGCCACAGCAGAGCCAGTGTCATTTGTCTTTGGCGCATGCATCGGTGGTGGCGGGGAATACTGCCGCCCAGAAGCCGGTGGATGGACCATCTTCAACGCGATGGCAGATGAAGACCCCGATTTCTTCCTGCTGACCGGCGACAGCGTGTATGTAGATAACGCCTGTGAAGGTGACGGAATTGTGCCGGGCGCAGAAGGTCCCTACAAAGACCTGGAAGGGTTCCGCACCCGCTATCGCTACCACCTAGAGGATGAAAACTACGCCAATTTCCTCAAGGAAACGCCTGTCTATGTAACGTGGGATGACCACGAAATACTGGACAACTTCAGCAGAGGCATGATTGAGGCTATCTACCCCCAACTCTTTGCTGATGGTCTGCAAGCCTACTTTGAGTATTGGCCCCTGATGGGTGCGCCAGAAGAGCCAAACCGTATCTATCGCTCCGTCTCCCGCGGCGCACACGCGGATATGTTCATCTTGGACACCCGCTCCTATCGTGACCCAATTGGTTATTGGGACAGGTATCTGTCTACATTCCGACAAAACCCAAGTGAAGAGGACAATAGGGAGAAAACCATGCTTGGTACAGACCAAGTTTCTTGGTTGAAAGATGGGTTGGATAATAGCGAAGCCACATGGAAGTTCATTGTCACCAGCGTACCGTTGGCGTATGGCACTGGCTATCCTCAACCACAGGTTGATGGCTACGATGGTTGGGCAGATGCCGACAGTCGCATGGGGTACGAAAATGAACTGATGTCGCTGCTCTTCTTTGTGGAGACACACAACATTACCAATGTAGTCTTCTTGGCTGGCGACACCCATTGGCCCTACGCCATTAGCTACGACCCAGACCGTGACGGGGAGACGAACTTCCTAGAGTTTGGTTCTAGCCCAATGAGTTCATTGCCATTGACCCCAACCAAACCAGACACCACGTTTAATCCCAATGTATTGTATGCTGGCAATGCTGCTGATGAAAACCTGTTCAACTTTGGGCAGATTACGGTAGATGAGGAGGGCAATTTGACCTTCCGCGTGTTGGATGCTCAGGGTACGGAACGGTATAGCGGGACGTTTCAGCCTGAGTAGGGAATAACGAATAAATTCGTTGGTTGTATGTCGGTTGCCCGCAGCAAACAGTGTTGTGGGCAACTGCTATTTGTATGTTATATTATATGCATACACATCTCGACTAGAAATAATCCTTTACAGACGGATAAGGAAACTGAAAGATAATGACTCACAAGCTACGCAAAGATGGTTTGATAGGTTTACGTATCCACTGGTCCGTTTTGGTGCTGTTTATCCTCGTGGTTATCATTGGGTCTCTGCCCCAAATAACCCAAGCACAAGATGATCAACGCTGCTTTCCTGAAACGAACCTGTGTATTTCCGGGCGTATTCGGGAATACTGGGAGCAAAACGGTGGATTGCCCGTATTTGGCTTCCCCATCACGCCCCAACGTGAGGAAATTATTGAAGGACAACCGCTTCAAGTCCAATGGTTTGAGCGCAACCGCCTAGAACTGCATCCAGAGAACGCCCGCCCCTATGATGTCCTGCTTGGTCGGTTGTCAACAGATCTTTTGAAAGAACAAGGACGTGATTGGAATACCTTTCCAAAGGGGGATGCTACGGATAATGGCGAAGGATCCTGCCACTACTTTGAGCAAACAGATCAGTATGTTTGTGGCGACATTTTGGCAATGTGGCAGGCAAATGGGCTAGAAATGGATGGGGTATCAGGCTTTAGCTATGAAGAAAACCTCGCCCTCTTTGGGCTACCGCTAAGTGGACAGGTGCAAGAGACGCTAGAAGACGGCAACACCTATACCGTCCAATGGTTTGAACGCGCACGGTTTGAGTTACACCCAGAGCATGATCCCCCGTACAATGTATTGCTTGGCTTACTTGGCAATCTTGTAGGACCACCGGATGTCTCTGGTACACCGACACTCTTGGAAATAGGCATCAAAGGGGAAGAACTCGCCTTTGACACGGATACCCTCGAAGCCACCATTGCTGAAGGTGAAGAGTTGACGGTGGTGTTCGAAAATACCTCACAGACCCAAGAGCATAGTTGGGTGTTGCTCAATCATAATGATATGGATCGGGCAGAAACGTTTAATGATGCTGCTGCACGTTTTGTAGATGCCAAATACATCCCCATACACGATGCTGCATTGATGGATATGGTACTTGCCTACTCACCTGCCATACAGCCGGGTGAGAGCAACACTATCACGTTTTCTGCTCCCCGTCCGGGCGAATACCTGTATATCTGTACTGTCCCTGGTCACTTTGCCGCTGGCGATTATGGCGTATTGACGATTTATCCTGATATGGCTGATGTTGATGTCATATTGGAAATAGGTATCAAAGGGGAAGAACTCGCCTTTGATACTGATACCCTTGATGCCACGATTGCTGAGGGAGAAAAAATGGCAGTTGTGTTCGAGAATACATCTCAGACCCAAGAACATAGTTGGGTGTTGTTCAATCATGCTGATATGGATCGAGCCGATGCTTTTAATGATGCTGCTGTACGTTTCGTAGATGCCAACTACATTCCCATACACGATGCTGCATTGATGGATATGGTACTTGCCTACTCACCTGCCATACAGCCGGGTGAGAGCAACACTATCACGTTTTCTGCTCCCCGTCCGGGCGAATACCTGTATATCTGTACTGTCCCTGGTCACTTTGCCGCTGGCGATTATGGCGTATTGACGATTAGTGCTCCATAATACTAGGGCTGTGTCAACATCCCATTTGCCCCCGCTTCCCCTTGCCCCGCTCCCATAGGGCGAGGGGGAACTGCCACCTGCCCGTTTCCCCTTCTCTCCTCGGTGGATGAAGGGGCTAGGGGATGGAGGTTGTCCGGACAGCCGTTGCATGCACCGTCTCTACAACCTGACCTACCCCTAAAAGCTGTGGGGGCAGGGGGCTGCCTGGACATTGCTATTAACCCATAGCTATTGCCTGCTCAGTATGCCAATCAAACACATGCATCTTTTCCATCGCAAAGACTATATCCACCCGCTCGCCCTGCTGTACGCGAGTACGCCCATCAAAACGCCCAACAAAGGGATGATTACCCTGCTCAAAATAGACATAGACTTCACTGCCCATACGCTCAACTAGCCCTACCGTAGCTTGAATACCTGATGGGTAGGTGATACCAGATGGGAGCAGGTGGGCATCGTGGATGTGTTCAGGACGCATCCCCAAGATAATCGGCTTGCCAATGTAGGGGTCAAGTGGGGCTATCCATGCTGGAGGAACAGTGAGTCTGCCGAGTCCAGAGATATGCGCGACCATCTCACCATGTTCATAATCAAGATGCGCTTCAAAGAAATGCATCGCGGGGCTAAAACTGCCGATAAAAGCTGCTACAAAGGTGTTTGCTGGGTGGTCGTATAAGACTTGGGGAGTGTCTACCTGTTGTAGCTGCCCCGCATACATCACCGCAATGCGCGTCCCCATACTCAAGGCTTCCGTCTGATCATGCGTCACATAGACAAAGGTCGTTTTGATGCGCCGGTGCAGTTTGCTAATCTCTGTCCGCATTTGGGTGCGTAACCGTGCATCGAGGTTGGAGAGCGGCTCATCCATTAGGAAGACGGTAGCATCACGGACAAGCGCACGCCCTAGTGCTACCCGTTGTTGCTGCCCCCCGGAGAGTTGCTGTGGCTTGCGGGACAACAGCGGCTCAATGTCAAGGAGGGCAGCCGCCTCCCGTACACGGCGGTCTATCTCCGTTTCATCCTGTCGCTTGCGCTTGAAAACCCCCTTTTCCGTACGCATACGCAGCGAAAATGCCATATTGTCATAGGCTGTCATATGGGGGTAGAGCGCGTAGTTTTGAAAGACCATAGCAATGTCGCGCTCTTGGGGCGGGACATGCGTCACAAGTCGCTTTCCAATGTAGATATTGCCCCTGGTAATCTGCTCAAACCCCGCCAGGCAGCGCAGGGTCGTAGACTTACCACAACCAGACGGTCCTACAAGGACAAGAAACTCCTCGTCGTGAATGTGCAAATGCACATCGTCAAGAATGATGGTATCACCAAACTTCTTGGTGACATGTTCAAAGGTAACACTGGACATCTTGTCAGATTCCTCCGCTATTTCTAGCGGCGTTTCTTGCCAAACATGGCATAAATAGCACTAGCAACCACACTCCCCGTTACCGTACTGGTCAGGTTGACGAGATCGTTGGTAAACCAGCGTATGCCCCGCGCATAACGGTTTGGAGTGCCATCGTTGGCAATAGCCCGCTCGGTCTCCTTGCCCTCGTGGTCAACATACCGTATCTGGACAGTGGCAGAGAGCAGGCTATCAGAGAGCGATCCAGCTAACCCACCAAGCAACCCGGCGGGGATCATCCATACGTGGGATTGGATAGCCTGACCAGCAGGGTTGATTGCTTCTTGGATGGCAGACACCCCAAACATCGTCAGCCCAATGAACAACCCGC
Source organism: uncultured Chloroflexaceae bacterium (assembly GCA_964410555.1). Classification (GTDB taxonomy): domain Bacteria; phylum Chloroflexota; class Chloroflexia; order Chloroflexales; family Chloroflexaceae; genus JAAUSY01. Next base: position 8,616 of record CAYPHM010000030.1, on the reverse strand, counting down.
CTGCCGCCGATGCTGCTGTGCCTGCCGTTGTGATAGCCCCGGATGTGCCAGGTTGCACAGGCTGAAGGGTCGTTATGAGGCGGGGTTGTTTGGTGCTGAGTACCCCTAGCTCGGTTGCCCAGGTATCGGCTGTCGTGGTGGCGTTGATGCCAAGAAAGATTGCCTTGAAAATGGGGGCTTCATCAAACAGCACGTAGGCGATGGCGACAAGTGCGCCCGGTCCGCCATTCGCCAATGCCTGCGCGAGGTCGCGGCGCGATCCTTTGGCAAAGACCTCACCGGTGCGTTGTTGCTTGACCTGCTCCTTGTAGTGGGAGAGCACACTACTACTGATGAAGAAGGAGACAAGCGTCAACCCCCAATCCCATCCGCCAAAGCCAAAGGTGGGGGTGCCTGTGAGGACGGCACCAAGCCAGCCGCTTTCTGAAAGCGATCCCCGTTTGTATGCCAATCCCCCAATGGCAGTACTGAGTGCCATGCCCTGAAGAATACGGGGAACGTTCAAGCGGTTGTGGGTCATCTGTTCATGTGCCATAGACGGTAGTGCTCCTCAGTTGTTTTGCTCATTTTCACTATTGTTCCCAAGTGGTTTAGCATGTCGGGGGCGTAAACGAACCCGGCAAAAAAAGCCAGGATCGTTTCCATTTCCCCCTCATTTACCCATAGGTCATCTCTTGAGACCATACCAACTCGGTATTGGCGATAGCGACCACATCTCCCTCTTGGATACCAGCTTGCTCTAGGGCTGCGCTGATGCCGCTGGCTGCCAGCACCCGTTGTACCCGGTCTAGGGCTTCGGGTTGGTCAAAGTTGGTCATCGTCAACAGTCGTTCAATCTTGATACCGTGAACACGCCACATCTCCCCGTTATGCTCAATGGAGAAGACATCGGGGTCTTCCTCTGGTATCTGCCATGTAAGTGGGGGTTCGTCGGGGTCTACCGGGGCATAATCTGGTTTGGGCATATCACGCAATACCTGCACCACATGGTTGATTAAGGGGGTAAGCCCTTCATGGGTAACAGCCGCAATACAAAACACCTCATCCCGTGGGACGGGGAGCTCATCCAGTAGCCGATCTCCCTGCTCACGAGCAGCCGGCAAATCGAGCTTGTTGAGCACGACTATTTGTGGTCGTTTGGCAAGCTCTGGGTGGTAGAGTCTCAGCTCCTTGTTGATTTGGTGGTAGTCGTCGAGCGGGTCGCGCCCATCAACACCGGCTGCGTCTATCAGGTGCAACAATAGTCGGGTGCGTTCAATATGGCGCAGAAACGCTATGCCTAGTCCCTCGCCCTGATGGGCATTTTCTATCAAGCCGGGAATATCCGCTATGACAAACCGCTCATAGCCAACATCTACAACTCCGAGGTTGGGTTGTAGCGTGGTGAAGGGGTAGGAGGCAATTTTGGGGCGAGCAGCACTGACCACCGAGAGGAGGGTACTCTTGCCAGCGTTGGGAAAGCCAACTAGCCCTACATCTGCTATGAGTTTGAGTTCGAGTTCGAGTTCCAGTTCTTGCCCCGGCTCACCAAGTTCAGCAATGCGTGGAGCCTGCCGCGCTGAAGTGGTGAAGTGAACATTGCCAAGCCCCCCACGTCCGCCGCGTGCTGCCAACAATTGCTGCCCAGCACGTTCGAGGTCTACCTCATAAGTACTCCCGTGTATTTCTGCTCGCACTACCGTGCCGGGGGGGACTTTGATGACCAAATCATTACCCTGCTTGCCATATTTTTTGCGTTTGCTGCCGTGTGTGCCATCTGCTGCCTTGTAGCGAGATGTGTAGCGAAATGGGAGCAGCGAATTGAGACTAGGGTCTACTTCCAGATAGATATTTCCCCCACGTCCTCCATCTCCTCCATCGGGTCCGCCTCGTGGTACAAATTTTTCGCGGCGAAAGGTTGCTGCCCCGTTGCCGCCTGACCCTGCCTTGACCACAATAGTTGCCCTATCTACTAGCTCTCCTGCCATACTACCCTTTCTGACCAACGCATGGGTGAATCTGCGTGGATCATGCCTATTGCTTGAGCAGTGTTTCAACTGCGGCTATCAATGCATGGATAGAACGCTCATAGCCCGTTTGTGGCTCACCATTGCGCCAACGCCATGCCCAACACCATGTCCCTTTATCGGTATCAGGAACACTGTAGATTTCCAGACCGAGCTCTGCAAACGTATCAATCATCAGTTTTCGGTCAGTCATTAAGTGCTCAAATACTTCATAATGGAACTCTAAATCTCCTACTCGACCACGTAATCGTTCCAATTCTTCTAATGCTTCATCATAAGCAGAAATAAGGGCTTTTGCCTGTTCAACTTGCAGCATCTTTCCCGCAGTGACACTTTGACGTGCTTCATCTAGCAAATTCATAGATTCTCCTGATGCTCAGTAGGGGCTTCAGGTGCGTGATGAGCGATTTCATCAGTACACCAACGTAAGGCATCTTGAATAAGGAGGTACTTTTGGGCGGCATAAAAGCGTACCCCCCCCCGCTCAATATAGGCAATCCAAGTGAAATCTTCACTATCACTGGAAACAATAGCTCGCCAGCCATGGGTTTTCAACTCGAAAAACTCTCGGACATTGTAATGCCAACTGGGCCCCATTTCTGGCACGATAGCATGGGGTTGTTCTGCATGATGGGAAATATACTGTACGGAAGCGGCGAGTTTTTGCTTGAGGTCTTCAATGGTTTGGGTTTGTCTGCCGGCGAGCCAAGCATATGCATCACGTTCTTTTTCCGTATCACCAACAGCCGGGCAAAGGGTGCATAAGAGTGTTTCCGCTATGTGCAATCGACGCAGCAGTTCTTCTGTTTGCTCCAATGTAGGTTGTTTACCCGCTGTCAAGCAGGTAGAGAGTGTTTGCATAAAGTTATCATTCACAGGTCAACTTTTCCCCAATGCGCTGTATTACCGCCAATACCAAGCAGACAACCATTGACACAAAAACGCCAGTCCGACGGGAACCCCATCGCTACTGACGTTCTGCGCTCTTTGGGCATCATCAGAGATAGTGAAAGCAGGGGTACGTCTCTGTATTCTCCCCTTGCTCATTTCTCCTTTGTCTTGCGACCATTGCATCTTGAGCGCTTATGGTTACAACGTCCTAGTGTTTTTGCTCAGCTGGTCCTTCCTGATCACCAAGTACAGGGGCTTCTTCGCCATCACGAACGGCTTTTTTAAATTCTCGGATACTTCCACCGAGTGCCGCCCCAATACCGGCAATTCTGCCAGCCCCAAAAATGGCAATAACAATGACCAAGATGAGGAGTAATTCCCAGGGTCCAGGTATGCTCATAGTCTAGCTGCTACTTTCTAAGTACTCAAAAGTACTCACTCATTGATTCTAAAGAATTTCCTGCTTCTACACCGCCTTCTCAAACGAAGGGCTTACGCGCAGTCCACAGGTGTTTTTACGTCCTGACGAAGCTCTGGGTGCGATAGAAATTGGTTCATAGAATCCCCCCGGTTGTTTCGGGTGATTGCTCTTTGTTTGGTCCTTAAAATAGCCTTTGTAGCGAATAGTAACGAATGTCTGATGGACACATGGAAAAACTACTGACAGTCATTCCTAATCTTCACACACTCATTCGAGGATCATGATACCACTTTTGCTCCTTCGTTGCAATCGCTATCTAGCGGTAGAATGTGGCAGATATTTTTCCCCTCGCCCTATTCGAGCCGTGAGTATCAACGAGCGGATGTCTAGGAGAGAGGGAGCTTACAAGGGTAGGTCTGTTGGGCAAAGTCTACCATTTTATGACCCGCTCCCCCCTACCCCCGCTCCCATAAAGGGCGAGGGGGAGCCGCTACCTGCCCGATTTCCCCTTCTCCCGCGTAGTGGGGGAAGGGCAGGGGATGGGGGCTGCCCGGTGAGTTAGTGTCTAATTTACCCTAACCTACCCTGTAAGGATGAGGCGAGGGGGAGAGGGTAATTCTCTTATGGGCAAGGGGGGGCTAATACTACGCCGCCATAGGAGTAGCCAGCATGCGCCCCACAATGCCGAGGGCATCCGATGCCGTGCGTCCCATTGCATCTGCCCCAACCATACGCCACAACTGGTCATCAAACCGAAACGGAGCACCGCCAACGATAATTTGCACCCCTCTGTCTTCTGCCTTGAGTCTTTCGCTAACATCCTGTATCATCAGGGCAGAGGGAAGCATCAACGTAGAAATGAGCAAGATACGGATACTATCTTGCTTGACCCGTTCAATCAACGGGTCAACCTCAATCCCATGCCCATAATCAAGCAAATCATATCCAGCAGCATGTAGGGCAGAGGCAACAATGCGCTTGCCCAAGATATGGTAATCATGCAGCACAACGATAGCTATAGGCGGGGTGAGGGTGCGATGGATTCGTTCCGGCGGAAAAAGTGCCGCAACGATGTCCTCGCAAATGCGCCCACTCATATAGACTTGGGAAAGGGCAAGGTTGCCAGCTTCCCACTCTTCACCGATGTGCTCAAGCGATGGGGTAATAATGGTATCTATCACCTCAATTGGCGACATTGTGGCTTCTACTATTTGGAGGATACTTCGAGCAGAGGCACGGTTGCGGGTAATGAGTGCTTGCTCAAAAGCATTTTGAAGATTATCATGTATACTATTCATAATGCATATCCGTCTTTCTTGATGACCTTACTATTAGAGGAATTTAGGTGTATTGTACCATAATTCACAATTTAGGGGTGTGGGGAAAACAATTGCTCTTGTTTGTAGGCTTGTTCACGTTCACTATGCTACTCCTTACCCACACACCAGCCCCCCTATTGCATGCCCAAACAAGCCAGCGTCAACCACACCCGACTATTGCGCTCAAAACTGCTACCTTTGACCCGCTTGTCCAAAAGCCTACCGTGGCAGCGGTCTTGCAGAGCCAAGCGATTGCTGGTCAGCAGCAGACCTATATGGTACAGTTTGTGGGGCCTATTCAGCCGGGGTGGAAGCAGCAGGTTGAGGCTACTGGCGCACGTTTGTATGGCTACCTACCAGCATACACTTTCTTGGCACGTATGGCTCCTACCACGGCGACTAATGTCGCACAGCTTGCCCCCGTGCGCTGGGTGGGACTCTATCATCCTGCCTACCGGCTATCCCCCAATTTGCTGTCGTTTGCCCAAGCTGCAGCAACGAGTGACAAGACTTCGCCGCCACCTGCGCCGCAGGATTTTGCCATGCTCAACCTCACGGTACAAGGGTTGCCAGATGCCGACCTAGACCGTATGACGCAGGCTATAGAGGCGTTGGGGGGGGAAGTCACCGAACGGGACTCTAACCCATTTGCTGCGTTTTTGGCTCTACGGCTGCCTGCCTATCGGCTGGTTGAGCTTGCCCATTTGGATGAGATAACCTGGATCGAGCAAACCATGCCAGTTGGTGTAGCAAACGATGTCAGCACGGGCAGCATTTTGCAGGCAACAACTATTCACAACGACTATAACCTCTACGGGAATGGGCAGGTCATTGGCATAGCCGATACGGGGCTAGACACAGGCAAGGGTAAGACGTTGCACCCAGACCTACGCGAGCGGTTGCACAAGAGCTATTGCCTGGGGCGCACAAACCCGTGTGATTGGTCTGATGCATCGGGGCATGGGACGCATATTGCGGGGTCAGCGTTGGGCAATGGTAGCGTATCGGGGGGAGATGCCGATAACCACACCTATGATGGCTCATTTGCTGGTACTGCACCAGAAGCAAAGCTCGTATTTCAATCGCTGTTGGATACCAAAGGGTTTCTCTCTGGTGTGCCAACAGATCGGGGCAACCTGATGCGACAAGCCTATACAGATGGCGCACGTATCCATACCAACGCTTGGGGAGGACCAACTAGTAGTGAAGATGGGGGAGATCAGTATGGCGAGTATGTGCTGTCTAGCGCGATGGTAGATTTCGCCATGTGGGAACACAAGGATATGCTCGTCCTCTTTACGTCAGGCAATGGGGGGGTAGATGGAGAGAAGGATGGGCAGGGGCAGCCTGTGGGAAATGGCATCATAGATGCTGATGCCATAGAGCAACCCGGCACCGCTAAGAATGTGCTGACCATTGGGGCATCGGAGAGTGAGCGGACGTTTGCCAGCGATACGTGGGGGGGATTGTGGCAGGATGAATTCCCCGCTGAACCGATTGCCAGCGACAAGACAGCAGACAATCGAGCGGGAATGGCGGCATTTTCTAGCCGCGGACCAACTGACGATGGGCGCATCAAGCCTGATTTGGTTGCCCCAGGGACGGGTATTATCTCGCTACGGAGCCGTGAATATCTGTTTGAAGATGATATGGAAGCAGCAAATACCGCCGGGCGGTATACGACAGATGATGTGTATGGCGGTACGGGGAAGTGGTCGCTTGTGGACAACTATGCTCGGAGTGGTAGCCATGCATGGCAGCTTGAGGTCATCAATGCTTGGTCATCCCTTGCCGCTACCATGCTATTTACCCCGCCCTTCTACATCAGCGAAGCGGGGGCAGCCCATCTAACTTTCTGGCATGCGTGCAATCTCGCCTCCTCGTCAACCCCGGCTATTAAGCTGCGTGGGACGAGCTTTTGGAACTCCTACGAAACGACTACTACACCGCTTATGCCACTATCGCTCTTTACCGATAATACTTCGTGTAGTGGTGACTTTTCGTTTGTGGACCTACCGCCGTTTCTGGCAGAGGACATCGCTTACCAGTATGGGATTGACCCAGCGCAAGAAATACAAATAGGCTTTGGGGTAAAGGGACAAACGGGAGTGTATCAATATGGCGGCACCTGGACTATAGACGATGTACGGGTAGATGGCTATAGCGACCATCTGTTGAGTAGTATTGATATGGCATCGCCCGGCAGTGCGCTAGACGATGGGTATATGGTGTTGAGTGGGTCAAGCATGTCTACTGCACTCACAGCAGGAGCGGCGGCGTTGGTGCGGGATTGGCTCAAAACGTATCGCAACTATGCTACCCCCCAGGCAGCCCTGGTCAAAGCTCTGTTGCTGAATGGGGCAACTCACCCTGTCCCAGGACAGTATGGAATTGGCGACCAGCAGGAAATACCCAATGTACGTCCCAATACGGTGAGCGGATGGGGACGGGTAGATGTAGCAAAGACGCTTGCTCCCCCTGAACCGATGGCGATATGGTTTCGGGATGTGACCAATGGGATACAGACCAATGAACAGCGGGTGTTCCGATTGCGTATCAATCCAACGGGTGAGGCAACAGATCACCCGGTGAGCATCACGCTGGTATGGACAGACTACCCCGGTGAGCCAGCGGCGAGCAAGGCGTTGGTCAATGACCTTGACCTTGCGCTGATAGCCCCCGGCAGCAAGCTCCACCGGGGCAATGCGGGGGTGTATGCTGCTGATGATGCTTGCCTCGATTCTTCTTTTGATACGTGCAATACGGTTGAAAGCATCTTTCTGCCCAATGCCCCACGGGGCTTGTATCGGGTGTATGTGACGGGGGTGCATGTGCCAGCGGAGGATAACCAGAGCGGGGGGCAGCCGTTTGCGTTGGTCGTGAGCGGTCCGGGGGTGATGCTCCAGCCGACAGTCTACCTGCCGCTGGTTATGCAGCAGTAACATCCCAGATCGACCTTCTTCCCCTTGCTCTCGTTTCCATCCCTGGGCGACGAACCTCTCCCCCTTGCTCCCTCTCCCATAAAGGGCGCGGAGGAACACCTCCGACTCCCTTCTCCCCTCGGTGGGGGAAGGGGCAAGGGATGGGGATATTGCCCTGGTTTTTTGCCCTAGCAAGCTCAAATTGGTAAGGATATTTTACTCGGATGAGACCAGTGGCTCCTTGCTATTGTAGCGGTTCATTGCCGCGGTGATGCCCTCGTACAAAACAATTTCTGCTGCATCCGCCACATGCTCGTACAGGGTAGGGAGGACTTCTTGCTCTTGTTTGGTAAAGCGTCCAAGCACGTAGGATGACGTATCCCAACCCGTTGGCACATTGCCAATACCTATCCGTATACGGGCAAAATCTTTGTTGCGGAGTTGTCCAATAATAGACTTCATACCATTGTGTGTGCCAGCCCCGCCCCGCTGTCGCAGCCGCAATGTGCCAAAGGCTAGGTCAAGGTCATCATAGATGACGAGCAACCCTGTTTGGGGTTCTATTTTGTACCAATGGCACAGCGATGCTACTGCAGTGCCGCTAAGATTCATATAGGTAAAGGGCTTTGCCAATACGACCTTCTGTCCGTGGATAGTGCCCTCTGCCAACCGAGCCTTTGCCCGTTGTTTGCTAAATGCTAGGTTGTACCGCTTTGCCAAGTGCGCTACCCCGGCAAAGCCAGCGTTGTGTCGTGTCTTGGCATATTCCTCACCGGGGTTGCCTAAACCCACAATAAGCCACACTGGATGTTCCCCTCTCTGAAACCATCGTTGTATTGTGTCCAACATGTCTCACCTGAAAAATAATCGTATAGTCTTCATTATATGGGGTCTTGCCTGTGTGGACAACTAACGAGTATTTTCTGCCAGGATTATAGCCCTTTGTTTCACCCTGCCCTCTCTCATCCTTGCCCTCTCTCATCCTTGCCCTCTCTCCCCCCGCGCCCCCGCTCCCATAAAGGGCGACACCCGCTCCCCCTGCCCCCGCTCCCATAAAG
>CAYPHM010000029.1:0-37248 GCA_964410555.1 uncultured Chloroflexaceae bacterium | reverse complement strand
CCCCCATCCCCTAGCCCCTTCCCCCACCGAGGGGAGAAGGGGAATTGGTTCCCCCTCGCCCTGGAATGGGAGCGGGGAGAAAAGCGGCTATGTTCAACAGAAAATTTCCCTGAAACATGATATAATGCGAGGGCTATGGGAAAAGCACTCAACCTGCAATAACCACCTGGGTTCTTTGGGTGTAGAAAGTAACTGATTTCTTCATGTCCATAACGAAGGAAACCACAATACAAAGTGACCTAGATATAGTGTCTGCTCGGACTCTAGCCCGCGAGATAGCCAAATCGCAAGGATTTGGGGCTATTGACCAAGCCCGCATTGCGACAGCTGTTGGCGAATTAGCCCGAAATATTTTCACGTATGCAAAAGTCGGGAAGGTGATAGTGCGTGGGTTAGAACGGGGGGGAATGAAGGGCATAGAGATTGTGTGTGAAGATAAGGGACCAGGCATAGAGAATATAGACCTAGCGATGCAGGATGGGTATAGCACCTCTGGGGGACTAGGTATGGGGATACCTGGAGCACGACGGCTTATGAATGAATTTGATATTCAGTCAAGGCTTGGTGCTGGTACTACGGTCACATGTCGCAAGTGGATATAAGAGCATCAAAGCGTAAATAGGGAGACAGCAGGCGAAGTCTATCTCCCCAACTTTTTTCATCTTCTTAGTGAAGCTCTTTTTATCCCACCGCTCAAACTGGTGGGCTTTACGAGCTATCTTTGTTACCTTGTGGTCTTGTTTCTGCTACGTATAGGTATATTTTCGCCAGACATCATGACTTTCTAACTCGCCAAGCAGGGCAAAAGCAATGTATTGTGGTTGTCGTGGGCGAGTGTGAAGAAACATGTGGGCTTGTTCCGGGGTACGCCCACCTTTTTTTCGGTTACAATCACGACAAGCCGTCACAATATTTTCCCAAACTGTTTTGCCGCCTTGTGAGCGGGGTATCACATGGTCCATTGTAAGGTTTGCTCGACCTGGTTGGATACCACAATATTGGCATGTTTCATGGTCACGGGCAATAACACCACGGCGGGAGCATGGAAGTTTGAGACGGCGAGGGATACGAATATAGCGCATAAGACGAATAACTAGGGGTAAATCTAGGGAAAAATTGCAAGCCCGGAGTTGGAGTTCCGCAGCTTCTACCAACTCAGCCTTTTCCTGAAGGAGTAAGACTATTGCACGTCGTACTGAAATAAGTTGCAGCGGCTCGTAGCTTGCGTTTAAAACAAGTACCCGTTGTCCCAACGTACACCTCCTTGAAGAACCTGTAATATCCTGACTATGGCTCTCTTAGGAGGGAATTGGAATACCTTAGAAAGCCACGTTTCCTAATAAGGCACAGGTACATAGGCGTTTTGGTGTGCAGTGCAGAGTGCCACCAGGTATGCCAAAAGGCAAAGAGGCTCATCCGGTAGGGTTTATGCCACCGGTTGACCGCGTGGTGGATATGCCCAGGGGTATGCGTATGCTTCCTGGGGGTATTCTGTGGTATCAGAAAAAAACGCTTTTGTACTTGGCTGTTGTCTGTATCAATGGTACCCTTTTCTTCAACCGGCTGCTATGATGGTTTCTGTCTATTTGCTGACAGAAAGCAGCGGGACAACCGGTTTTCCACAACCATAAACCAAAGTTGTTTTTGCTACTCGTGTAGATGTATGCTGTTTGTAGCACTATGTAGTGTACACGAGAACTGGATTCGTGGCAAATGTGACCGGGTGGGGAGGCATTTTCCCCCCTCTCCCCCTACCCCCTCTCCCATAAAAGGGTGAGGGGGAGCCGTCCGGTCTTCCTTCTCCCGCGTTATGGGGGAAGGGGCTATTTGTATCCCACTGCTCAATCTAGTGGGCTTTACGGACTATCTTTGTAAAGAATACGAAAGAAGGAGAAACAAGTGTATCGACTTATTGCCAGTGATTTTGATGGCACACTCACAACCGACCACTACCTCAATGAGACGGTACAGGCAGCACTGCGCTGCTGGAAAGATGCTGGATATAGCCTTGTGCTCATCACCGGGCGTACGCTTGGTAAGGTAATGCAACGGGTCATAGAGCATGATCTCTTTGATATGCTCGTGTTGGAGAATGGCGGGTTAATAGTAGACCCCAAAAGCGGGGGGGAATACCTCCTCGGTACGGCTCCATCCCCTGCATTGGTGCAACACCTACAAGAGAAGGGGGTTGACCCTGTGCATGTAGGCAGAAGCATCATCTCGGTGCAACGCTCTTTCGAGGCAGAAGTGCTTGCAGCAATGCATACCTTACAGAGTTCTTGGCAGGTGATACCCAACAAACGCAGTGTAATGTTGTTGCCACCGGGGATAGACAAGGTAAGTGGGCTACATGCAGCCCTTGATATGCTGCATATCCCATTGGAAGAGGTTGTTGGTGTGGGAGATGCCGAAAATGACGAGACGTTTCTGCGTATTTGTGGCTACTCCGTAGCTGTGGCAAATGCGCTCCCAGAGCTAAAACAACAGGTTCACTATGTGACACAGCACGAGTATGGGGAAGGGGTCGCAGAGTTGGTAGACAAGTTGTTAGCCACAGCGTGAGGTGATGTAAGCGGGAGCAAGGGGGGACTGGAAATCTGGAGAGCCGCTGCCGGCAACGACTCTCCAACCCGGTTTTCCCTGGAAGGGGGTAATACCCTACTTTCGCCCTTCCCAATCCTGTAAAAACTTCTCAATGCCAATATCGGTTAAGGGGTGTTTCATTGCCTGTTGTAACACCTTGAAGGGGCATGTTGCTATATCTGCTCCCGCCAGCGCACTCTCGACAATGTGGCGTGGGTGGCGTATCGAAGCCGCCAACACCTTCGTGGGTATATCGTTCATTTGGTAGATCGTGCTAATCTCACGGATAAGCTGTATCCCATCTACGCTAATGTCATCTATACGCCCAATAAACGGGCTAATCAGAAAAGCCCCCGCACGAGCCGCCAGCAATGCTTGTATTGCATTGAAGCAAAGGGTAACATTAGTTCGTATCCCGTGCGTTGTTAGTTCATGCACCGCTTTGAGACCCTCTGTTGTGCTTGGTAGCTTGATGACAATATTGTCATGCCATTGGGCAATCTCCCGTCCCTCTTTGACCATCCCGGCGGCATCAAGCGAGATAACCTCGGCACTGATGGGACCATCAACAAGATTGGTAATTTCAGTAATCGTCTCCTTAAAATCCACCCCTTGTTCTTTGGCAATGAGTGAGGGGTTGGTTGTTACCCCACTGAGAATCCCCCAACTTGCTGCCTCGCGTATTTCGTCTATGTTGGCGGTATCGAGATAAATTTCCACGTCATCTAATCCTTTCATTTCGTTGGTACAACTGACAATTTGTTGCTTACCACCATTATACCATTGTGGGTAGCAGACAAGGTAAGCATTGGGGGAAACACAAAGGTTCGTTTGCTCTCTTCCCCCTTCCTTTCAAAGGTAGGTCTGACGGGCAAATGGTTTATTTCTCCCATCCCCCTTGCTCTAGCATGGGAGCGGGAGCAGGGGGAGCGGGGGTATTTTGGATGTTGTGGCTACTCGCTGGATTTCGTGTATCATGGGATGATAGAGATATTCCGTTGCTTGGGCAGCGTTTTTGTAATCTGAGATAATCAAGAGAAAGTATGGAGCAAGTACCATATGGAATTTATTGGGAAAACCGCACTGATTACCGGCGGGTCTCGTGGGATAGGGAGAGCTATTGCGATAGACTTAGCCCGCCGTGGAGCCGATATTATCATCAACTTTTTTCGCAACCGTACCGCAGCAGAAGATACGGCTAGGGAAGTTCGTGCTCGGGGACGACAGGCGTTTCTTGTCAAGGCGCATATGGGTGACGAAAAGAAAATAGACACGCTTTTTGAGGAAATTCGCTCTTTGACAGATGGGCTAGACATTTTGGTCTGTAATGCTGCAAGTGGGTTTCTCCGCCCGGCAATGGAGCAGGATGCGAAGGGTTGGGATTGGACGCTCAATGTTAATGCTCGTTCGTTGTTGCTCTGTTCGCAACGGGCAGTACCGTTGATGGAAAAGCGCGGTGGGGGCAGCATTATTAGCCTCAGCAGTTTGGGTAGTGGTCGAGTGCTGCCAAACTATGTCACCGTTGGGGTTAGCAAGGCTGCCATAGAGTCACTCACGCGCTATCTTGCCGTTGAGCTTGCGCCAAGCAATATCCAGGTAAATGCGGTAAGTGCCAGCATTGTAGAAACGGATGCGTTAAAACATTTTCCCGACGAGGGCCAGCAGATGGTAGAAGTAGGGTTGGCTCGCACCCCCGCTGGACGGCTCGTTGCACCATCGGATATTGCGCGGGTGGTGGCGTTTTTGTGTTCGCCAGCGTCTAGTATGATACGCGGGCAAACGTTGGTTGTAGATGGCGGGTATTCGCTGATGATGTAGGATGGCGAGGGGGGGACGCAACGACCCGCCGCTCCCCCTGCCCCCTCTCCCAGAGGGCGAGGGGGAGTCGCCACCTGCGCGGTTCCCCTTCTCCCCGCGGTGGGGGAAGGGGCTAGGGGATGGGGGGGTTGCGCGGTGGGACGCGGGGCGAGGGGATGGGGGCTGCCCGGTGATCCCCGCCCCCCCCCATATGGTATACTAGGGGACAAACAGGTCTAGCCCTTGTCAGGAGCATACCCTATGAGCGAATCACCGGAAGACATCCAACGGCAAATAGCCGAACTTGAGGCATTATTGAAGCTGCCTATGCCAGATATAGCGCGACAGTCGCTTGAAGCACAACTGGCAGCCTTGCAACAGCAGCAACAGCAGCAACAAAATGTACGCGGCACCGTCACCGCCAGCGACAATGCCCACATAGACCAGGCTATTGGGGTGAACCTGGGGACGGTCATCTATGGCGCACAACTAGACGACCAACGGCGCGAGCGGCTCGTCTGGTACTTACAAAAGTTGGCGACTGATTTTAATATGCTATCCATTCGTGGGTTGATTACGGCAAAAGATCGCCCATTGGACAACCTCTCGCTCAACAATATCTACACCATGCTGGCAACTACCCAACGGGTTGAAGTGGCACGGGGAGAGAAACGAGACAAATCCCCCCTAAACCAGTATTTTGCTAGAACAAGTCTCAACGCCCCCCTAAACCAGTATTTTGCTAGAACAAGTCTCAACCAAGACTACGACCCTGACTATGCGTTGCCTTTAGATGCGCTCTTTGTACGCGATGAGACTACCCGCGATACGTTCACTTCAGGCGGCAAGCACACACCATCTATCATCCTCGAACGGGCGTTGTTGGCGACTGAGGCAATCCAGCCGCCCCACAACCCCCACCACCGACTCGTTCTGCTTGGCGACCCTGGCAGTGGCAAGTCTACCTTTATGAAGCATCTCGCCTGGCTCTTTGCCGAGCGGGGTCTGAACCAAGAGCCTACCGACTATCCCCCTGCTCCCCGTGGTTGGAAGGATAAAGACCTGCTATTGCCCATCTTTCTGCCCTTGCAAAAACTCGCTCGTATCTTAGCAACAGCAAAACCGGGGGTGAGCAACGAGACCATAGCCACTGCCCTGCGCGAGCAGATTCAGGCCTATGACTTGGGGGACGCAGACGATACCACCCGCAGCGAGATGCTGCAACAGGCATTGCACCGCGGCAGGGTATTGCTGCTCTTTGATGGGCTAGACGAAGTGCCTATAGACGGAGAAGCAAACGAACGGGTGAGCCGTCAAGAGGTGGTCGCGGCGGTGCATACGTTTGCCCTCCAGTGTGACCCCAACCCGGTGGTGATGACCTGTCGGCAGCGGGCTTGGCAAGATACGCTCTTGCCAGAACCCGCTCGTTGGGCTATCCAAACCCTTGCCCCCTTTACAATGGGACAAGTGCGCTTCTTCTTTACGGCATGGTTTACGGAACTCGTCACGAGGCAGATTATCTCCCCAGAACAGTCTCAAAAGTTTCGGCAAGACTTGATGATAGCTATTAGCAAAAGTGTAAAGCTCCAGAAGATGGCAGAGACCCCGCTGTTATTGACGCTCATGGCATTAGTGCGCTACAACAACACCGAACTACCGCGTGACCGTTCGCTGCTGTATGAGGCGATACTTGATCTGTTGTTGGGGCAGTGGGATAGCTTGCAAGACCGCGAGGGCGTGAATTTGGGTACAGAGATTGGTCTCCCCAACTGGAACAGCGACAGTCTCAAACCGCTGCTTGACCAGCTTTCCTACCAAGCGCACCGCGATGCGGATAGCAGCGATGGACGGGGGCGGCTTGCCCGTGGGATGCTGCGTGATCGGTTGACGGAGTTTTTCCAGCAGCAGATGGAGATGCGGGAGCAGGATGCGGCAGGGGCAGCGGTCTGTTGCCTGCGCTATCTGGACCAGCGCAGCGGATTGTTGGCACCAGATGATGACCAGAGCTACGTGTTTGTTCACCTGACGATGCAAGAACACTGTGCCGGGCGGTATATGCTCAAGAGTGGGGATGAAGACCCGGTAGCATTGGTAATGCAGTATCGTGGTGATGACCGCTGGCGGGAGCCAATTTTCCTGGGGATGGGGGTAGCGGATATGCGGGATGTCAATGACATCTTGCTGGCATTGGTTGAGCGGGAGCCAGGGGATACACGCCCAAGAGAACGCTGGTACCGTGACCTCATCCTAGCAGTGGATATAGGCAAAGACCGCGAGTGGGTAAAACTGCGAGCACAACCACGGGTGAAGGTAAATCGTATCCAAGATGCGATAAAACAGGCGTTAGCCCACTTGCTTGACGACCCCGACCCACCGCTACCTGCCCCTGAACGGGTGCATGCCGGGCTGTTGCTAGGGGAGCTAGGCGACCCGCGCCCATCTGTCAACAGTTTACCGCCAGTGATGGTCGAGATTCCAGGTGGGACGTTTGTTATTGGGAATAGTGAGGAAGATGCAAAAGATGATGATGAGATCAACAACCAACCTGTGACAGTTGCAGCATTTGCGCTTGCCCACTTTCCCATTACCAATGCCCAATACGCACTCTTCATAGCCGAAGGTGGGTATGACCCCAAACAACCCTGGTGGGATGAAGCTGGACGGGCGTGGCTATTTCGGGATGATGCTGCGACTGAAGGGCTAAAACGGTACCAGCAACGGCAGCACAAGGATCAGCCGGAGTATTGGCATGATGAACGATTTGGCAAAACGCGATCCAATCATCCGGTTGTGGGTATGAGTTGGTATGAAGCAGTAGCCTTTTGCCGTTGGTTTACCCAACACCAAAAGTATAACCCGGAGGGATATACCTACCGGCTGCCAACTGAGGCAGAGTGGGAGTATGCTGCCCGCCGAGATACCCGCCGGAAATACCCGTGGGGAGATGCAGAGCCAGATAGGGAGTGGGCAAACTATGACGATAAGTATGATGGGACGAGTGCGTATGGATGTTTTCCACAGGGGGCAACCCCCGATACTCCTGCTGGATTTGGATTGTTAGACATGGCAGGCAATGTGGGGGAGTGGACCGGGAGTGTCTACCAACCTTACCCGTATGACCCAACAGATGGTCGGGAGGATACAAGCAATCCAGCGGATAAGCGTTTCGTCAATCGAGGGGGCGGCTGGTACCTTCAACCGATCAATCTGCCCCTGTCCCACCGTCTCGTCACTCCGCCCGACGTTCACTTCCCTGATCTCGGTCTTCGCCCTGCCCGACACCTTCCCTGCCCGGTGCGTTCTGAGTCCTGAGATTCTGTGTCCCGCCCTGAGCCGCGAGTGTCAACGAGCGGATGCGTGGGCAGCCCCCCCCTGCCCCCTCTCCCCCTGCCCCCTCTCCCAGAGGGCGAGGGGGAGTTGCCCGGTTCCCCTTCTCGTGGGGGAAGGGGCTAGGGGAGGGGGGCTGCGCGGAGTGCGGTTCCCCTTCTCCCGCGTAGTGGGGGAAGGGCAGGGGATGGGGGCATAACCCCCCCCTCTCCCCCTGCCCCCTCTCCCAGAGGGCGAGGGGGAGCCGTCCGGTCTCCCTTCTCCCGTTTGCGGGGGAAGGGCAGGGGATGGGGGCTGCCTCGTTTGATGGGCAGCCCCCGTTCCCCTATACGCTCTACGCCTTCGGTCCCGTCATCTCCTCCGGCTTCACCAGCGAATCAAACTGCTCTGCCGTAAGCAAGCCAAGCGCAGCACACGCCTCACGCAGCGTTGAGCGTTCTTCATACGCCTTCTTTGCCACCTTTGCCGCATTGTCATAGCCAATGTGCGGGTTGAGCGCAGTCACCAGCATCAACGAGTTGGTCAAGAAGTGCTGAATTTGCTCCTTGTTTGGCTCAATGCCCACCACACAGAACTCACGGAACGAAGCACAACTATCTGCCAACAAGCGAATGGAATGGAGCAGGTTGTAGATCATCACCGGCTTAAAGACATTGAGTTCAAAGTTGCCCTGCGTACCCGCAATGGAAATAGCGGTATCATTGCCAATCACTTGCACACAGACCATCGTTATGGCTTCGCTTTGCGTGGGGTTCACCTTGCCAGGCATAATAGACGACCCCGGCTCATTGGCAGGCAAAATAAGCTCACCAAGCCCACAGCGCGGACCAGAGCCAAGCCAGCGCACATCATTGGCAATCTTCATCAGCGAACACGCCAACGTCTTGAGCGCACCGCTCGCCATCACGACAGCATCGTGCGAGGCTAACGCGGCAAATTTGTTTGACGCGGAGATGAAGGGCAGCTTGGTATAACTAGCTATTTTCTGCGCCACCCGCGAGGCAAACTCTGGGTGGGTATTCAGCCCGGTACCCACCGCGGTACCCCCTAGGGCTAGTTCATACAGATGGGGCAGGGTAGCCCGTACCCGCTCCATATCCTGGTCAAGCTGTGCCACATAGCCAGAGAACTCCTGCCCCAACGTAAGCGGTACCGCATCCATCAGGTGGGTGCGCCCAATCTTCACAATCTCGGCAAACTCCTTTGCCTTTGCGTCGAGGGCATCCCGTAGCTCCTGGACGCTTGGCAGCAGCACATGCGTTATCTGCTCAACCGCCGCAATGTGCATCGCCGTGGGGAAGGTGTCATTGGATGACTGCGACATATTGACGTGATCGTTGGGATGGACAGGTTGTTTGCTGCCCATCTCGCCGCCTGCCATCTCAATAGCGCGGTTGGAGATGACCTCGTTAGAGTTCATGTTGCTTTGGGTACCGCTGCCGGTCTGCCAAATACGCAGCGGGAAGTGGTCATCTAGCTTGCCCTCGATGACCTCCTGCGCCGCATTGACCATGAGCGTTGTCTTGTCTTCGGGGAGCTTGCCCAGGTCGCGGTTCACCTCGGCTGCTGCCAGTTTGAGGATGCCCATAGCCCGTATCATCTCGCGGGGCATCACATCGTTACCAATGTCGAAATGGTGCAGGGAACGCTGCGTCTGTGCGCCCCAGTAGCGGTCTGTTGGCACCGCTATCTGTCCCATGCTGTCCGATTCCATACGAGTGTTTCCGGTTACTTCTGCCATACTGTTACCTCCTGTTTGCTAAAAACCATTGAAATATTCCCCAAATTTTGGGGAGTGATAGTTGTTTAGGTGATTAAAAAACCAGCGAGCAACTAAAGGTTCTGCTGTCCTTAGGCTACTCTAGGTCTATATCTGCATCGGGAAATTCCTGTTCATCTTCCCATCTGTCTTCTTCAATTCCAAAAGACAGCTGTTCCCAATTCTCCTCAAGAGTATCTGTTTCAGTCTCAGAAGACAAGATAGGAGAAAGAGTTATATTGCCAGCTTTATATTTTGCTATGATGTCTCTATTGTTATTACAAAACTGATGGGTTGGGAGCAGATTTTCTGGGGTTGTTTTCCCCTGTTCTTTGTATTGTTGGACATGATCCATTTGGTGATACCGCTTCAAATCTATATGCCCACCGCATATATGGCATCGGGTATTGTCATTGAAGAGCAGATCAATTTTACTGTGGGTATCTATAGCGGTATTTCTCCCAGACCTTCGCTGAGAACTGACTAATGGCATGGTTACTACATCACGGTTAGAAATACCCTCTAATAGCATATTCACATGGTCAATCAGTTCATCAGTGGGCTTATCACGGGATGTATGCAGCAGCATCAGCAACTCTTGAAAGAATTTTGCCGTTTTAATGGTCGTATGGAGTGCAGCACCGCCGGTAAAGTGGATACTGGCAATCTCTGTTTTCAGCGTATGTAAGATGTATTCAAATTGCTCACGATTTCCCGAAAAAATAATCTTTCGGTTTCGAATATCCTCATCTGTCCCGGAAAACATCCAATACAGGAACCCATAGCACAATGCCCGAACAAACTGCCCCCGCTTATTATACCAATAGAATAACGGCACGATGTCCAACGATAATGGCTCCCGATTGCTTAAACTGGTTACGTGTTTGAGTTTCCCCTCAATAGTTGAGAGGATATGATCGCTACTTTTGATAACAATGGGAATGGACAGATTATACTGTTCCCTCTTTACGAGCTTTTCAAACCCACTCTTTGTCTTAACAATATCATTATTGACCAAAATAGGCAAGAGTTCTCTAAGGTAAAGATGCTTTCTGAAATAGGGTGGGGTAGGCATAAATGGTTGATGCACATCGTTGGGTGGGAGTTGATAGGATGGCTTGAACAATCGTTCGTGGATATTCGCAGTCTTTTCAGGGAAGGTTTCTAACAATTGTCTAAGGTCGCGTGATTGTTGTATTTCTCGTGTGGGGGGCCAATATTCCCCCTTACCTGCGCCTGCTATCGCCATAATAGAACGAACATAGCTACTTTTTCTGTTTTCTATCAGGAAGACTTCAAAGTCACCTAACGGCTGTCCCCCCCTGTTGATACGGACAAACGACTGTGCTACCTGCTCATAGGACTTATCATCTGCCCAATGGATAGGCAGCCCATCATCTTCAATGAAATGAAAGAACTGCAAAATAGCCCGCTTATGCTCAGGAATACTCATTTTATCCATGTCTGATAAATCGTCAAAGACACTGAGTTCTGATTGTAGCTCTTTGAAATTCCCAATAGTTCTTTCCACTAAATCTCTGGTATATTCAGCTGTTTCTTCAATTTCTTCTTGGTTTTGACGGGTGTAGTATTTTCTTGCTCTTTGTGAGTCTCCCCAATCATCACACATCCACGCCTTCACAACAGATATACGGTGAGCGCCATCTATGACATACCTATTTTTACTTCCTGGCTGTTTCCAAAGAATAATATGCGGGATAAGCCAAGCCTGGACAATAGAGTCCAAAAATTCGACACACTTGTCTGGTTCCCAAGCATTCGTCTGTCGTTGGAAATCTGGCTTACGAAGGGATGAGAACGTTCCACGATTATCACGTATATCAATGTAGCGGATGATTTCATCTTTTTTGACACTTCTATCATCAGCAAAATTTGTCTTTCTTGGACTGTAATAGATGTCATCTCGTGTAATCAGGTGGTCAAGATGTACCAATCTTTTCCCCATAATCGTTCTCCTTCGTTTTAGTGTTTGGCTCCCCCTCGCCCTGGGATGGGAGAGGGGGTAGGGGGAGAGGGTATACTATCCTCGCTCCCCATCAACATCAAATTGTCAGGACTCCCTTTGTGCTAGGGATGCCCCCCGCCAACCGATCATCTATGCGAGTGGCAGCATCCATTGCCCGTCCCATCGCCTTGAAGAGCGCCTCTACTTTGTGGTGGTCATTTTTGCCATAGAGCACCTGTGCATGCAGATTCAGCCGCCCGTGGGTGGCTATGCTCTCAAACAAGTGCTCCACAAGATCAGTGCCAAGCTGCCCCACACGGGGAGTCGCAAAGGTTGCCTGCACCACACAGTAGGGTCGCCCGCCCATATCCACCGCCACCAACGCCAGCGTCTCATCCATCGGGACATAGCTATGGGCAGTACGCACCAAACCCCGCCGCTCACCGAGGGCTTGGTTGAGTGCCATACCCAAACAAATACAGGTATCCTCGGCAGTATGGTGCTCGTCTACATGCAAATCGCCTTGTGCATGGACTGTCAGGTCAAACAAGCCATGCTTTGCCCACAACGTCAGCATATGGTCAAGGATACCAATACCCGTTTGCACCTCTGCCAAGCCCCCCGTACCATCTATTGACAGCATCAGGGTGATGTCCGTCTCACCCGTTTGTCGCTTTATCGTTGCCTGTCGTTTGTTCATGCTGCCCCTGTGATAATCTGCATCACCTCTTCAAAGATGTGTCCATTGGTGGCGATGCCATTACCGCCATCAATCCGGGCTTCACCATGCCAATCGGTAAACGTACCGCCTGCCTCCTGCATTATCGGCAACAAGGCTGCTGCATCCCAAATATTCATCACCGGGTCCATCATCATCTCCGCCCGCCCGGTGGCGACCATCAGGTAGCCATAGCAATCGCCCCAGGTGCGAAACAGCCGGGCCTCATCCACGAGTTTGTCGTAGGCGGCTTGCTTGTCGTAGCGGTCATAGCGGGTGGCACAGGTAGTCAGCAGCAACCCTTCGTTGAGGGTCTTCACTGACGACACCTGACACGCTCGCCCATTCCACCAACAGCCGAATCCCTGGGCGGCAGAGACAATCTCGCCAAGTGCCGGGATATTGACCACGCCAACAACCGGGCGATCTTTGTACGTTATGCCTATCATCACGCCATACAGCGGCATGCCGTGGATAAACGACTTGGTACCATCTATCGGGTCGAGAATCCAACGCCACTCAGCACGTTCATTGCCACTGAACCCGTCCTCTTCGCCAAGTACGGCATGGTCGGGGTAGCGTTCCAATATCGCCGCCCGGAGATAGCGTTCCGTCTCGCGGTCTGCTATCGTCACAGGCGAATTGTCAGCCTTGCGGTCTGTGACTACGCCAGTCTGAAAATAGCGGGTGGTAATCTTGCCAGCCTTCCATGCCATCTCGTGTGCTCCATTGAGCAGTTCTTGTAACATCTCTTGCATACGGTTTGTTTTACTCCTTAATTATGCTACCTTTTGACTCATTTCTCCCAAAACATCTACCAACATATTCATTTGATCCGGGGTGCCTATGGAGATACGGATGTAATCCTGTAACCTCGGCTTCTGGTAATGGCGTACCAGAATACCCCGTTGGGCAAGCTGTTGTTTCACCTCGTATGCATCAGCATTGACCACACGACACAGCAAGAAGTTTGCCTGCGATGGATAGGCAGACAAAAATGGGATACGCTCCAACGTCAGCATCATCCGCTCCCGTTCACAGACAATCCGTGCGACATTATCCAACACATCTTCTCGGTGCTCAAGGGCGGTTTGTGCTGCAACCAGCGCAGCCACATTGACATTGTAGGGCTGTTTGATCTTCCACAAGTGCGGGGCAAGCTGCTCATGCAACAACGCATAGCCTACCCGTAGCCCCGCCAACCCTGCCCACTTGCTGAAAGTCCGTAGAACAACCAGATGTTCATACTCTGCCACCCACGCGCTTACCCCCTGACGATTGCGGGTAAACTCAATGTAGGCTTCGTCTACGACAACCAACACAGGCAGTTGGAGCAGTCGTTCAATGTCAGCATGTGGCGTGATGTTGCCAGTGGGGTTGTTGGGGGAGGTGATAAAGATGACCTTTGCGCCAGTCTCTGCCACCGCCCGCTCTATCGCCGGCACATCCAACCCGAAGTCCTCGCGCCGTGGGACATTCACTACCTGCCCGGCGCAAACGAGCGTATCAAACGCATACATCCCAAACGTAGGTGGACAATCTATAACCCTATCGCCCGGCTGAAGGAAAAGCCGCAACAGCATATCTATCAGTTCATCTGCCCCCGCTCCACACATAATCCGCTCAACCGGCTGCCCCGTATAATCGGCTAGGGCAGCACGTAGGTGAGTATGGTCTGGGTCGGGGTAGGTTGCATAGGGGACACCATTTGCTGCCAGGGCTTCGCGCACTGCTGGCAATGGTCCATACGGATTTTCGTTGGCATCCAGCTTAATGATAGCGTGTTCGGGGACTCCTAGTTGCGCTGCCAGGATGTCAGGTGGTACGATAGGGGTATACGGTTCTAGGGTTGCCATGTCCGGGCGAATCAGATTGGCGACATCAGGCATACAGTGCTCCTTCCCTATGGTTCATTTCGCTACCCACAAACGGTAGACAACACCCTACCGGTGCAGGCGAATATGGAATATAGATAGTCTCCCTTCTGATTATAGCATGGGGGATGCATTCTCATGTTACCGAGACGGGAACCATGCAGACCAAAAAAGGGTATTTTGCTGCTTTCCTACGGGGTTTGTAGCTTGTATAGAAATAAGGAGAAAGCGATGAAACCGGTTCATCTTTTCCTCATAGGGCTAACGGGCAATATTGCTACGGGCAAGAGTACGGTTGTGGCTATGCTTGCCCGTCATGGAGCATCTACCATTGATGCCGATAAGATTACCCACCAGCTACAACAGCCGGGTATGCCAGTCTATCACCAAATTGTAAGCGCGTTTGGCAGCGATATATGCACCTATCCAGAGGGACCGCTAGATCGCCGTAAACTTGGCTCCCTGGTGTTTAGTAATCCTGATGCGCTCCAACGGTTGGAGCACATGGTGCATCCTGCCGTGCATGCCGAGATTCTGGAATGGCTCAAGCATGTGGCAGCAACCCACGGCGAGCGGCATGTCGCAGTCGTAGATGCCATTAAGTTGCTTGAATCCGGTTGGAAAGCCTATAGTGATAGTATCTGGGTGGTGACGTGTCCGCAAGAGCAACAAATTACCCGGCTGATGCGGCTGCGGGGGATGTCTGAGCAGGAAGCCAAGCAGCGAGTATCCTCTCAGCCTACCCAGGCGAGCAAGATTGCCCAGGCGAATGTGGTGATAGACACAAGCGGCACCTTGCAAGAGACCGAGCAGCAGGTGCAAAATGCATGGGATGCTATCTGGCAATCCCTTAAATGACTAGGAGAAGGGTTAGCAGGGCTGGGGCAAAACCCCCTACTCCATCACAACCGACTCATCCACCCACCCCTCAGCGTTAGTTATAGCGTGAGTCGTTGCACAATCGCTGGATGGGGCAAGCACCCGGATATGGAGCCATGTACGCTGGTTTTCCTGTTGCTCTGCCAATACCTGAACCTCATCACCGGGGCATACATAGGCGATAGTCGTATCTAGCGCGAGGCGTGGCTCGCTCCGCAAACTGCCGCCACGGGTGACAACCAAAATGTGTCCTTGTTTAGAAGTTCGCATAGGCGTAGAAACGCTAGGTGGTGAAGCCGTAGGCATTGGTGAAGCCGTAGGCATTGGTGAAGCCGTAGAGGATAGCATGGGGGATAGGGGAGCTATAAGCCACATAGAGAGCCTATCTGGGATGCATGCAATAAGCCAGGGCATAGGGGGGCGAGCAGAGTAATCTTGTCTAGGGACAAGTTGGGGGGTAGGGATGGCAACAGGTTCTGGAGGCAGTGGTACCCCTTGATATGCTTGAGACGGCGCAGAAGGTTGTTGGGTAGAGGGTATCCAAGCAATAGCGTCCACTAGTACATCACGGTCATCATCATTCGTCAAGTCGCTAATCTCCACCGTTGGGTTGAACCGTGCGCCAAACGCATACACCCCCAAACTCACCCATTGTCCCACAGATGTTTGCTGGTTGATGGTAACGGTATTGATACCTTCGTCATGGGTGATGGTGTAGTGGGCGGAGGTGGTCGCATCGCCATGTCCACAAGCGGGGATGTACGCTTGTACCTCATAGACTCCCGCTTCAAGTCCATCTGGCACCCAAGAAGCGCGACTTGTGCTCTCTTGCATTGTGCTGGTTGAGTTGATGACAATGTGTTTGTCGTTGACCCCACACCAGCCGGGAATCCATGTATCTTGGTTGGCACTAAAGCCGTTGTCGTTATTGTCTACAATACGGGTAATGTTTGTGGGCAGGGCAGGCTTATCTAGTATATCCGGGGGGGTTGCCAGTGCAATAGACTGTGCGCCGGGTATGCGGTCTCCATTGAGGAAACGGGGATCGCCAAGCAAATGGGGGGGTTGCTTGATACCCGTTCCTCCTACGTTAGGGGATGAGGCGATAGTTTCGTTGCTCTCCCAAGACCGCCATCCGCGTACCCACGACTCCGTTTGGGCTATGTAGAGCGCGGTATCGTTCTCAAAAGAAGGGGCATAGATGGGTATAACCGTCTGAAAGGTAGCATGACCTGCGTCTACATAAATACCACTGGAGAGGATAAGGTGTATCCATGCTTCCAACGAATGGAGGTAACTGGCATAGGTAGCGAAGCGGGTATGGTAAGGTCCTTGGCAAGTGCTGCCATCCCAACTGTTGCAGATGACACAATGAATGTTGTACTGTGGGGCGCGTCCTGGTCCCGTAACCCCAAACTCGGTCTCTTTAGCAGCAAATGCCAACTCTATCACCGGGTCTATGCCATAGTCTACAAGCATTTGGTACATTTGCGAGGCATAGGGGCATGCGTCACTGACTCTGCCGTGGCGTGGCTGGCAATAGACCGCTTGGTAGGTCTCCATACTAATTGTTGGCGGTGCGACAAATTCAAATTCAGCCTGTGCCAACGGTAGCCCAAACCTGTCGCCCACGTATTGGTGGTGGGACGATGGGGGCGACTCGTGGGTTGCTATTGCTGGCAGTGCTGTGGTCAGGAGTGCGGCTATGGTCAGCAATAGCAGGGTGTATCGGGTTGTAGGTAGAAGAGTACGCATAAGCTATTATCCACTAGGCACAACAGAGGGTATCAAAGGTATCAAAAGATACCAACCCATCAATCAATGGCAATAGTGAATGGCTTTATTGTAGCACAGGATATGGAAGCATAGACTAGACTATGGGGGGTAGGGCGATGGCAAAGTCCGGTTTGCCCCCCCTAGCCCCCGCTCCCATTGGAGGAAAATCATTCCCCCCCTGCCCCCGCAGGGCGAGGGGGAGCCTGTCTGTTCCCTTTCTCCCATGTTGTGGGGGGAGGGGCTAGGGGATGGGGGCAGCCCGGTGAGCCGTTGCATGCGTGGACAGCAGGGACTTTCATTGGGTAACATAGTTATGATGAGGGAAAAGAATCTGCTACACCATCCTGCTCCAAGCAACACAGGAGGAACAAAAATAGGGTATCATGCACCTATGACTAGGAATAACAGATTAGCCATTGCTCAGGAGAAAAGAACGTGCCTGGACCCGAAATACATCTGCATGTTTATGATACTGAAGAAGAATTGCTACAAGCCTTGCGTAACGGTTGCCCCGATGCCTGTACCTGTATGGTCAAACGGTATGCATCCATTGTCTACAGTCAGGCATTGCGCCTGCTTGCCGACCCCGACGAGGCAGAAAGTGTCTTGCAATTGACGTTTATCAAAGCTTGCGATAAGATACATACCTTTGATGGGCGCAGTGGTTTGGGAACGTGGCTTTATCGTATAGCGACCAACGAAGCCTTGATGAAGCTGCGCCGCCAGCATGTCAATACGACCTCAATTCACGATATAGCAGAGACAATCCATGCGGATGATTTGGTGCAAAATCGCCAGGTATGGAGCGTCAACCCTGGGCAGATAGCCCTAGATAATGAGCTACGCAAACAACTTGAAGAGGCGTTGCTTGCTGTTCCAGAGACGTTGCGGGTGGTCTTTGTGCTGCGGGAGATGCAAGGGTTAAGCACCGCAGAGACTGCCGAAACGCTTGGGTTGAGCGAGAATGTGGTGAAGGTTCGGTTGCATCGAGCGCGGCTCCGCTTACGGGAGTTGTTGGCAGAGTATATGAGCCAGCGGGATGAGGATAGGCAGTAGACATGCAAGGTCGACAAAGCGGCTAGTATTCGTCTAGCTCCCAGGTTGTCGAACGCTCCTCAACCCGGCACTTGAGTTTGCGTACCAACTTTAGGTTGTCACGCACCCGGATATGCACATCGTAGGTTTGTGGTTGGGCTTCTTCGCCCATCACTAATGAGAGGGTGTAGTGTCCATTGAAATCACTTGTCCCCCCACCAATGGGCATATAGCGTTGCTGAGTATAGGGTTCTTTGCGCCGCACACGATCATCTTTTTCCTCCCTGCCAATGAACAGTACCAATGAGGTCAGGGGGGGGGCATCATTCCCTTTAATGATCACCGACTCTCCTATAGGGCAGTCAAAAAGTTCTTGCGTTTGGGTGATTTCCTGAGTCGCTTCGGGAGTCGGTGTTGGGGTTGCTGATTCCGGTGTTGGTCCCGGTGTTGGCGTATGCGTTGGGGTGTTGGTCGCTTCATCCGTTGGGGTGTTGGTCGCCTCACTTATCGTTGCTGCATCGTCTTCTGGGGTGTTTGTATGCGTGTTGGTGGGGGTATTCGTGTTGGTATTGGTCGTAGTGGGGGTATCTTCTGTTGTCTTGCTAGTACCCATTGCCTGTGCGGTTTCTGTCAGGGGGTAAGCGGCAGTTTGGGTAGCACCCTGTCGGGTTTGTTCTTCGACGGTTGCCGTCACAAAGGCATAGGCAGTTTGGGTGGCATTGCCTAGTGGTGCTGCCTGCGGTTGGATGGCAGGCGGCGACATCAGCATTGTGCCAATGATAACCAAACAGACAAGAGCTACCGAAAGCGGTAGTGATAGGTTTCGCTTGTTTGCCATGCGGTGTGCCTTTTGTGGGCAGTTTCCCCCACGTCATTTGCCATATGTTGCGGAGACGGGGAATATAAAGAGTTACTATTCCTTTACTGTACCACATCCTTTCCTATAGGACAAGGGAAGTCCCTTTCCTGCTCTGGGTGTGGCAGATATTTTTTCCTATCCTATGGGAGCGGGAGCAGGGGATGTAGCAAGGGAGCATGGGAAATACTGCCCCCTTTTAGGAATACGTCAGAATTGTAGAGACGTTGCATGCAACGTCTTTTTCAAAGGAAGTTACGATTATGGAATTAGGAATTGCAGCCGATATTGCTATCATCCTCGTTGCCGCTATGTTTGGGGGGTTACTTGCCCATCGACTAGGGCAACCCCTACTCATTGGCTACATTCTCGCAGGGGTGCTGGTTGGTCCCTACACCGGCGTGATTAACATTGTTGACCCCCACGACATAGAGCTGCTGGCAGAGATTGGCGTAGCTTTGCTCCTGTTCGCCCTTGGGTTAGAATTTTCGCTCAAAGAGCTACAACCCGTGCGGAAAGTAGCCATCTTTGGCGCACCCATCCAAATGATAGCCTGTATTGGTTTTGGCTATGGCATAGGCCACTATCTCTATGGATGGGATTGGGATGAGTCGTTGTGGTTTGGGGCACTGATTTCTCTCTCCAGCACCATGGTCATCCTCAAGACGCTGATGGCACGCGGAGTACTCGGTACGTTGGCAAGCCGGGTGATGATTGGCATGCTCATTATGCAAGACTTGGCAGTTGTACCTATGCTCATTATGCTGCCGACCCTCAACGATCTTGCCACGAGTTTGCCCTTGCTTGGATGGGCAGCTTTGAAAGCCAGCTTGTTTATTGGGACAATGATTCTGATAGGCACACGGGTGATACCCCGGCTTTTGCGGCTCGTGGCTAGTTGGGAATCCCGTGAATTGTTTTTGTTGTCGGTAGTCGCTATTGGCGTGGGGGTTGGCTATGCTACCTACCTCGTTGAACTTTCGTTTGCCTTTGGGGCATTTGTCGCGGGTATGGTGCTAAGTGAATCCGACTATAGCCATCAGGCATTGAGTGATGTTGTCCCGCTGCGGGATATTTTTGGGATGCTCTTCTTTGTGTCGGTAGGGATGCTTTTCAATCCTATGTTTCTCATTGAAAACTTGGGGCTTGTGGCAACAACGGTAGGGCTCGTTGTTGTTGGTAAAGCCTTGATTTTTGGCACCATTGCGCGGGTGTTTGGGTATGTCAATGCAGCCCCGCTCATTGTGGGACTAGGATTGTTTCAGATAGGCGAGTTTTCGTTTGTCTTGGCAAAAGTTGGCTTAAACACGGATTCTATTTCGGAAGACCTCTACTCGCTTATCCTGACTACAGCGGTTGTGACAATGGTGCTTACCCCTTTCTTTTCCCGGCTTGCTGTCCCTATCTACCAATATTGGAGACGGTATCAACCGCGTGACACGGTAAGTACGTTCAATATGCCTACCAAAGAGCTGACCGATCATGTCGTGGTGGTTGGCTATGGGCGTATTGGGCATGTGGCTACAGAAGTGATGGAGCGGGTTGGGCTACGCTACATTATCCTAGAGATGGACCACCGGGTACTGGAGCAGTGCAAACTAGATGGCTGCCCCGTTATCTATGGTGATGCGACCAGCGAGATGATGCTTGAAGCGGCGAGGGTTTCCCAAGCGCGGCTCGTGCTGCTGTCTATCCCAGATGAGGTCAACACTATGTTGGTTGTTCACCATATCCGTAAGCTCAACCCAAATGCTTTTATTGTGGCACGGGCAATACATTTGGAGCAGCTCTTTGAGCTACGGAACCAGGGGGTGCAAGAGGTCGTGCAACCGGAGTTTGAAGCCGGGCTAGAGATGGTGCGGCAAGTGCTGGTGCAGTATGATCTAGCTCCAGCCGATGTACAACGGTTTAGCGATGCGGTGCGGGATGAGATGTATGCGCCTATCTGCCGGTTTGATACGTCAGGGCGCAGTATGCAGATGTTGAAGAATCTGCGATGGGCGCGAGAAGCCTTAGAAATTCAATGGATGACGGTACCAGACGAAAGCCCGACAATTGGCACGACGATAGGCATGCTGGAGATACGCAAAACTACCGGCGCTTCGCTCGTGGCGGTGTTGCGTGGTGATGACTTGATCACCAACCCTGGCGCAGACCATATCTTTACTGCTGGTGACAAGTTGGCTATTCTTGGCACTGGCGAACAACAAGAGGCGTTGTATCGTCTCATAAGACATGGGAAGTAACCACGATTTTTCTCCCTCTTCCCCTGCCCTGCCCCCTTTCCCTAAAGGGCGAGGGGGGAACCAGTAGTGGTAGCAAGGGCGCATGCGCCCTTGCTACCACCCTTTGACGTAGCCCTAGGAACCCTTACGTTGCCCAAACCCCCCGTTTGTGGTACCATACATGCTTGGGACTCCCAAAAGCAGAAGCTAAAGGCTAGGTCATTCTAGGCATGGAAAAAACCAGAATAAGCCTAATCCGAGGAGCAATGGTACGATGACAAAAAATATGCCACTTGAAAAAGAAAAAGCCCTGGCAGCAGCTATCAGTCAGGTTGAACGCAAATATGGCAAAGGCTCCATTATGCGTATGGGCGAAGCCAGCACCCGACTAGCTATCGAGACCATCCCCACCGGTGCCATTGCGCTAGACATTGCGCTTGGGGTGGGCGGTGTGCCACGCGGTAGGGTTGTGGAAATCTATGGACCGGAGAGTAGCGGCAAGACAACTCTCGCACAACACATTATCGCCCAAGCCCAAAAGCTCGATGGGATAGCGGCTTTTATTGATGCAGAGCATGCATTTGACCCCTTGTATGCCCAACGGTGTGGTGTCCAGATAGATGATCTGCTGATGTCACAGCCAGATACCGGCGAGCAAGCCCTGGAAATCTGCGACATGCTCGTCCGTTCAAACGCGGTAGACGCGATTGTGATAGACTCCGTAGCCGCGCTCGTCCCCCGTGCAGAAATTGAGGGCGAGATGGGCGACTCGCTACCGGGCGCACAAGCACGCCTGATGAGCCAAGCCCTTCGCAAGCTCTCTGGCGCAATTAGCCGCAGCCGAGCTACCGTTATCTTCCTCAACCAGCTTCGTATGAAAATTGGGGTTATGTTTGGTTCACCAGAGGTAACTACAGGGGGGCAAGCCCTCAAGTTCTTTGCCTCGGTGCGTATGGATATACGCCGCATAGAGACGATCAAGCAGGGTGATGAAACTATCGGGATGAGATCGCGGGTGAAAGTGGTCAAGAACAAAGTTGCCCCGCCATTCTTTCAAGCCGAGTTTGATATTATGGCGAACGAAGGCATCTCCTATGAAGGCGGTGTGCTAGATGCTGGCGTAAAATTTGATATTATCCGCAAGAGCGGCTCTTGGTTTTACCTCGGTGAGGATCGGCTTGGGCAGGGGCGCGAGAATGTCAAAGCCTTTTTGCGCGACAACCCTGCCATAGCCGCCGAAATAGAACAACTCATCCGTTCACAAGCCCTAACAACGCTCCCCCTAGTCAGTGAAGCATCGGAAGAAGACCCTGCAATACAAGAAGAGGGAGATGGCATTCTTGAAGAATAGCAGGGAAGTTCCCGATAAGACCTAAATCACGAGGCAAAGGGGCGAAAGAGCGACATATTTTGCTGCTTTCAGCCTCTTTCATTTTGTACCTATTGTACCTATGACGTAATTGAGGAGGACGTTTTGGCGGAAATACAGTATCTTGGACATGCATGTTTTCGGTTACGTGGTCGTGATGGCATTGTGCTATGCGACCCCTACGATAGTTCCGTTGGGCTACAAATCAATACCCCTACCGCCCATATCGTCACCGTGAGCCATGACCATCCTGGTCACAACAATGTAACAGCGGTGCGTCCCGTCCGAGATGAACCCGTCTTTGTCATAGACGGTCCAGGCGAGTATGAAGTGCGTGGTATTCTCGTGACAGGTGTTCGTACCTACCACGATACCCAAAAGGGATCACAGTTTGGGGCTAATACCGTCTATGTTATCCATATAGATGAGGTAGCCTACTGTCACCTCGGCGATATAGCCCACGAACTTAACCGGCAGCAGCTGGAAGAAATCGGCAATGTAGATGTGCTCTTTGTGCCAGTGGGAGCAGACAAAGTCGATGACCCATCCGATACCAGCGGGTTGATTAGCCAAATTGAGCCGCGTATTGTCATTCCGATGCACTACGCCTTGCCCCAACAAGCAGATGTCCGTGATCTCGTTTCGTTGGAGAAATTTACCCAAGAGATGGGCGTGAAAGATACCACCCCGAAGGAGAAACTTACGGTTAATGCTTCCAGTTTACCCTCTGAAGAAGATGAAACGTTGATTGTCATCTTGCAACCACTCCATACCTAAGCAAGCCAGATAAGACGTTCGCTTGGAGAGCTTCATTGGTCTACTCCCCCTGCTTGCTAGACCCAAAAAGAGTCCTGAGAAACCGCAAAATAGCCTGATGCTGTCGTTCTTACAAGTGATAGGTCATATGAGGATATGCCTGAGTAAGCTAGAACCATACAGAACAGCAACAGGAAAATAACACCATGAGAGAGACCCGTCACAAGCCATTTTCTACTGGTCGGGCACACTGTAGTGACATCATAATACAAAACGCATTACAACTGGACAACATCATCGAGGTGTCTAGGTCGGTGGGTTTGCAAAACCGTGGGTTTTGCTGGCTCACCGACCTTTTTTCTTTTCCCTGCGCTAGTCATTTGGGGAAGCAACTGGTTATCCCTGACTATTCGAACTATGCAAATCTATAATATGCTTATATGCTTGGCATGTTTTGGCACAGATGGAAGACTTTAATGTTCTGTTAATGCTACAGGCACTACAGAAGATGCAAACTGGTATATACTCTATGTAGTAGTGTTTTTCGTGAGTGTTTTTCGTGAAAGTAGCTCTTTTTCCTACTATATGCGGATTACTATAGAGGTGTTGTTGCCTAACATCTACGTCTAGCAGATCAAGAAACTACAGGTTATTGGACAGGCGTAGCGGTTGGAATACCTCCAGTTCTCTGGATTATGTGTTCATTTGGGAACACTCCACAACTTCATTTGAGCAAGGAGAGGATTGTGATCATGGCAAAGTATATCTTTGTAACAGGCGGTGTCGTTTCCTCAGTTGGGAAGGGTATTAGTGTTGCCGCCATTGGCAGATTGCTCAAGAGCCGGGGGTTTCGGGTGTCTATTCAGAAACTCGACCCCTATCTGAATGTAGACCCCGGCACCATGTCGCCGTATCAGCATGGGGAGGTCTTTGTTACCAATGATGGGGCAGAAACCGATCTTGATCTTGGGCATTATGAACGCTTTATTGACGAAAATCTGTCACACCTGTGTAGTGTGACTACGGGACAAATTTATTCATCGGTTATCCAAAAAGAACGCCGCGGCGATTATCTCGGTGGCACCATTCAGGTTATCCCCCACATCACCGACGAGATCAAAGCCCGAATTACCGCTGTGGCAGATAGTACGCAGGCTGATGTCGTGATTGTCGAGGTTGGTGGCACGGTGGGGGATATTGAGAGTTTGCCCTTTATGGAGGCTATCCGCCAAATGCGTAAGGATGTGGGCAAGGAAAATGTGATTTACATCCATGTCACGCTGCTGCCCCATATTGGCCCAACAAATGAACTCAAGACGAAGCCCACACAGCACTCGGTGATGGCCCTGCGGGGGGTGGGGATCAACGCTCACGTTATCCTCTGTCGTGCTGATTTCCCCATTTCAGAGGAAATCTTGGAAAAAGTCGCCTTCTTTACCGATGTAGATATGCGGGCGGTTATCCCAATGGAGACGGTAGACTCTATCTATGAAATCCCGCTTATCTTGGAGCAGTATGGGTTAGGAGATTTCCTCACGGAGCGGCTGAAGATGGAAACCCGTAAGCCAGACCTAGAGGAATGGCAACAACTCGTCAAACTCATTCGCCGCCCTCGCCGCACATTACCCATTGCGTTGGTGGGTAAGTACGTTGAGCTACGCGATGCCTATATCAGCGTGGCAGAATCGCTAAACCATGCTGGATTGCACCAAGAACTTGACGTGGATATTCAATGGATTTCGGCAGAGCAACTCGAAGAGGTAGATGACCCCGCCGATCTGCTGGCCCATGTGTATGGAATTGTCGTACCTGGGGGGTTTGGGGATCGTGGTATTGAGGGTAAGATTATTGCCGCAAACTATGCTCGCAAGCACAATATCCCCTACTTGGGGTTGTGTCTTGGGATGCAGTGTGCAACGATTGGGTTTGCCCGCTATGCGCTCGGCACCGATGATGTGAATAGTACCGAGTTTGATAGCGATACCCCCCACCCGGTTATAGACTTGATGCCAGATCAGCGGGGTGTTACGGAAAAAGGGGGAACGATGCGCTTGGGGGATTACCCGTGTGTGTTGAAACCTGGAACATTGGCAGCAGAGGCGTATGGGACAACCGGCGTGACAGAACGCCATCGCCACCGCTTTGAGTTCAACAACGCCTATCGTGATTTGCTAGAAGAAGAAGGGTTAATTGTCAGTGGCGAATCGCCCGATGGTCGTCTGGTTGAGATTATTGAGCTACGCGATCATCCCTGGTTTGTTGCCAGCCAGTTTCACCCAGAGTTTCGCTCACGCCCCAACCGCCCCCATCCGCTTTTTGCTGGCTTTTTGCATGCGGCAGCAGTAGAAATGCGCGAGTATGATCACTATCACCAAACATTGCCTCTGAAGGATACGCAGGATAATGCCCATACCAATGGGGCGCGAGTTTTATTCCCTGCTGAACCGGTCCGTTCAAAAGCTCTCGGTTAGTATCTTCCTTCTCTCCTTGTCTTGTTGTGTAGGTAGCCTGTTACTCTGTGGGGTAACGGGCTATCCTATGGCTTGTCCCCTCTTTTGTCCCGTGTCCCACAAGCGTCATTCGTTTGTAGGAGAGACGTAGCATGGCTACGTCTCTCTGGGCAGTTGATGCGGGATTGCCATCCAATGCAGCACCTTGTTAGCTTATTATTCTCGCCCTGATAAACATGTCTGTTTGAGCATAGCGTTTCCATTTTAGATAGTACCAGATTCTCGTTTGATACTGGGGTAAAAATGCTTTTACCATTTCCTTAGCTACTGTCTTGGGGGTAGCTGACAGGTAGGGATATTTGCATACGCACAAAATCTCAAAGCCCAGACGTTTTAGGATACCCGTAACTATTTTCTCTGATGCGAAGCTCAAATGATCTGGCAAATCGAACGGTCTATAATGCTCATCGGCAGAAAAATGTGCAGTGTCTCCTGTTTGTATAACGATTTCACCACCCGGATTGAGAAGATTCTTTAACGACTTTAGGAATGCTGGCGGATTTGGGAGATGCGAATAAACATTCAACAATGAAATACAATCATACGTATGTTCATGTGATTCAAGGTCAAAGTAGCCTACATTTAAGCCTCTCTCTTGCGCTGATTTTTGCTTATATCTATTAGGTTCCGTTCCTCTTAGGGACAGTTTTCCTTGACTATATTGCTGAACAGCCGCTAGAAATTCACCATGCCCACACCCAACATCCAACCAATCCCCTTTGTTACCGAGTTCCCCTTTGAACATATCTTCTAACACGGCAAGATATATCGCTATCTTTTTGCTATTAAACACCCCAGTGACTTCCAACTCCTTTTGTCCGGTGTGTTTGCCTTGTTTATGGGCTTGAGATATTTCGTTGTCATCCGGGCGTTCTTGAAGATACAAGAGTCCGCATCCATTGCACTTCACTAATGAAAAGCCATTTTCTTCTGCATAGAAGGTGCGCTCTTCAGTTCCGCAATTGTAGCAATTTCGTACTTTCATGAAAAATCCTTGTCAGGAGACTGCCATACAATTCACTATAAAACAGTGGTTTGCCCCTTCCCCAAGCTAAAAACGAATGGTACAAAACTAGGTTTTGCCGAGTCTGGATGAGGAATGACGTATCGGGAATAGTAGGCTAAAGTAGCCCCCAAAATAGCCATAATACCACAAGGAAACTACGTCGTAGTGTAGCACATCCAACTGTCTTTGACCAGTGCGCCCCGCAACCCAACCAGTACCCGCGTTTTGCCGCTGCCTGCCCTGTTAGCCCCTATCCCTCATCTCTCAGGGGTAGGTCTACCGGGCAAAGCTCACCACAGAGTCACAGAGACCCAAAGTTTGGGCAGAAGAGATTCCCGACAGAAACGCAGCGGTGCAGAGACGCAGTGATGCAGAGAATCGGACAACAACGGTGCATGACCGTCTCTACAACCTAACTTACCCCTGAAATCCCCGTCCCTCATTTGCACCCTACCCGATACTGTGCTACATTGAAAGGTGACTTGTAACTGATATGTAACCGTGACCTACATCACTGAATCACCCGATGGTTCATGAAATGGTACAATAGCATGATAATCTAGTCCCAATTTACCTATGTCTGAAACCGGTATGCATTACCGTTTATATAGCAAAGATGCGCTAAAATCCCAAAGAGAGACCCTTCTATGATAAACCTACCTGGATACCATATTATCGAACAGCTCTATGATAGTGCGAACTCTCTGGTGTATCGCGGTCATCAGCACACAGATGACCGCGCTGTCATTTTGAAGCTCCTCAAAGACCCCTCCCCCTCCCCCGAACGCATCGCCTGGTTCAAGCGCGAGTATGAAATCACCCGCAGCATCCAAACTAGCGGTGTGCCTCGCATCTACGCCCTAGAAACCAAAGCACAACACTGGATTATGGTGCAGGAGGATTTCGGCGGGGAGTCGCTCCGAAAACTCAACGTCTCTGGCACATGCAGCATCAACGATTTTCTCCACATTGCCATAGCCATTACCGACATCCTGGGGCAGATACACCAGCAGCACATTATGCATAAGGACATCAACCCCGCAAACATTGTCGTCAACATGAGCGAGCAGCAGGTCAAACTCATTGACTTTGGCATTGCGACTATTCTTTCCCGCGAAAACCCCACCTTTCGCAACCCCACCATGCTCGAAGGGACGCTTGCCTATATGTCGCCTGAGCAAGCCGGGCGTATGAACCGTGCCATAGACTATCGCACCGATTTCTACTCGCTTGGTATCACCTTCTACGAACTGCTCACCGGAGAGCTCCCCTTCACCAGCGATGACCCGCTAGAGCTCGTGCATAGCCACATTGCCAGACAACCACGCATCCCGCATGAAGTACGCGAGGAGATACCCGAAACGCTCTCTGCCATTATCCTCAAACTCATGGCGAAAAATGCCGAAGACCGCTACCAATCTGCCTATGGTATCAAAGCTGACCTGGAGCAG
This sequence comes from uncultured Chloroflexaceae bacterium, assembly GCA_964410555.1. GTDB lineage: Bacteria > Chloroflexota > Chloroflexia > Chloroflexales > Chloroflexaceae > JAAUSY01. The sequence continues at coordinate 9,361 of CAYPHM010000029.1, read as the reverse complement.
TGTTTGCAGCAGTGGCAAACGACTGGCACGATAGACATTTTTGTCCCTGGACAGTATGATGTCTCAGACCGCTTCCAGATACCGCAAAAGCTCTATGGACGCGACCCGGAAATTACCATCCTAATGGCAGCTTTTGAGCGGGTGAGCCAGGGTGCCAGCGATATGATGCTCGTTTCTGGCTCCGCTGGCATTGGCAAATCTGCCCTGGTGCAAGAACTCTACAAGCCCATCACGCGACAACGGGGCTACTTCATTGCTGGCAAGTTTGACCAGTTCCAGCGCAACATCCCCTACTCTGCCTTTATCCAAGCCTTTCGCTCCCTCATCCGCCATCTGCTCACCGAGAGCGAAGGCAGCATTGCCTGCTGGCGAGATCGTATCCTCACCGCCGCTGGCAACAATGGGCAGGTGTTGCTTGACGTTATCCCGGAAATGGAGCTGATCATTGGTCTACAACCAGAACTCCCCAAACTAGGCCCTGCCGAATCGCAAAATCGCCTCAGCCACGTATTTCAAAATTTCGTGCATGTGTTTACCCGTCCAGAGCACCCGCTGGTCATCTTCCTAGACGATCTGCAATGGGCAGATGGGGCTTCGCTGAAACTCATGGAACTGCTGATGACCGCCCCAGATACCCACTACCTTTTCCTCATTGGCTCCTACCGCGAGAATGAAGTACGCGCCGGGCACCCGTTGTTTTTGAGCATAGACACCATGCGGCAAGCCCAAGCGACCATCCATACCCTTACGCTGGCTCCGCTGGATATACCAGGCGTAATCCAACTGATTACAGAAACGTTGCATTGCCCCCCCAACGATGCCCAACCGCTTGCCCGTCTCGTTGTGGCTAAGACAGGCGGTAATCCCTTTTTCCTCAACGAGTTTCTCAAGTCATTGTATGATGAGAAGTTGATCTGGTTTGACTATGAGCAGGGGGCATGGAGTTGGGAATTATCCGACATTCAGAGCCAAGATATTACCGACAATGTGGTAGACCTGATGGCAGGCAAAATGCAGCGCATGAACCAGGAAGCCCAACAGGTCATCAAACTTGCCTCTTGTATTGGCAATCAATTTGACCTAGAGACGCTCGCTATCGTGCTAGAAAAACCTGCCCACGATGCCGCCCACCAACTCTGGGATGCGGTGGCAGAAGGCTTGATTGTCCCCTTGAGTGATGCCTATAAACTAGCTGAACTGGTAGATGCTGACGACCTCTCCGACACGCTGCGCTCAGAATATCGCTTCACCCATGACCGCATCCAACAGGCTGCCTACTCGCTGATGGGCGAGCAGGAGCGACAGCATACCCACTGGCGCATTGGACACCTGCTCCTCCAACGGGAACAAGAATGGGCAAGCAAGATTGACCCACAAATCGCTTCTTCCACAACCACTGATATACCGTGTACCTACCCCTACTCCCATTGTTTGGGCGAGCATACCTTCGATATTGTTACCCATCTTAACCAGGGGTGCCGACTCCTCACCAAGACGCTGGTAGACGAAGATAATCCAGCTACCAAACCAGATATTACTTCCCAAGAATTGGCAGACCTCAACCTGGTTGCCGGGACAAAAGCCCTCGCCTCTTCTGCCTACCAACCGGCGATGAACTACCTCACCACCGGTATACAGCTCTTGGAAGCAGAAGACTGGGAACGGTGCTATGCCCTCTCGCTGGCACTCCACAGAGAGTATGCCAAATGTGCCTACCTCAACGGACATTTTGCCGAAGCCGAGCGCGTCTTTCAGTTGGCAATAGAACAGGCAACCACCAACCTGGATAAAGCCGAAATCTACAATACCGAAATGGTCTTGTATACCAGTATGGGGCAGCTGAAAGGGGTTATTGAGATTGGGCTAGAAGCCCTGAAACTCCTCGGCATCACCATAGACTTTCACCCGGATGAAACCGATATAGAGAAGGAGCGACAAGCGGTACAAGTTTTGCTCACGGGGCGCAGCGTGGCTGATCTTGCCAACCTGCCGAAAGCTACCGACCCCCATCACCTCGCCAGTATGCGCTTGCTCATGAATATTCTCATTACCGCCTGGTGGCGCACCAATATGCAGCTGCTGTATATGGTGACGTTCCAGATGGTCCACCGCTCGTTGCGCTTTGGCAATGCCGAGGAATCGAGTGTTGGCTACCTCTGGTATGGGGCAATCCTCGGCTCAGGTATGCACAATTACCAGACGGGTGAAGAGTTTGGCAAGCTGGCACTGCACCTCAACGAGCTATGGCATAGCGTTTCCCTTACCAGCATGGTCAATATAGTGTATGGAGTGTTTATTCACTTTTGGCGGTATCACCTCTCCCGGAGCCTGCCCTACCTCAAGACGGGCTACAAGGTCGGTATTGAGACCGGCGATGTGCTCTGGGCAGGCATCAATAGCTACGCGGCTATCTATACTATGCTGATCAAAGGCGACCATCTCGATGATGTCTACCAAGAGATACAGCACTACCTAGACTTTGCCAAGAGCACCCATCAGATTATCCCCATCAATATGCTAACCGTCTCACAGCAGTTTATCTTGTGCATGAAGGGGCTAACCAAAGGATTTGCCAGCTTTAGCGACCACTACTATGACGAAGAACAGCATATCGCCCAGATCAGCACCAGCGAGGCGTTCCGTCCGCTCTTCTGGTACTACAAAACGAAGTTGCAAGCACTGTATCTGTTTGAATACTACGAAGAGGCAAAGGTGATAGCCGATAAACTTGACCACCTGATTGAAGAGGGGGCAGCCTTTGGCAATGTCACCATGCCCGAACACTACCTCTACTATTCACTAACGATGACTGCCCGCTATCCCGCTTGCACCGAGGAAGAGCAGACGATCTACTGGCAAATTCTCACGCGCAACCGTGAACTGATGAAAATGTGGGCAGAAACCTGCCCAGAAAACTATCGCCACAAATACCTCATGATAGCGGCAGAAATGGCTCGGCTCAAGGGGCAAGATCAGGCGGCACGCTTCCTGTACGAACAGGCGATTGCCGCTGCCCACGAGCACAACTACCAACAGAATGAAGCCCTATCCCACGAACTAGCGACCCGCTTTTACCTCGCCTGCGACCAGGAAACAATCGCCAGCAACCACCTACGCGAAGCCCGTAATGGCTACCTGAAATGGGGATCGGCGGCAAAGGTGCGAGCACTAGACGAACGCTATCCCCACATACTCAAAGAGCCGGGGGGTGTTTACCAGAAACCGCAGCAGCAGCACGGTTTCACCGAAACCCCCTCTGTCTCCGCTATCACCACGAGCAGCGGGCTAGACCTCTCTACCGTGATGAAAGCATCCCAAGCGATCTCTGGTGAGATTGTGCTAGATACGCTGCTTTCCAAGCTCATGCATATCGTCATTGAGAATGCCGGGGCAGAGCATGGCAAACTCTTGTTGAAGCGCGGCGAGGAATGGGTTATTGAGGCTGAGGGCAGCGTTCAGCAAGAGGTCACGGTAATGCAATCGCTGCCCCTACACGATGCGTCTATCTCCTCCCTGCTGCCTGTTTCCATCATCAACTACGTAATCCACTCGCAGAAAAGCCTCGTGTTGCACGATGCCAGCCATGAAGGGCAATTTACCCATGATGAGTACATCTCTACCAAACATCCACTTTCGATCCTCTGTACACCTTTAATAAATCGTGGTACCCTACTGGGGGTACTTTTCCTTGAAAACAATCTGACCACCGGGGCTTTTACGCAAGACCGGCTAGAAGTCCTCAACCTGTTGGCTTCGCAGGCGGCGATCTCTATACAGAACGCCGTACTCTACACGAACCTAGAGCAAAGCGAGGAGAAATATCGCAACCTGTTTGAAAACTCGCGTGATACCATCTTTATCACGACCCTAGCGGGGCAAGTAGTTAATATGAACAATGCTGGTATCCAACTGTTTAGCTATACTGCCGAAGAGATGGCAACGTTCAATACCCTAGACCTCTACGCTTGTGCCAATGATCGGGCGGTCTTTCAGCAGACCATAGCAACACAAGGGTCTGTGCATGACTACCCCATCAAGCTCCGCAAGAAAGATGGTTCTTTGATAGATTGCCTGATGTCTGCCAACATTCGCTATGCGAGTGATGGCACACCATCGGGCTATGAGGGTATCATCCGCGATATTACCGAGCAGAAGCGGGCAGAGGCAGAACGTGCGGCTTTGCTTGACCAGCAAGCCCGCAAAGCCGGTGAACTCCATGCCATAATCCAGAGCATGGCAGATGGGTTGCTCGTAGTAGATATGGAAGAGCATATCGTCATTGTCAACCCGGTAGCGGCAACCTTGCTAGAACAGGAACCGCACGAACTGACCGGACAACCAATAGAGACTATTTGCCAAGTAGATGATCCAGTGATGGCAACGGGATTGCAGCAAATTGTCGAGCAGGTACGCAATGAACTCGGCAATCCTAACCAGAAGATGCCAGATGGACTTGTCTCGCTCGGCAAGCGCATTGTGCGCCTCCAGAGTGCTCCCACGCTTGCCAGCGGTATCTTGACAGGAGCGGTCATGGTGTTGCAAGATATTACTGAGGAAGTGGAAGCGGACCGGGCTAAAAATGCCTTTATCGCCACCGCATCCCACGAGATGCGGACTCCTTTGGCTTCTATGAAGGGGTTTGTAGATATTTTCTACATGAGCGGTATTGAAAACCTGAATGAAAATCAGCGACTCTTCCTTGATGCCATCAAACGCCAAACAGAAAATCTGGTAGTGATGGTCAATGACCTGTTGGAAGTGGCTCGCCTAGACCAAGCCCCCTCTGGGGCAGAGCGGCGTTGGGTATCTCCTGCTGATGCCATAGAGGAGTGTATCACCAACCTGACTACCCAGATAGAGCAACGGCGGTTATTCCTTACCGTTGAGGTGAGCCAGGGACTCCCGTATATCTGGATTGACGCGCTGCATATGCGGCGTATCTTGACCAATCTCATCTCAAATGCGGTAAAATATGTTCATCCAGGGGGAGATGTGTACGTCCGGGCTTTTATCCTAGATGACCCATCATTGTTGCCAAGTTCGCCCGTTGACCAACCCTGGAAAGCGCAGGAGGAGCGTTCGGTAGTCATAGAAGTTGAAGATAACGGCGTAGGGATACGCACAAGTGACCAACCCAAGATATTTACGCGGTTTTTCCGTTCAGAAAACCCGTTGACGGTAGAAGCAGGCGGCTCTGGGCTAGGGTTGGCTATCACCAAATCGCTGGTCCATTTGCACAATGGACAAATTGGCTTTCACAGTGTAGAGCAAGAAGGAAGCTGTTTTTGGGTTCGCTTTCCAGCACCCTTTACTGAACAACTCATCAATGAATAAGGATAGGTATAGCTAGGGGACTTACTATGCAAGTACATGCCCTAAGTACAGAACCAGAACCTTCACGGGGGGACATCATGATTGTTGATGATGTGCCAGACAATCTGCGTATTCTCTCCCGTATGCTGACCAAACGCGGATTCTCCGTAAGGACTATCTCTAGTGGTACACGAGTATTGCAGTCTGTTAATATCCGTGCGCCTGATGTTATCCTGCTAGACATCAAAATGCCAGAGATGGATGGTTATGAGGTCTGCCGAAGGCTCAAAGCCCAACAGGATAGCCACGATATACCAGTCATCTTCATCAGTGCTATGGATGATACGCTAGATAAAGTCACAGCGTTTGATGTCGGGGGGATAGATTACATCGTTAAGCCCTTCAGGTCTGAAGAAGTAGTCGCCCGCATTGAAAACCAACTCATCATCCAAAAAGCCCGCGCTGAACTCCGCGAGATGAACGCGCTCCTAGAGCAACGGGTAGAAGAACGCACCGCCGAGCTCTCGCGGGTCAACCGGGCTTACAAGACTCTTAGCGCATGCAACTACGCCACCATACGGGCAACCGATGAATCAACGCTGCTCAACCAGATATGCCAGATTATCGTCAATACCGGCGGGTATCGGCTCTGCTGGATTGGCATAGCCGAGCAAGACGAAGCAAAGACCGTCCGTCCTGTGGCTGAGGCGGGCTATGGAGAAGGCTACCTGCAAACGGTACATATTACCTGGGATGATGTTCCCCATGGGCGGGGACCAGTTGGTACGGCTATACGGACGGGCAAGCCGCTGGTTATTCGCAATATTACCACCGACCCATGTTTTGCTCCCTGGCGTACCGAGGCTACACGCCGGGGGTATGCTTCAGTTATTGGACTGCCCCTGCACGATACTAACCAGCAGGTCTTCGCTGCCCTGACTATCTACTCCCCAGAGCCAAATGCTTTTGATGAACAAGAGGTAGACCTGCTTGTTACAATGGCAGATAATCTTGCCTATGGCATTGGGGCGTTGCGTACCCAAGCCGAGCGCACCCAAGCCGAGCAAGCCCTACAGCACGAGCGGCAATGGCTCTTCAACCTGCTTGATGAACTCCCTGTCTATGTCTACCTCGTCGCGCCCGACTACTCCATACGGTTTGCTAATCGGTACTTCCGGGAGCATTTTGGCAACCCCAATGGGATGTATTGTTACAAAATCTTGCGAAACTCCCAAGAACCCTGTGATGCTTGCCCATCACTGGAAATATTTAGCAATGAACAATCCTATCATTGGAAAGATACGTTTATCAATCAGCGCAAGTATGAAGTCTATGCCTATCCCTTTACCGATATGGATGGCTCACAGTTGATGCTCGAATTGGCAATAGATATTACCGAGCGAGAGCAGATGCAAATTGAGCTGGAGCAGCGGGTGGAGGAGCGCACCTATGCGCTTCAGCAGGCGACAGAACAGCTCTTGCACGAGCTAACCAAGCGCAAAGAGGCTGAACAAGCCCTACGCGAAAACCAAGCTCTGCTCCAGGGCATCCTCAACAGCATACCCGCGATAGTCTACGTCAAAGACCTCAACCATCGATTTTTGCATGTCAACCGCTATATGGCAGAACGTCACAACCTGCAAGCAGCATGGTTTATTGGCAAAACTATTCAAGAGGTTGGGGTATTACCAGCAGCTAGTGCTATCCAACAGGAACAGGATGAGGTAAAGGTTATAGAGACCGGCAATCTGGTGGAGCGGGAAAGTACCCTTGAACTCCCCGATGGTTTCCATACCTTCTTTTCCATTCGCTTTCCTGTCTATGATGCCGATGGGAATATGTATGGTGTGGGCAATGTTAGCACGGATATTACCGAACGCAAGCGCATGGAAGAAGCCCTGACCCAAGCCCGTGTAGCTGCCGAAGCTGCTACCCAAGCCAAATCGGAGTTTCTGGCGAATATGAGCCACGAAATACGCACGCCGATGAATGCGGTTATTGGGATGACCAACCTACTGCTTGATACCCCCCTCACGCCCGACCAGCGCGACTATACCCAAACCATACGGGTCAGCGGCGAGTCGTTGTTGACCATCATCAATGACATCTTAGACTTCTCCAAGATAGAAGCGGGTAAACTTGATCTAGAATTGCACCCCTTCAACCTGCGCCGTTGTATTGAAGAAGCCTTAGAACTGCTGGCAGCCAGGGCATCAGAAAAGCATCTTGACCTTGCCTATTGGATGGACGACACCACGCCAGAAGAGGTCATTGGGGATATAACCCGTGTGCGCCAGATCATCGTCAATCTGTTGAGTAATGCGGTGAAGTTTACCGCCCAGGGGGAGGTGGTCGTGAGGGTTTCTACCGACCAACCCCCACGGGCGATCTCTTCCCAACTGCCGCATACGGTGTTGGGGTTAATCCATATTCGGGTTTGTGATACCGGTATTGGCATTCCCGAAAATCGCCTAGATCGCCTCTTCCAATCCTTTAGCCAAGTAGATACCTCTACCACGCGGCAGTATGGCGGTACGGGGCTAGGATTGGCTATCTGTAGTCGTCTGGTAGAGATGATGCATGGCTCCATATGGGTAGAGAGTGAGGTCGGGAAAGGCTCAACGTTCCATATCACGTTTGTTGTTCAGATACCAGATCGCAAACAACCTCAAGCACAGGTCTACCCTTTGCTTGAAGACAAGACGGTGTTGGTGGTAGACCGCAATGTGACTAGTCGCCAGTTTATCAGCCAATATGCTACATCTTGGGGCATGCATGTGCATACGGTAGATACGATTAAATCCGCATGGGCTTGGATAGCCGCAGGGAATAAGCCAGACCTTGCCATTTTGGATATGTATGTCTCGCAGGTAGAAAACCTTGCGCTTGTTGAAGAGCTACGCCGGCAGGTCAAACAGCAGTTTGATGAGGCATTGCTCCCGATTATCGTCTGGACAACGGTAGCGATGCGGCGCGAGGTGGGGGCGCAATCTGTTACCGACCAGTGTATCTTGCTGGTCAAGCCAGTCCGTCCAGCAGTGCTGGCAGAGTCGCTCAATCGTCTGCTGCTTGGTAATACCGGCAGTGCCACCCCTATAGATGTCCAACAGGCTATAGATACCGATATAGGCAAGCGGTACCCATTGCATATCCTGCTGGCGGAAGACAATGTGGTCAACCAGAAAGTTGCGCTCCACTTGTTAGACCGTATGGGCTATCGGGCGGATGTCGCAGCTAATGGACTGGAGGTGCTCGATGCCCTTCGCCGCAGTGCTTACGATGTCATCTTGATGGACGTGCAGATGCCAGAGATGGACGGCATAGAAACCACCCATCGTATACGAGAATACTGGTCAGAGCAGCAACAACCGGTTATTATTGCCATGACTGCCCATGCAATGGAAGGGGATCGCCAATGGTGCCTTTCTGCTGGTATGGATGATTACATGGGCAAGCCGGTACAGATAGACGAGTTGATAAAGAAGCTCTTGGCTGTTCCAAAAGAAAACAAGGGTCGTTCTATTGAGGACAACCGTTTGAGAGGAGATTCCACAGAACCCTCTCCTGACCAAGAGGAGCCAGTCGCTTTTGACAGGACCATCTTTGAGCAGTTTGTTGCGCTTATGGGCGAGGATGCCCAACAGACTATTGAGTTGTATATTGAAGATGTTGCCGAGAATCTCCAGGCGATGCGGCGGGCGTTTTTGCGCGGGGACAAGCAAATGGTCGTGCATGTTGCCCACACGCTCAAGTCTAGCAGTGCTCAATTGGGCGCACACCACTTTTCGTCCTTGTGTATGGAGTTGGAGACGCTAGGGAAGGAAGAAATGTTGGATACTGTCGAGTATCTCATCCAACAGCTTGAACAGGCGGCAAAGCAGGTTGAGCGCGAGCTCCGCCAGTAGGCTACTTTTTTGCCATCCGGTCAGCCCCCTTGCCCCCGTGTCCCACCACGCACCCCCCCATCCCCTAGCCCCGTGTCCCACCACGCAGCCCCCATCCCCTAGCCCCTTCCCCCGCTACACGGGAGAAGGGGAACCGGGCAGGG
>CAYPHM010000028.1:0-38296 GCA_964410555.1 uncultured Chloroflexaceae bacterium | reverse complement strand
GGAGCGGGGGCAGGGAGACCGGGCAAGCCCCCATCCCCTGCCCCTTCCCCCACCGAGGGGAGAAGGGGGTATTACGTCCCCCCATCCCCTCTACCTGCTGCGCCTAAGTTACGAATAGGACGTATCTACCAAACGAACTGTTGGCACATAGTCAGCATTAAGGGCAGCTATTGCACTGATAGGAACAGATACAACAGCAAGCGAATCGCCCAGCGCGTTAAAAACTTCTAAGATAGCTCCATCTTCACCTTTTTTAACAGGAATATAGTCAATGTACATAGCCATATCCCCTTGTTTAAGATGGGCTTCTGGAACATCACGGGTTATAACAACACGAGTATACAGTTCAGGCGGTAACATATGGTCATGATGCCGTAGCTTTTTACTATTATGTTAAGATTGATTGTATCTTATGCTTATATGCCACGAGAAAAGACAAGCGACATGATTATTCAGCCAACCGTTCGGCGGTAATCAACACAAACGGCAAATGGACCACCCGCGCCCATCGTTGTCCATCATCACTATCACCCATCGCCGCATCCTGCTGCTCAATATGGCGCAGCTTGGCGTATTCCCTGTTGGTGAGGGGCAGCCCCCGCAACAGCGCAAAGCGGGTAGTTGATGGCGGCACCAGTTCTGGCAGCAGGTCAACCCGCACCCGAAACCCATGCCGCTCAAACATGCTCGGCAGCATGCGTCCAATCGTTGGGTTTGCCCCCGCCCGCTTGAGTGCTGCTATCCAAAGATCGCGGGTCGCAAGCGTGGTAGGATATTCTATCATCCCGCCATAGTCTGGCTCAACCGCGATAACCACGCCGCCCGGCTGCAAAACCCGCCACATCTCACGAATCACCGACTCTATCGGCATCGCCCACAACAAGACCAGTTGGCAATAGACCATATCAAAGGTCGCATCGGCAAAGGGCAACGACACCCCATTGGCACAGACGGCTTGCGGGACAACTTGCTCACCCGGCTGCGCGAGCGAGCGCAATGGAGATAACGCTAGGTCAAGAGCTACCACCCGTCCGCTAGAACTAGACCGCCGGGCAAGCTCGGCAGTCACGGCACCATAGCCAGCCCCAAGATCAAGCACACACCGGCGATGGGCTATCCCAATGCGCCGCAACAACCGCGCTCGCATGGGAGCGAGCCAATCGGCTTGTTGTCGCAGCAGATCTGCGGGTGGGATGGATGCTGGCAATCCAGGTGCCTGCTTATTATCCGCTACCGTCCGCCGCCAGCGCACGCACACGCACAGGCACACCCCGCACAGGCACACCCGCCCCCCCCACTACTACTGCTAGGGGGTGGCTTGGGAGCGGTACCAAGCGATTCGGGGGAAATCGTATCGGCTATCTTGCCCGTGGTATTTTCAAACCAACCGGCAAAAGAGCCTGCCACATCACCAAAACTGACATCAATGTTATCACCACCGCCGCCCCCCATTGAGCCGCCGCCACCAATACCACCATACCCCGGTGACGATGTGCGTATCCAGATAGGGTGATAGTGGTAGTTGCGCCGCGAGTCAAACGTTGTGCGATAATCTTTGTTCATCAGTATCCACTCAAGGTTGCGGTCTACATTGCGCTCAAAGTCGGGAATGTCGCCAAGTTCTTTCGCCTGCTCCATTGCCTTTTTGATAATGCGCCGGTAGTAATCCTGCGTATCGCTCAGGTCAAACCCTTCTACCCGCTTGGCAGCATGCTTGACCATCTTTTTCATCGGGTCCTTGAGCTTGATTTCATGCAAGGGCTTACCGGGATTTTCCTCTATGGCATCTATAAATGCATGCTCATAGGTATGTATCACTATGCCCAACTGCTGTGCAGTCTTGAGCCGCTGATTTTTGTCCTGTCCCTTGAATGCATCCATAACCTCAACCTGGAGCGGTTCAGTCTTTACTTGGCGCAAGATACCCTTTTTGAGCATACCAAAGATAACGAGAGCTAGGACCTTGTTTGGTGGCACCTCTAGGATAACCGCCGCCTCTGCCGCGGTCAACCCCCGCTTGATACCGCCGCCTTCTACCTGCGCGATAGCCGGTAGGTATTTATCCTTAGAATGAACACCTTTCAGCAGACTGATGAGGAAAATAGCTACAGGAATAACGAAGATAATCCCACCAGGAACGTATATGAGGAATAAGATCATCCCAGCGATAACCGCTACGGTAATACAGCCTTTCTTTCCCGATATGAAATTGAACAAGCCAGAAAGGGAGAAAAAGAAGATCATCGTGCCAATCACAAAGATGAGCGGGTTATCACTAACCCACATAGACACGAGATCACCAATACCCAACTCAATGACCCTATCCATACGCTCTTTCGGGAAGGAGACCCCCACCATACGCTCTTCGGTAGCGGGGACATTCTGCCACTCCCACACCACAACCGTGCGGTCTCCTGATACGAACTTATCATCAAAGGGTTGTTTTTCATTCTGGTAAAGGACATCTTCAGGGTCAACACCAGAGGGAGTATGGATTGTCACACGGGTATAACCAGACCCCGTAACCAAGCCAGATTCAAACCAGGTTGGCGTAATCCGCATGGAGGCGTAGTCATCCCGTGTGGTATCTTGGTAAACGAAGTCGGGTATGTCAAACTCCACATGCAACGTACCAGTGCCGCCGGGTGGTATCTGGTGTTCGCGCAAGGGTATCTCTACCCCCACATCTATATAGGTCGAGTCCCGTATGGTTTGCAATGGTACGCCGTCAATGGATGCGGTCATGGTGCTGAGGTTGTAGGTATCTTTGGGGGTACCAATGTCTACTATGTCAATAGGATGTGCGCCTGGGTTGTTCTTGAAGGTGATGTCATAGACCACATGAATAGATGCATCCGTTTGGACATAGACATCCATCAGCAGTTCTGGTACTGCAAAAGAGTAGCTTTGGGCTTTGGCAGGGGCGATGAACGCTCCTAATGAAAGCACAATCAAGGCTATAAGGGAGAGGATACGCAACCGTCTGTATTTGTGTACGTTCATCACAAGACCTCCATAATCTGGGAGAGAACAAAGAACCACACCCAACAACACTTGTGATTGTATCATAACATACGAGGAGAGGGCAAAAGAGGAGAGGTGCAGGGGCATAGCAAATAGAGTTAATCCATAGCTACATCTTGTTCATTCGGGTTAATAGCTTGCATATTTTCAGCCCTAGCAGCTGCGACAAGATCGTTATCTGCAGCAATAAAACTCAGTCCATTCAAACCAATAGCAACAAGTGTTCGATGGGTATGGATGGCAGTTGCTAGTTGGACAGCATCACAACCGCGCAACCGATGATTTTGCGTCAATTGTACTGCTAGGTCAAGAATTTCATGATTGAACGGTACAAGCTGATATTCATTAAGGCGATGGTATATTAACAAAGTAACGATAGCATCTCGTTCTTCCAAAGATATTCCACGAGAGGCACGATGACGGGCTGCAATGGCTGCCGTAGCTTCCACAATAGTTATGTCTGCTAGGATGATACTATTTTCATTGCCTGGGTCAGTCAGATGAATAACCCAATCACTTCCTTTTTCCTGCATATAGCGTTTCACCAACGCACTAGTATCTAAAAAGCAATAGCTCATCCCTTTGTGCCTCGCTGTTCAAGCACAATCTCGCTCAAGGGTTTACCTTCAGACGTAGCAAAGGCTTGGTGAGCTTCCTCAAGAGTCGCTCTGCGACGTGCGGCTAGTTGTCGCATCATAGGGCTAGGTTCGGCAAGTAACCCTACACGTTTGAGAGCATTAACAAGATGTTCATGTTCCGTAAGCACAGGCTTTGCTTGCAATCTGACCAAATTTTCCTTGAGCATTTCTTGGGCAAGAAGATGTACTGGTTTATGAAGACGTTTGGCTTCTGAATCAAGATGCTCGTACAATTCTGCTGGTATATCTAGTAGTAAAGTAGTCATAGCTATTTCTCCCCAAATTGGCAACATTTCTCTGCATTATACCACCACACAACCTCATCTTGCATCAAAACGGGCTTATGTGCAGAATATCACCGAGCATGCTATAATACCCACAGAGATAGCACACCTGTACCGTTGGCAAACACCTATGGCAAATGAAGAACGCATCGTGACCCCCCGCCCAAGAGAAGATGAACAGCAGGTAGAGAAAAGCCTGCGCCCAACGAGCTTAGAAGAGTTTATTGGGCAGGAAAAAGTTGTTGAGCACCTGCACATTGCCGTGGTTGCCGCCCAACGCCGCGGCGAGCCGCTTGACCATACCCTCTTCTACGGTCCACCCGGTCTCGGCAAAACCTCACTGGCAGGCGTGATAGCCAACGAGATGGGGGTCAATATGAAAGTCACCAGCGGTCCTGCCATTGAGCGAGCAGGTGATCTGGCGGCTATCCTCACCAACCTGCAAAAAGACGATGTACTCTTCATAGACGAAGTACACCGCCTCAACCGTGCGGTAGAAGAGGTCCTCTACCCCGGTATGGAAGATTTCGCGCTTGACCTGATTGTCGGCAAGGGACCAAGTGCTCGCAACCTACGCCTCAAACTCCCCCGCTTTACCGTTGTGGGGGCAACCACCCGCCTCGCCCTGCTAACCTCACCGCTCCGTGACCGCTTTGGTTCCATCCATCGACTAGAGTTCTACTCCGATGATGCCATGCGCGAGATTGTGCTGCGTTCGGCACGTATCCTCGATGTCCCCATCACGCTAGACGGGTCGTATGAAATCGGGCGGCGAGCCCGTGGTACCCCCCGCATTGCCAACCGGCTGCTGCGCCGGGTGCGCGACTATGCCCAGGTGATCGCGGACGGCACCATCACCATAGAGGTAGCCCAGGCAGCATTGCTCTCCTTAGAGGTAGACGAGCTAGGCTTGGATGAAAACGACAGGCGACTGCTCCATACTATCATTGAGCTATTCCAGGGGGGACCGGTGGGGTTATCTACACTGTCAGCAGCATTAGCCGAGGAGGTAGATGCTATCGAGGATGTGTATGAGCCGTTCTTGATACAGCTAGGCTTTCTCCAACGCACCCCCCGCGGACGTATGGCAACCCGCCGTGCCTATGAACACCTCAACATTGCCCCTCCGGAATTGCCAGAGGGACAAGCCCGGCTGTGGTAGAAGTACCGAGGGCAAAACTCACTATTCAATGAACATAGCCACTTTGCCACCCTCTCCCATTTTAGGGCGAGGGGGAGACGAACATCCCCTTGCCCACGCGGTGGGGGAAGAGGCAAGGGGAGATCAATGTACTTTGTATCACCCTATACCATAGGGTAAGCAAGCAAATCAAGTTCACTGATGAACCGATAATCTCGCTGATTTTTGGAAATAAGTGGACATTGGTTTGTGATTGCTGTTGCTGCTATGAGGGCATCAGGTATCAGCAGTCCATGACTGAGACGGTAGCGATAGAGCAAATGAGTAGCTGTAGTACCTATCTGGGCATGCAACGGCAACAAATGAAAGCGTTGCAAAAACTGGTCTGTATGCCGAAACTCTGTAGTATTTCGACAACCAACCAAAAGTTCCATCTGCGTTATTACACTTATCGCTATCTCATGATAATCATGTTCGAGACGCTCAAGACACTGGACTGCCGCGTCAATATTACGGGCAACATCTATCAGTATATCTGTATCAACAAGCCCCCGTTTCATGCGAGCGGTTCCCAGTTTTGCTTCCGTAGGGTGCGAACCCAATCACTACTCTCTGGCATATCTTCACGCTCCTCCCACATACCCACAAAAGGTTCGTCAAGAAAGGATGGAAGCGACATTTTCTGACTCGGGGAGTGAAGCGCATATCGGGTACGTAAGAACAGTACAAAGTCCCGCACTTGGGTCTGTGCTTCTAGGGGCAGGGCGGCAATTTCACGCGCAACCTGATTCGTATTTAATGCTCCTCTTCTTACCCGTTTATTCGTCATCCTTGCATCTACCTTTCTTATGCGGTCTTTCATGTCATTGTAGCACATACGGCGACAACACCGGCTCCACTCGCACCCCATCCTCATCCACATACAAGCGGGCAAGCAACAACACCTCTCCCCCGTCTACGGACGCTGGCAACGCTTCGCCGCGCCGCAAGGGAAGACGTGACCAATCCTGGGGCAGATAAACCCCCATCCCCACCGTATACTCGCCATGCTGCAGATCTGCTGGTAGCGGTATGGGCAACGGATCACCAAACTGCTGCCCCGGCTCCCACTCCGCAAATAGCCCGGCATCAATAGGCACATCCACCTGGGCGACCCGCTCCCCCTGCGCCGAAAGCACATGCACAAAGCTAAACAGTGGTACCCCCTGTTGAGTCTGGATATTCCACGAGGGCGTAATCGTTAGCGTTGAATTAACAACATGCTGGCTATACCCGCGCAGATGAATACCATCACCAAAGAGCGCATCCACTGGCACAGTATAGGGATGCACCGGCTGGTACACCGCCGCATAGTCTACCCCATACATCTGCAAGGTAAAGAGCGGCGGGTTTTGGCGCACCTCTTGCAAATAGGCAGAGCCAGCATCCCGCTGCGCCCCCCGTGAATAGACCACCGCATAACTAGCAGGCTGCGCCAAATTGCGCTCGCTGAGTTCTACCACACGCACCGGCACAAACGGCTCCAGGGTACGCTGATCCCAGGAAACTACCGGGCTACGGGTGAGATCGGGGCGGGTTCGGAGCCATGCCCCCACCTGCTCCATCCCCTCACCCCACCCGACCAACATTACATACTGCCCCGTTCGCCCCCCACCAAGCAGCGGGTTGAAGTAGGCAAGGTAGTAGGGGTGATACCAGAGATTGAGCGGCAACAACACCATAACCGCTACGACCAGCGGCAATACCTTACTGGCATCAGGCAGCCGCCTGATAGCACCCCAACGTTGCGTTGCCCACTCCCCCGCCCAGGTCAACCCCCCCGCAGCAAGCACCTGGAGCGCAGGGAAAATGGGCAGCAAATAGCGGTCAAACTTCTTTGGCAGCATACCAAGCGCAACCCCAAACAGCAGCACAAAGCCAAGCAACGCTAACAACGACCAGCGTTCCCGCTGATGCTGCCCCCGCCACAATGCCAGCGGCAAAAGCAACAAACCAACCAGCACTACCGGCGAACTTCGCCATAACACCACCGCAGGATAAAACAACGGTCCAGGGTCCCCCACTGGCTGCCCCATAAAATAGTTCCCCGATGCATGCGGTTGAGCACCATTGGCAAAAATCTCCTCCATCACATGCCCTATCGCCTGCTGTGGCACTTGCCACATAGCGGGCCATCCAATGTAGGCTATGATCAGCGCAACGATAAGCCACACGGCAAAGCGGGCAACCGCTTGGATACCCCGTTTGGGGAGACTAGGGGCAGCCCCCAACAGCAACAACAGCATCCCCGATAGCGGGAGCAGCAGCAGTGATGGGGCTTTGGTGAGCAGTGCCAACCCCCCTACTGCACCTGACGCTGCCAACAACAACCACGACACCTGCCCACTCCCACATTGAACATCATCTGCTCTTGTTGCCCAATGCTCTGCGTCTCTTTGCGTTTCCCTTGAAAATGCTCCCCTTCGGGCAGCCCCCATCCCCTGCCCCTTCCCCCACCGAGGGGAGAAGGGAATGGTCATCTCCCCCTCGCCCTTTATGGGAGAGGGGGCAGGGGGAGAGGGAGACAAAAGCCGCCCCCCACCCCACACTGCTGCCAGCAAACACAGGACACTCAGCATAACAAACGAGGTCAGCAAACCGTCAAGGTGCAATAGACGGCTGTGGGCAATGAGAAATGGCGACCATGCCCACAACACCCCCGCCAACACCGCCATTTGCTGGCGCACCAACCGGCGCAGCAACAGATAGCCCATCCCCACGGCTAGGCTATTCACCAGTGCCAGCGGCAACCGCAACAACGCCAGATATTCTGCCCCGCCTCGCCCCCACTCAGGACCCTTCAACCCCACCGCAAAGGCTATCATGCGCCCAAGCGACCCAAGCCAAAGAGTCGTGACACCGGGGTGTCCCGTGAGATTCGTGTTTGCCCAACGGTGATCTTCTAGGGCATCCATAAAGTGCATCACCCGCCACACCCAATGGAAACTCTCATCCACGGTAAAAAAGTCGTTCAGGGTAAACACGCGGGGAATAGCGGCGAGCATCGTCAGCACTAGCGCAACCCACCACACGGGCAGCGGGCGACGGGCAGCGGGCGGTGGGGATGAACTCGTATCAGCGGCAGCGGGAGTGATGCGTTCTGATTCAGGTGTCGGGGTGGTTGTTGCTGATGTTCTCGTCATAGGCACCGCCTATAGTACGCTAGGACCCGATATTTTGCAACAGGGCAATTGCATTACCTGTGAAATGTATCACAAGTACTGGTGATAGCTCCCAAAAATCAACCGTATATGCTGGTTTTGTCGTACATCAAGGGTTTCACGTTACGTTACCAACGGATAAGAAACAATTATTCCGCTCTTTTGTTTGAAAATGTGGAGTAAAAAATGGAACAAAAGTATCAAAATTACCTGATTGTGAAATAGAGTACAGGTAATGCAATTGCCCTGTATTTTGCAATCCCTTACTCCCTTTTGTGCTACAATATATCTAATATGTTCTAACTCCCAATCCTAAAGGATTGGGCTTCTCAGACAACCATCCCCAACGAGAAAGTTCGCGTCTGGAAGCAGTGCCGCCGCGCTTAGAGTTTGCAAAAGGATATTCTGCGCGGCATTGACTTCAGGAGTGTTTGGAAAGGAGCAATACCCATATGTTACCAAAGATAAGATATATTGATCCCACAACTGTATTTGGGTTCAAGCGTATTTTTGGACAATTCAACAAACCAGATAGCGTAGAGGTGCTCAAAGCATTTATCTATGACATCCTCGAACCTTCCAGTCCTATCAAGAACATGTGGTTTCTTCCCGCAGACCCTGCCCCCGATCCTATTCTTGATAACCTCTTCATGCTAGATGTCCATTGCATAGGGGAAGACGAAAAGGAGTATATCGTCAAACTCTTACAAGGCAGCAAAGCAGACATCAAAGAAAGCCTCTTCTACTACACATCGTTTACTGTCAACAGCCAAGTAGATTTTAGCTTTGCCAAAAGGAATCTCTACGGTTGCTTACCCATCTATAGCATCGGTATCTCAACCTTTGCTCTTGAACCAATTAGTCCATCTAATCAAGAACACTATTTCCATTGGGCGCAGTATATGAACACTGCTACAAAAAAAGTCTTGTTTGACGACCTAGCATATATATTCGTTGAGCTAGAAAAGTTCAAAAAACCGCTTGAAGAACTAGAAATACGTAGGGATAAGTGGTTTTACCTGTTGAAGCATATGTCTACCTACGACAATGTACCAGACCCACTCCATTCTGCCCCCTACGACTTGGCATTTCAGCTGGCAGAAATTTTTGCTTTGAGCGAATCAGAGAAGCAAACCTACCAGCAAAGTTTACAACGTACACGAGAAGCACGAAACTTACACAACGTTGGCAACCAAATGGGACAACTAGAGGAAAAGCAAGAGATAGCCCACAAAATGGTAGCAAAAGGATTTCCCACCGCCGATATTGCCGACATCACCGGGCTTCCCGTAGAGCATATCACCAAGCTCCAAGAGCCCCCCGCCTCATAGCCCATCATCCACAATAGAGATACCGGTACCCTTTCCCCCTTCGGTGGAACGCGGGACCAAACCTCTCCCCCTTGCCCCCTCTCCCATACAGGGCAAGGGGAAGCCGTCCAGTCTCCCCTCTCCCGCTTGCAGGGGAAGGGCAGGGGATGGGGGGGCTATGAAGCGCAAAGCGCAAAGCGCAAAGCGCTTGAGCAGTATGCAAATCTCTGCGTCTCTGCGGTTCTGCGTTCTTGTCGAGAATCTCTTGCCCGGACTCTGTGTCTCTGTGTCTCCGTGGTGAGCTTTGCCCAGCAGACCTACCTTATGTAAAATACGAGGGAAGGGGTGAGAAACTAGCACATAGCAAGCCCTGCCCTTGCTACCATACCCACCGTGGGGTATAATGCATGATGGTTTTCGGGGTACCCCCCCCCTTGTTTATCACCTAACAGGGCTTACAGCTTGCCCTGGTCCTCAAGAAGAACGAAAAGAGGCGCGACACCTATTTTCCCCACAATTGGGAGAACCTGCTCCATACCAAAGAGCAATGCCGCCCCAGACCAGGCGAGCTAGTCCAGCAACAAGCGAACATCATAAACCTTATGAGGGAAGGAAGCACACAACCATGTTTACCTGGTTGAAGAAAATAAATCCATTTGCTGAAACAGAAGATAAAACCAGACGACAGTATAAACCCATTGTTGAACAGATAAACCAACTGGAGCCGACCTACCAGCAACTCTCCAATGATGAGCTACGCCAACAGACTGAATCCTTCCGTATACGGCTCGCCAGAAACGAACCGCTCGATGACATCCTGCCGGAAGCCTTCGCCACCGTGCGCGAAGCCTCACGCCGCACCATCGGCATGCGCCACTACGATGTCCAGCTTATTGGCGGTATGGTGTTGCACGAGGGCAAGATAGCCGAAATGAAGACGGGTGAAGGGAAAACGCTAGTCGCTACCCTGCCGCTCTACCTCAACGCCCTAGCAGGCAAAGGCGCACACCTGATCACCGTCAACGACTACCTCGCCCGCCGTGATGCCGGCTGGATGGGTCCCATCTACTACATGCTCGGCATGCAGATTGGCTTCATTGGGCATAGTTTCTCTGCCCTCTTTGACCCAGAGTATGTAGACCCTTCCGGTGCGCTAGAAGACGAACGTCTCGTCCACTGGCGACCATCTAGCCGCAAAGAAGCCTACGCCGCCGACATCACCTACGGGACCAACAATGAGTTTGGCTTTGACTACCTGCGCGACAACCTGGTGCATAATTTTGAGGACCTCTCACAGCGCGAGCACCACTATGCCATCGTAGACGAAGTGGATAACATCCTCATTGACGAAGCCCGTACCCCCCTCATCATTAGCGGACCTGCCAGCAAATCAAGCAGCGAGTATGCCCGCTTTGCCAAACTGGTGAGCAGGCTGCGTGCGGGCACCGTCTCACCCGATGAAGTGAAAAAGGGCGCACAACCTGACGGCGATGTCTTGATTGATCTCAAGTCACGCAGTACCGTCTTGACTGAAGATGGACTCGCCAAAGTAGAAAGCCAAATGGAAGAGCTTGGCGAGAACGAGAGCGTCTATGACCCGCAGCACGCTGGACTTACCCACTATCTGGAAAATGCGCTCAAAGCAAAATTCATCTTTCACCTCGACAAAGACTATGTTGTCCAAGATAATGAGGTTATCATTGTAGATGAATTTACCGGGCGACTGATGCCGGGGAGACGTTGGAGTGATGGGCTACACCAAGCGGTTGAGGCAAAAGAGGGCGTACAGGTGCAGCGCGAGTCTGTCACCTATGCCACCGTCACCTTTCAGAACTACTTTCGTATGTATACCAAACTGTCTGGTATGACCGGTACTGCTGCGACAGAGCGTGAGGAATTTGCCAAGATATATGACCTGGATGTTATGATCATCCCTACCAACAAGCCTTGCATCCGTGATGACCAACCCGACCTTATTTATCGCACGGTGCAGGCAAAGTACAACGCGGTGATTCATGACATCCGCGAACGCGCCAGCAAAGGGCAACCAGTGCTGGTGGGGACAACCGCCGTTGAATCTTCAGAGCAACTTAGCCAACAAATACTCCAAGAACTTGGCGATATTATCGAGAAAAGAGAGCGGGTCATCTCAGAAGATACCGGCGAAGAGAAGATCATCTTCCACGTTCTGAACGCCAAGCAAAACGCCGATGAAGCTGCCATTGTTGCCCAGGCAGGGCAGCCCTACACCGTCACCATTGCTACCAACATGGCTGGTCGTGGGACGGACATCATCCTCGGCGGCAATGCCGAATCGCTTGCCTCACGCCACCTGAAAGAAGTAGGCTTTGAGCGCAAAGAGCTAGAAGAACTCGCCGCCAGCATTGTAGAAATCCAGAAAAAAGGCTCCCCTGAGACGATTATTCAGCGCAGCGAGGGTCGCCTAACCGACAATCTCATCCTTGCCATACAGCAACTCCGCGACTCCTTTGACAATGCGCTACAACAGATGGACAAAAAGGGGGAAACCCAGTTTCTCATAGAGACGTTGCTCCATACCGTCCATTCGTCCTTCTATGAACAAAAGCGCGAGCTAGTCCGGGCTGTTCTCAAAAACAACCGAGCACGGGCAACCAGAATTGTGCAAGGGGTTGGAGGGATGGATGAGCAAACCATCGCCGAAATCCAACATACCTACAACGAGTATATGGAGTACCGCAACAACCGGCGCAACCGCCACATCCTGCTTGCTGGCAAGATATTTGAGCAGGTCTACACCGCCCGCGCCCGCTTGGTACAACTCGTGTTGCAGGGCGACATCGAGCCGGCACGAGAGCTTATCCAAAATATCCCCGGTCTCCATGAATCCTACATTGACGATATACTCCACATTCAGCAGCAGTGTGAACAGGATCAAGAGCGTGTCAAAGCGTATGGTGGTCTCTACGTTGTGGGTACCGAACGGCACGAAGCCCGCCGTATAGACAACCAGCTACGTGGTCGTTCAGGTCGCCAGGGGGACGAGGGGGCTTCCCGCTTCTACCTCTCGCTAGAAGACGAACTGATGCTCCGGTTTGGGCGCATGGATATGCTCAAGGGCGTAATGGAAAAAATGGGCGTGGAAGACGATCAGCCTATTGAATCCAACATTGTGAGCAAGAGCATAGAGAAAGCCCAAGAGCGTGTCGAAGGCTTCAACTTTGATATGCGAAAGCACACCGTAGATTATGACGATGTGATGAATAAGCAGCGCGAGGTTATCTACACCCGCCGCCGCCGCATCATCGAGGAAGCCGATGAGCAACGGCGAATTGAGCGCATCATAGACCGCCACTACCGCCCCAGCCAGTTGTTGCAAGAACTCCGCGAAACTATCCGTGCCACTGCCACAATGGACGAGGAGATAGCCAACGAACGCATAGGGCGACTCCTACCTGGGGCAACGCTTGACATACCAGCACTCCAACAAGCCAATGAGGAAGCGGTAGCCGACATGTTGCTGCCGCTCATTGAGCACCACCAACAGCAATCACGAGAGTTGCTCTTTGACGAACTCGAGGACATCTTTATCGAACTACCAGAAGAAGCCATAGAACTCCTCGAACAAGCCAACTATGAGGAAGCCCTCGACTACACCAATACCCTATGGCGCGACCTGCGACAAGGCGACTTGGAAGAGCGCATTAAAGCCCTGTTTGAAACAGAATTTGACAACCTGATCAATCGCTACATCATAAACTACGATGGATGGCTACGGGACCAAATCCGTGAAGCGGTGAACGATGCGGTCAACCCGGCTACGGATGAGGTAAATTTTGCGCTGGTAGAACGCCGAATTCGCCCTATCCTGCCAGAAATAGCAGAGCTAGACATTACCGAAGTCAGCGATCAACCCCAGGAAAAACTCCAGCGCACCATTGAAGCCCTCATCCCTGCCAACAAGGAAGAGGCACACAACTATGTGCTCCTCATTCGAGAACTGCGCTCCTTTATCCCTATCTTTCCCCCACCAATACAGCTTATCTTTACCAACCTGTCGCCACAAGAACGCGAGCAGGAACACGAAAAGTACATCCAAGATTTCACCAAGACGCTGGCAATCCTTACCGAAACGTTGCCAGAAGCAGACCAGCAACAGATGGAAGAAGAGGTTATCGCACAACTCAATGAACAATTACAACCAGTCCTTGCCCCAACTTCGCAAATCACCACACCTGAGCGCAAAGAGATAGAAATAGCTCTGCATACCTATGAAGAGGACCTCTTACTAGATGTCTTTGACACCTTAGATACTATCGCTATTCAGGAATCGCTCAATACGATACTTGATCAGTCATTTGAGCGGTGGCGTGATGCCATTGGTATGGATATACTCAACAACTTTCAGCGCGTCTTGATGCTGCAAACGATAGACCGGGAATGGCAGGAGTACCTCACCGCAATGGAGGATATGCGCCAGGGTATCGGCTTGCAAGCAATTGGGCAGCGCGACCCACTGGTACAATACAAAACGAGAGCGTTTCGTATGTTCAGTGAGCTACAAGAGAATATAGATCATACCGTGGTGCATAGCTTCTTCCAACAACTGCCAAACTATCATCGCCACATCCAAGAATATGAAGCAGAAAAAGCCCGGCAAGAAGCGGCAGCACAGGCAGGCTATGAGATTGTGGGCGGCGACAGAGCCGGCGACAGACAGAAGAAGACCCGCACCGTCCGCCGTGAGGAACCCAAGACGGGACCAAATGATCTATGCCCCTGTGGAAGCGGTAACAAGTTTAAGCACTGCCACGGACGTAATAATGCTGCCAGTGGGCAAATAGCTCGTGGACGCGCCGGCGACGAAGCCGCACTAGTCTCCGCAACCAACAGCGGCGAAGCTATCAGCACTGCTGCCAATAATGCTCCTCCCCCACGCGGCAAACCAAAGCCTACAAGAAGCCAAACTGCCAGCGGGGGAGGCGGGGGCAGCGGCGGCAGTGGGGGTGAGGGTAGCTCACGCTCCAAGAAGAAAAAGCGCAAGGGCAAATAGCCAGAGAGCATAGGTGTGGCAGATTCTTTTCCCGTCTTTTCCCCCCTTTGGGCAGCCCCCATCCCCTGCCCTTTCCCCCGCAAGCGGGAGAAGGGAGACCGGGCGGGGGGGAAGCAAGGGAGCATGCTCCCTTGCTTCCCCTATGGCTTCCCCTCGCCCTCTGGGAGAGGGGGCAAGGGGGGAGAGGGGGGAAGAGACGTAGCACATGCTACGTCTCTACAACCGGGCATGGGAGACCGGGCGGGGGGGTAATGCTCCTACCCCTATGGCTCCCCCTCGCCCTCTGGGAGAGGGGGCAAGGGGGGAGAGGGGGGAAGAGACGTAGCACATGCTACGTCTCTACAACCGGGCATGGGAGACCGGGCGGGGGGGTAATGCTCCTACCCCTATGGCTCCCCCTCGCCCTCTGGGAGAGGGGGCAAGGGGGGAGAGGGGGAGTTAGGGGCAGGGGCAGCAGGGATGAGCAAGTGGTTCCTGCCCTGCGTTTTGCACTTCCTGCACCCCGCTACAATGTCGCCATCTCCAAGTTGTCAAAGTTGCGGCGATAGTAGCTCATCAGCTGCACCTTACGGTTGAGGGATTGTATCACCGCTTGGGCAAACGACACCCCCTCAAACTTCTGAGCACTGCCGATACCACCGGGGCTAAACACATTAATTTCCATCAGCTTGTCTCCCACAATGTCTAGCCCAACGAGAAACATCCCATCCTGCACTAGCTTCGGACGCACAATATCCGCCACCCGCAACGCTATATCATCTACTACAGCCGCTTCCATCTTGCCACCGACATGCAGATTGCTGCGTATATCCTCGCTGGCACGGATACGACGAAACGCGGCATACTTGCCCTTGTAGCGCAATGGCTCGCCATTCATCATAAAGAGGCGTATATCCCCCTCTGCGGCTTTAGGCAGGTATTCTTGCGCGATAACATACCCATCCCGGCTTACCGCATCTATCATCTGGTTGAGATTGGGCATATCATCTGGGCGAACGAGAAACACACTCTGCCCCCCCGACCCCTGGAGCGGTTTTAAGACAATATTGCCCCCCTGATCTTTGGCAAATTGCTTGATTTCATCATGATTGCGGGTAATCAACGTTTGAGGGCGTACTTCGACGGGGAAGGTCTGAAAGTACATCTTGTTCATCGCCTTTGCCAACCCGTTGGGGTCATTCAGCACAATTACCCCATGCCGCATCGCTATTCGCCCAAAGATAATACCCGCCGATTGCGCCCAGGGACGTTGTATCGCATCGGTAGAAGGATCATTTCGCAACATCAAAATGTCCAAGTCATCAACATTGATCCGTTCTCGTAGAGCTTTTTTCCCCTGAAGATCGTTGAGATAGGTCTCATTGGATTTATACTGCTTGCCACTGACCCGACGCGCCCGGGCATGGATATGTTCATCGGGATCATACGCCAAATCCCCGACACCCATAAGCCACGTCTCATGACCTTGATTCGTTGCTTCCATTGCCAAGCGTATCGTCGTATATCCCGACTCTTCTGTCATAATGTCATTGACAACAAACCCAATTTTCATAGATTCTTCCTTTCTACTAAATCACTGACTGTCACGCCTTGACGCAATCGTTCAAGCCGTGCAGCGGTTGAAGGTTCTTGCATATAGCGTGGTTGCATCGGCGCAGGGTGGAGAATCGTTCGCAATTGCAACTCGCGCACGAGCGGTATATGCGAAGCGGCTATCTTGCCCACAAAAAGCGGCGCAAGCTCCCCCCCACGTTGTACATAGTCAAGCACTGCCAACAACCCCCGCAAATAGATAGCATCTTTGGTCAACCCCCCCCCACGGTAAATACGCATCGTGATGGTAAATGCCGTACGTTGGTCAAACTGGTAGGTCGTATCTAGCTCACGGTAAGTCTCCACAAACGATGCCCCGTCCGCCAGCATATGCGCCGCCACCACCCGCGCTGCCAACAACCGCACCCGTGGGCGGCTCAGGTTGCCTCCCAGATACTCTGCCAATACCGCCAACCCCTCTTGGAGCTCATCGTAGCCTGCCAAACCGGTATACAACTGTTGCAATGGTTGTGAGTAACCATTGAAGTAGGTCAGGACGTGGGTACCAATCTCATGATGGAGCAGCGGCTCTACCCGTCGCACAGGCACTCGCGTTTGTCTCCCTATCAGCAGATTTCCCTGCGATACCATCAACCCACTGCTCGTTATATCATCACGCACCGCAACTTTGGCAGAGAGCAGCGGATAGGACTGGCGGTAGTAGGCAATCTCCTCCTCCGCACGGCGGGCAAACCGGTATGCATCCCAGTAGCCGCCGTAGGAATCATCCCGGCTACGTGGAGGGAGTCGGCGCAGCAGGTCACGGGCAGTCTCCAACAGCGAGTCGTCTACTTTGCCAAAAAGTTGCAAACTCCCATAGAGAAAGTTTGGAGACCCACGCTCAAGCAACATAGCAAGCTGTATATCCAGCTCGCGTTGTTTCTCGTGAAAGAGACGGAAGAGAGTAGGGTCTTCCACGCGCTCAAGGCGAATGTTGTAGAGGGTGCGTTTGAGCAACACCGGGTCTATAGGCAGCGGACGGTAGGCAAAACTTGGTATTTGTTGCCCATTGCTCCGCTTGAACATAGCCCATGCTTCATCACTATTGATGGGAGTCACAAGCAGCAAAAAATCACTGGCATTGCTGATAGTAGCAAGCTGCTGGTCTACCTCCCATACGGCTTTAACAACGGCATGCCTACCCAAAACATGGTAATGGGCGGGACGTTGCGTGGTGTGCGTGCGTACAAAAGTAAAAAACGTATGCTTCAGTGCGCGTGCCATCCCGTGATGGAGCGTTTGTAGGACCATCGGGTAGAGGATAGTTCCCATCTTGTCGTAATAGACCGGCACAACCTCTAGTCCAATCATGCGGCACCCCATACTGCGGGCTTCTTTGCTGGTAAGCAGGGGACCTGCCCCTGGGGGGGTAGTCTTACGTGCCGATAGCACCTCAACAGTAGCATATTGCTGCGCGATATGCAACCGTTTCAGGCTCTTTTCGAGTTGCGCGAGAGTGGGCAAGATCGGGTCGTTGGGGCTAGTCTGCGCTAAAATACGAAACGTGGGGCGCGAAAGTTGTTCGTCTGTCGGCTCACTCGTGATATGGAGAGGCGCATATGAAGACCATATCTCAACCAACAGAAATGCCCCGAAGATGTCGGCTAGGGTTGCCACCACCCGCGAGACCAACAGTGAGAGCATCTGATGGTGTTGGCGACTCGTTGGAGCTATCAGATAGGAGGCTTCACCGGTGATGAGGCGGGCAGTCTGGTCGGCAAGGTTTCTGGCAGGCATACGATAAATGCACAAAAAGGGCACCTGCCGCTCAACATGCAGCCTGCCGCCATCCGGTAGCACCTGTTGCACCCGCTTGTTTTCCACAAGCCGCGTACAGATGCGGTCTATCAGATCAAGGGTAATAGTATCGGGTTGTGCTGCCACCATATCGTCAGGAGTCCTCAATGCAACAGGCTATGGGCTAGGGCTAGGGCGCGAATCTCTTTTGCCCCGGCTGCCTGCAAGGTGTCGGCACAAGCGGCAAACGTAGCCCCGGTGGTGAGTACATCGTCTATCAGCAAAATACGGCGTGGGGGGGCTTTCTTAGAACGCCAGACAAACGCCCCTTGCATATTGGTGAGACGGGTGTGGGCATCGAGCTGCACTTGGTGGGCGGTATCTCGCTGGCGCACGAGTCCCCGCCGCAGCAATCGGAGGTTGCACGTTTCCGCCAACCCCTGTGCCAACAGTTCGCTCTGGTTGAAGCCGCGCTCTTGCAGCCGGTTGGGGTGCAGCGGCACCGGTATCACTGCATCTACGGGCAATTTTGCCTGCCGCATATGCGTCACTAACAGGGTCGCCAGCAAAGGGGCAATACGCTCGGCTTGGTCATACTTGAGCGCATGGATCGCCTCGCGCAGCGGCGACTCAAACACACAAGCGGCGTGTACTTCCCCTAGCGCACCATACGTCACCCGTTGCACCCGCTTGTCTGGGTAGGGACGAATACGGGCGGCACAGGAATCACACAGCAACTGCCCCACCTGCCCACACCCGACACAGCGGTCTGGGAAAAGCAACTCCAGTGCGCCATCTAGCAACAAACGAAACGAACGCGACACCATATACCCTTTGCTCTGACTTATGGGCAACAAACCCGAATGTCTACAATTTCCTCGACAATCGGAGCGACCAGTGTTTGTACCTGCTCAAGATTGAGGTCTGTAACCTTAAATGCTGTGAGCACGTTGGAAGGGTCTTCGCCAGCAAAGGTGCTAAACGACACAAAGTTGCCCCCCGCATCGGCTATAGCCGAAGCAATCTGGGCTAGCTTGCCGTGGGTATCTGCTATCAGCGCAGTTACCCGCACCCCCATGCTTCTCGCTCCCATGAGTTCCAGGAAAATCTTAAACAAGTCGGTTTCGGTAATAATTCCCACAACATGATGATCCCGCATCACCGGCATCCCACCGATCTTTTCATCTGCCATAATACGGGCAGCCTCTTCAATGGGAGTCTGTTCTGTGACGGTAATCACCGTCTTGGTCATAATTTCGCCAATGGTAATCTTGCTCAACAGGTAGTTGAGTTCCCACACGCTCAAACTAGTTGCCTGCGAAGGCGAAGCGGTAAACAAGTCTTCGTCTGTCACGATGCCGACGAGCTTGCCATGCTTATCTACCACCGGCAACCGGCGGATATGCTCATGCTTCACGAGGTTGAGGGCATCGTGGATGGGCAGGTCTGGGTGGGCAAAGATGACCGGATGGGTCATACGTTCACCAACAAGCATTGGTATCCTCCTCACATAGTCTCAAATCAGGAAATGGAACGATACGCGAAACGATACGCGAAACGATACGCGAAACGATACGCGAAACGATACGCGAATTGGGTGGTAGGCTAATCTTCACCACACGAGGGTCATAGCAAATGAGCATTTGCCCCTATCCCTTTTTTCCTCGGAGACAGCGGGGTTAGGGGGCATATGACCGGAGAGCCATTGCATGCAACAGCTCTCCAAACAGATGATATAAGCTAGGGTGTTAGGTACTCTTTATTCGCCCGGCTCGCATATCCCAATACCTATCTATACTATACGTTATGCGCTCTTTAGCATACATAGCATTTTCCCACCCTACCGGTTCAACCCGTGAACCTTCTAAGTCTTTGTATACGGTAAAGAAGTGTTCAACTTCCTTCAAATAGTGCTGAGGTAGCTCAGTATAATCCTTGTAGTCTTGAAAGAAGGGATCATAATGGAGCACAGCAAGGACTTTATCGTCTGCCTCACCTTTATCAAGCATGCGAAACATCCCGATGGTGCGAGCTTCCACGATACATCCGGTAAACGTAGGCAGATTGGTCATAACCAACACATCGAGGGGGTCGCCATCATCATAGAAGGTTTGGGGGGTAAATCCATAATCACCAGGGTAATGCACTGCTGAATAGAGCACCCTATCGAGTTTAAATGCCCCGGTTTCTTTGTGGTATTCATACTTATTGCGAGACCCTTTGGGTATCTCAACAATCACATGAATAACATCGGGGATTTTTGGTCCTGGATCAAGATCGTGCCAGAGATTGACAGGCATGCGACAGAACAGCACAGGTATGATATAGGAATGTGCTGTTCCTCCTCCTTTCTACTTACTGCATTTCGGCGAGAAACCACGATGCTGGTAATGATAATGATAGTTATAGACCAATGGTTTCTCTATCCCCATTATAGCACTAGTCGCCCATGTCTTGACAGGATGTTGGGAGGGGGAACTTGCAACATCCGGTTTGCCCCCCATCCCCTGCCCCGCGTCCCACATCCCATGCCCGGTTGAAGAGACGTAGCATGCTACGTCTCTTCAACCCCATCCCCTGCCCTGCCCCCACCACGCCATCCCCCATCCCCTAGCCCCGCGTCTCACCGCGGGGAGAAGGGGAACGGTAGAGACATAGCATGCTACGTCTCTACAAGCGGATCGAGGGCAGGGGGGGAGAGGGAATGGGGTTGGTGGGAGAGATACGACTATACGACTCTCCCTGACCGTTGACCTGACCAAACGAAGAAAGCTCTACAGCACCCCTACAGAGCTATTATCGCCCAACATTAGCCGGTAGGCTTTGGGCTTGAGCGGGCTTCGCCCTACCTCCACGTTGCGCCCTATAAGACTATCTTCCAAGCGATGCGGCAAATCCTTTATAGTACAGTGTTCCATCACAATACTATGCTCAATCTCGCTCTCCTCAATAACACAATGATGATAGATAGAGGTAAAAGGTCCCACATAGGAATTGATCACCCGGGTATGCTCCCCAATAATCGCAGGGCCACGCACCGTACTATTAATAACCTCTGCCCCACGCTCCACAATCACCTTGCCCACTAGGGTAGAATCACGGTCTATATACCCCTCAATCAGCGGTTCTAGCTCTTCAAGCACCAGACGATTTGCCTCTAGCATATCCCCTTTTTTGCCCGTATCTATCCACCAACCCTCGTGGATATAGGGAAAAACCTTATAACCCTGGGTAATCAAGGCTTGAATAGCGTCAGTGATTTCTAGTTCACCACGAAACGAAGGGGTAATAGAATCTATTGCCTGCCAGATGTGGTAATCAAACATATAAATGCCCACAAGAGCCAGATTACTGCGCGGATCACGCGGTTTCTCAACGAGACGCAAAATTTGCCCATTTTCATCAATTTCTGCCACCCCAAATTGCTCTGGGTTGCTCACTGGCTTGAGCACAATTTGCGAATTATTATCGCTTTGCTCAAACTGTTTGATGAGTTTTTCAATACCTCCCTGGATACAATTGTCGCCCAGGAACATCACAAACTGGTCATCACCGAGAAAATCGCGGCTAATTTTGACCGCATGGGCTAGACCAAGCGGCTGATCTTGGGGAAGGTAGGTTACATTAATGCCCCATCTCCCCCCATTTCCCACGGCACTGCGTATCTCAGCAGCAGTATCTCCAACGACAATACCAACATCACGAATACCAGCTTGGTAAATTTCATCTATCACCCGGAATAACACCGGCTTATTTGCCACAGGAACAAGCTGTTTTGCGCTGGTATAGGTTATCGGACGCAAACGGGTACCTTTTCCACCACTCAATACTAAGGCTTTCATAGATTATTACTCTCATTTAAACCTAGAAGCAGTTAGCAAAGAGCTTTCTGCTGAAAACCCTTTGCTAACTGCTCAAAAAACAACCAATGATAAGACAACAAGACGACAAGACGACAAGACCCATACAACCATAAAATTTAGCGATAAGGGCGGATAGCACCGTAGTAGTGCCCTACCCAATACCCTTCCCAAATATTAGAAACCCCAACCCCTATGCTAGGAGTCATCGCATGCACCATCTGCCCACCACCAATGTAGATGGAAACGTGGGAGATGCCGGGACCGGCTGTCCCCGCAAAGAACATTAAATCACCGGGGGCGAGGTTATTCATACTGCCCACTGCTGCGCCATACGCGGTGCTATATTGCGAGGCAGCAACACGGGGGAGGTATATCCCATACTGTCGGTAAACGTACTGGACCAATCCACTACAATCAAACCCAGAGCCTGGGCTTGCCCCACCATACACATATGGGTAGCCAATAAACTGGGTCGCATAGCTGGCAACATCACCACTAACAGGGATATTGACTGCATAGTTGTTGGCAACATAGCCGCCACCACCACCGCCGCCACCGCCACCACTGCTGCTGCTTGAAGTTGTCCTAGCTACTGCCTGGACCACAGGGGCAGGTTCGGGGGGTATATCGTTTGTGTAAGGAATACGGCGTTTGACCATTGGTGACATAGCAATGAGATCGCTAAAGACCCAGGCAACTGTCCCATCGCTCAACTGGACCTTGTACCAATCGCCATGTTGAGCAAGAATATCTGCTACCACACCGGCGTTGACATTCCCCACGCTATGGTACACTTTGCCGGGACCTTCGCGCAGATTGACCATATCATCAAGGATAGAGCCAATCATCGATGGATTGGGGTCTGGGATATATTCTGTTTCTGGTACCCGGTGGAGAATACCCTCACCAATGTCGAGAAAATCCGTCTTCACCCAACCATCATAGCTATTTGATGCAACGTGCATCCACCCCTGATACTGTTCAATCAGGGAAAAGGTCGTGCCTGCGTCAAGAGATTCCATGCTGACATAGTTTGTGCCAGGACCATCGCGTAGGTTGAGATTGGGTTCGAGTACACTGCCGACTTTTGGCGGCGGCGGTGGGGGGATGTCCTCGGATGGAATTTCCCCTAGCGTATAGATAGAGGCTTCGGGTATGTCCAACAGTTCGCTTGCCACCCAGTAGATAGAGCCATTTTTGCTGCGGCGAACTTGGAGCCATTCACCATATCTCCCGACTACCTCAACAGAAGTCCCCTCGGTAAGTGTCCCAACGCTATCATAGTCAAGACCGGGCCCATTGCGAATACGGACCTGTTCATAGGCAATATTGGAATGGACAACCAGTGGTGCAAGGATTTCACGACGTGATGCCATAGAAACGGGCATAGGTAATGCGTCTGTTTCTGGTAAGGGGGGGTCTCCAATGCGTTGTCCTGCGTACTGCTCCTCGCCAAGAGAAAGAGGCCCAAGTGCGGTGGGCATATCTGCAAAGGCTTGTTGCTGTGATGTTGTGGGAGATGAAGCCGGTATGGTCGGCAGGTAGCTCAAGCCAAGTGCCAACGGGACTACTAGCGCAACAAGTGCGTGGAGGATATAGCGAGCAGGAAGTCGATGTAGTGCTCGGACGGGCGAAGAGAAGAAAGATGTTACAAAGTCACGAATACCCTGTACAAACTGATTAAACTGTCTCTGCTTTTGCCGTTGGTATCTTGCCCGTTTCTGCAAGGTATCCAACTCTTTTTGCCATGGAGACATGGTAACATGCGATTTTGGCTCTATCATGGAGCAGTGTACCTCATCCTAAAAATGGTAGCTTTTCCATTGGGTTGTATGAACAGGGCTGGTATTGTACGCTGATGCTACTTTGTAGTAGCTACGCAACCCACTAGGAAAAGGGCTACATTGAAAACGACGCTCATGTATCCGCACCAAAAACGATATAGTTCCTATAAGTTAGCGGTTCGGTTCATTGCCGCTTCTGGTTTTCGTCTATTATTATGGCTACTGTGCCGGTACTATCCACGGACGTGGTGGAAGAAAGATAGATTTCGTCAAGCTATTCAGGATGTGAGTGTAGCATAGTTCTGGAAAAAAAGCAAGTAATTTTCAGGGTATGAGTTTTCCCATCCCCGGTCTCACCGAGCACCCCCATCCCCTCGTGTAGTCGGTAGGTCACTCCCCCTGAAAAGCGTGGGGTTGTCCCCTACACCGGCACACGCCGCACTGCCAGCATGGTGATGTCGTCAAACTGGTCTGCCGTGTTAATATGCGCGTACAAATCGGCTTCCATCTGCTCCAGCAACCCCCTCGCCGAGGCAATAGGCTGTTCTAGCAAGATGTGCTCCATACCCGCTCTGCCAAAAAACGCCCGTGATGGGTTACGGGCATCTGTCACCCCATCCGTGTAGCAAAAGAGCACATCGTTCGGGTCAAGCTGTGCCTGCCCAATGGTGAAGTCGGCATCGGGAAAGATACCTACTGCGGGACCTGTTGGTTCCAACTCTGCCTTAATGGTCCCATCACCAATAATCATCGGCGACTCATGTCCGCCATTGATATAGAGCAGTGTTCCAGTAGTCGGGTCAAGCACCCCAAAAAAGAGCGTCACAAACATATTCATATCAGTATGCGTGTTAATGATGTAATCATTAGTCATCACCATAGCATTTTTGAGCGAGGCTGCCCCGATAGACGGCAGCGATTGCCTACCCCCACTCCCACGGGGCGAGAAGGGGGCATCCCCCGCGAGCACATCTGTCCAGCTACTTATGGAATAGTGCTGTTGGGCAAACGCCCGCAGTAGACTGCGCGAGAGTGCCATAAACAGGGCAGACCCTACCCCCTTGTCGCAGACATCGGCTATCACCACCCCCACCCGGCGATTCTGCGTCAGCATAAAGGCATCGTAGAAATCACCAGCAACCTCACGGGCGGGGTGAAACTTCGCGGCTATTTCCCACCCTGTCAGTTGGGGCAGCTCTTTGGGAAGCAGACTTGTCTGGATACGGCGGGCGATCAGCACATCCCGCTCTAGGGCTTGGTGTTCTTCTTGTTGTACGGCTTGTTCCTGCGTCTTGACATCCAGTTGCCCATGGACCAGCACCGCTTGCATACGTGATGCCAACAGCGATGGGTGAAGGGGCATATCGAGATAGTCGCTTACGCCCCGCTCAAGGTAGCGGTGTACCTCTTGGTGCAATTGTGTATTGGTTAAGAGAGAATAACCGCTGGTCTTGGGGTTGTATCGTTGGTAGAAAGTTGCTCAAGCAAGGTCTCGCTATGATTATCGGGCAGATCACTGGCAAGGAGGATAAGGTCTACCGGCTGTGTTTTGAGATAAGCTATGGTTTGGTCGCTGGTTGACACAACCGGAGCAGCATATTGCCTAGTTGTGCAGTATTGCGTTAGCGTAGCAATACGAGATGGGTTGGTGTCAATAATCAAAATAGTAGTCATAAAGATGATCTCTCTAGCAAAAGTGGACGGTTGATCTGTAAAATATTGATGTTGTGCCTATCAACATAGTGGTAGCGAACCCCATCTATTTGGTTGAGCGCAAGCCATATCCCTAGCCCCCCTTCGTCCCGTTCATCTAACGGCTCAGCTAAATCTGTCGGTGGTTTCATCGAATAGGGGTCAAATGGTGGGGCAAAATCCATTAGGGCAATATACAGCGCAAGAGCATCAGTCATTGCGTAGAGGTAGATGTCTGCTTGTATCCCTGATGGGGCATACCCGTGCAGAATGATATTGGTTGCTAGCTCATCTACTGCCAATCGGAGTTTATAGGCAGCTTTCTTGGGAATACCAGATGCATGGGTCTCTTGCAAGACAAATGCTCCAATATCTGACAGCGAATCGAGATTACCTGGTACAACGAGGGTTTTCACCATCGTCTTTTACTTTCTTTCTGTTGCTTGCAAGGTAACAAGCACTTCTTGCTCATCACCATTGCGAAGTATCGTAAAGGTTATTTCCTGGTCTGGTTCGGCATCGGTGAGCATATCTTCTAAATCCTCAACCGAATCCAGGGGGGTGTCATCTGCTGCAATCAGCACATCGCCCCCAATGCGTAGAGTTTCCCCATCAAGCTGTATGCTCTTGAAACTCCCCCGTAGGTTTGCCGCTGCTGCCGGGCTGCCATTCTCCACCGAAGAAATGAGCACTCCCTCTTGGCTGCGGGGAAGGTTCATGGCACTAGCAAGGTCTGCAGTGAGGGTCTGCCCGTCTATCCCTAGCCAAACGCTCACTGGTTCTGGGGTGGGGATAGTATCCTCTTCGTCCTCCTGCATAGCATTGCTTGAGGGGCGTAGCCCAAGCTCAACGTCTATCGTCTGTTCCTCGCCATCACGCAAGATAGTCAAGGTGACGGTATCGCCTACGTTAGTATAGCGGGCGAGATAGGCGACTATATCCTCAAATTTTTCTACCGGGCGACCATCAAAGGCGATAATGACATCGCCGCCAATGCGCCGATCTTGCCCATCAATGCTCACCTCACGCCCGCTGCCCATTAAGCCGGCTTTGTCGCTAGGTCCGTCGCTGATGACCTCTATCACCAGTGCGCCACGCACGGTTAGGTCTAGCCCCATCTTACGGGCAATGTCTGGAGTCAGGGTCGTGCCGCTCACGCCAAGCCACGGGTGCTCAAACATCCCTTGGTCTATGAGTACGGGGATAACCTGTTTTACAATGGCTGAGGGGACAGAAAAGCCAATGCCAGCGGAAGCCCGGACAGGCGACTGAATGGCAGATGTAACCCCGATTAGCCGTCCCTGGTTGTCTACCAATACTCCGCCTGAATTGCCGGGGTTGATGGGCGCATCAGACTGGATAATGTCTGGGATAGAGTAGTAGGCATCGAGCTTTTGCGAAAAGACGGGGATAGATCGCCCTAGCGCACTAATAAAACCAACGGTCATGGTACCTTCTAAGCCAAATGGATTGCCAATGGCAATAGCCATCTCGCCCACCTCTACATCTGTCGAGTCGCGCACTTCTATAGGACGCAGCAGGACTTGGGGGACATCTACTTTGATAACGGCAAGATCGCTGTCGGTATCTTCGCCTACCAATTCGGCATCTACGGTGTGCCCATCGGCAAAGGTGACGATGATGCGGTCTACATCTGCGACAACATGGCTATTGGTGACGATATGTCCCTCTTCGTCCCAAATAAAGCCAGACCCATTGGCATAGCTGAAGGATTCATCCTCATTTTTTGGCGCAAAAAAGCCTTGAAATTGTTCTTCTTTTATCATAACTTGAATGTTGACCACAGAAGGATTAACCCGCTTGTAAATCTCTTGGAGTGAGGTTTCTAAGGCAACAACAGCGGCATAGGCTTCTTCAGAAGACAGTTTAGGTAGTGGCGTATAGGTTGGGGTTGGCGATGTTTCTTCATTGCCTGTTGTCGATGGTTCACCTTCACCGTCTGTTGCTGTGGGTACTAGGGTTTCATCTATTGGGGCAGGCGTATTGGTAGCTTCTGCTACGGGGGTATCGGTAGCCTCCGCCTCTGTTGATACGGGGGAGGAAGTAGGCTTGACCACGGTC
Organism: uncultured Chloroflexaceae bacterium; assembly: GCA_964410555.1. Taxonomy (GTDB): domain Bacteria; phylum Chloroflexota; class Chloroflexia; order Chloroflexales; family Chloroflexaceae; genus JAAUSY01. The sequence goes on along the minus strand of CAYPHM010000028.1, from coordinate 10,916 downwards.
ATATTTGCGGGTATTTGCCCTCCACATGCTGCTAGGGTCAGCAGCAAAAGCAACAAGAGGGTATATCGTGCTATTGATTTCATACGTAGTCTTTCCTTTCTGGTTTGTCTGTCCAGAGTATATGTACCTAGATGTTTCTCATTCTTATTGTAGCAGATATTCAGCACTAAGGATGTCAGAGAAATGGGTATTGAATATTCAGAGAATTGTCACCCACATAAGGTTAAGGTTTCTGGTACCATAGGAGAGAAGAACATCTGCCACCACCGGCATGGGTAGAACAAACGTAATTTATGGAGGTATCGTGATGACGACAGTTGATAACGCTTTTTGGTATACTTGGCGTATGGTGAGACTAGGGGGGCTTTTGCTGCTCTTGTGGGCTATAGCCACAATGATAGCCCCTTCCCCGCTGTTGGCAACAACCCAACCCCAAGACGACCAGGACCCTGCTCGTATCTCCGTGATTATCAGACCAGAGCCCTCTATTCAGGTCACACCAGGCGGTATCATCACCTACACCATCACCGCAAAGAACACCGGCGAACGGTCTGCCTCAATGGTTCGGGCATGGATAGACTACGACCCAAATGTATTGACTATTCTCGATACGACCTTTGTGCGTGATAGTGACTGGGTGAGCAAGGCAACCCCCGGCTATATTCGCCTAGAATTTGCTATCGTGGGGAAGGACAAAACCCACTCGGCAACGATGCGGGTGCAGGTAGCCGAGCACATTCCCCCTGGTACCGTCATCAATATGTGGGCAGGATATGAATGGAAGGATGGAGATCGCTATGCCCAAAAAAATATGAGCAATGCTGCCCCGGTATTGGTTGGCGATGCGGTTATCACAAGCCCCTGGGTATGGATGGGCGGAGAGCCGTTTGAGGGCGAGCAAGGGACAACGTTTAGCTTTTCCAGTGATCGGTTTGTCCCCGGCGAACGTATCAAAGTCTGGGTACAATCGTGGCGGGGAATAGAGCGCAAACAAAGCCTCGACAGCCGTGCCGATGGGCAAGGGCGATTTTGGATACATATGCCAGCAGCAGACATGCTTCCTGGGTACTACCAGATTATCGTACAGGGAGAGCGTAGCGAGCTTATGGCAGGCAAGGTTTTTGTTGTCAAGCCTTGATATGTATAACACCGGGTTATAGCAAAGTCCAATCCCCCCCGCCCCTCTTATAAGGGTAGGTTAGGGGAGATATTACGGTCAATATCCCTCCCCTGCCCTTCCCCCAACTACGCGGGAGAAGGGAGACCAAACGGTTCCCCCTCGCCCTAAATCTGGTACACCAGGAGCCAGGCGAGGGGGGTCTACGGGTCAAGCGCAAGCGGGCGGGGTGGGATGACGACTACCTACGAACAGTCCTGGGGTTTTGAGTAATGCGATTGTCCTGCGGGAGCATCCCCTCTGCTTGTAAGCCACTGCTACCTGTGATACACTGGCTTTTGTCGTAGACTGGAAATTTTCATCTGGCAATATGCCGCAGAACTAGTAACCTTATGAAATTACGAGATACCATTGATCACGCCCGTACCCACCACTACTTGAGGGAGATAGAATCTCCCGTAGAGGTCAACCTAGAGATAGCCCGTATTATCAGCAAAAACGATGGCTACCCCATCTTCTTTCAGGACATCGCCGGGTATCCTGGTTGGCGTATGGTTTCCGGTATAGCATCCAATCGCCGCTACTACGCAGAAGCCCTCGGTGTCCCCATACCACAGCTTATCCCAACCCTAGCAGATGCCCTAGACAACCCCGTTGCGCCAAGTGTGGTCATCGATGCCCCCTGCCAAGAGGTAGTGGAGCCTGATGTAGACCTAGAGCGTATCCCCATGTTGCGTCACTTTCCCAACGATGGTGGATACTACATCACCGCCGGCATCCTCATTGTAGACGACCCAGAGCAGGGACCAAATGTCTGCTTTCACCGCATGATGCGGCTTGACAAGCAACGGTTTTCGGCACGTATTGTTGAGCGGCGCGGCACGGATACCGCCCTCGGCAAAGCACCAGAAGACATCCCGGTAGCCATCTGCATTGGCAACTCCATACCTGCTCTGCTTGCTGGCTCTATGTCGCCCCCACCAAACGTAGATGAGCTTGCCGTAGCAAACGCGCTTGCCCCTACGCCTGTCGTACGTTGCAAGACGGTACCCCTCTATGTCCCTGCCGACTGTGAAGTGGTATTAGAAGGACGGCTTTGTCATCGGCAGGAAACCGAAGGTCCCTTTGTAGACCTTACTGAAACAATGGATTTTGTTCGTCAGCAACCTGTCGTTGAGATAAGCTGTATCACCCATCGGCATGATCCCATCTACCAAGCTCTGCTCCCCGGCAGGCTAGAACACAAACTGCTGATGGGGATGCCCAAAGAGCCAACAATTTTTAGCGCAGTTAATCAGGTATGCCGCTGTACCAATGTGGCGATAACGTTTGGCGGTGCCAGTTGGTTGCATGCGATAGTCCAACTAGACAAACAGGCAGAGGATGATGGTATTCGCGCTTGTGAAGCGGCGTTTCGGGGGCATGGATCCCTCAAGCATGTGGTGGTGGTAGATACTGACATCGACATCTATAACCCGCATGAGATAGAATGGGCAATAGCCACGCGGTTTCAGGCAGACCGTGATTTGCTGTTGCTCAAAGATCAACCCGGTAGTAGCCTTGATCCTTCTGGTGTCCATGAGCCAGGCAAAAAAGCCCGTACTGCTAAGATGGGTTTGGATGCGACTATTCCCTGGGGGGGAGATACTTCAGTATTTGTGAAGGTGCCATATGAAATTAACTGACGAAGAGCAGGCAATGCTTGCTGGTGAGATGGGGCGCGGGGTGCAAAAGGCTATGGAGATTATTACCGCGCTTGGCAAGATATACGGCGCAGCCGACCTTGTACCTGTCACCAGTGTGCAGGTTGCAGGGGTGAGCTACAAAAATCTGGGTGATGCGGGGTTAGATTTTCTCACCGAATGGCGCGAGCAAGGGGCAAAGGTGCGCGTTCCCACCCGCCTGAACCCGGCGGGATTGGATATGGAGCAATGGGAGAAGCTCGGCTTTGACCCGGAGTTTGCCGACAAGCAGCAGCGGGTTATCCAGGCATTTGCGGCTATGGGCATCCACGCCACCTGCACCTGTACTCCCTACTACCTAGACCGCCATGTGCCACAGCTTGGCGACCACATCGCATGGGCAGAGTCGAGCGCAGTCAGCTATGCCAACAGCATCTTGGGCGCACGGACGAACCGCGAAGGCGGACCGGGGGCATTGGCGGCGGCTATAAGCGGACGCACTGCTCGCTTTGGGCTGCACCTAGAGGAAAACCGACGGGCGCAGCTTGTCGTAGACGTGCGCTGCAAGGTGGAATCCTTCTCTGATTTTGGGGCATTGGGGACGATAGTTGGCAAGATTGCCCGCAATCGCATACCCTACTTTCGCAACCTGCTTGATGGCGCACCGACTATTGGTAATCAGCTGCAAGCCCCGGAAGATGAACTCTCGCCAGACCTGCACCCGGCAACAGATATGCTCAAAGCGTTGGGGGCTGCAATGGCTGCCAGCGGAGCCGTCCCGCTTTACCATATTCACGGAGTCACGCCTGAAGCCTCTGGCAAGTCCATTATGCACCCTGATGCAGAGCCTATCATCATCACCAGTTTGGATGAGGGCTATGCTGCATTGAATAGCGATAGTGGCACGGAGATAGACTTGGTATGGTTTGGGTGTCCGCATGCTTCGCTCCAGGAGCTACGAAATATCTTAAACTTGCTCAATGGGCGTAAGGCGAAGGTCCCCGTTTGGGTAACGATGGCGCGAGTGTTGCGGGAAGAAGCAGCCCGGCGTGGTATGGTTGCCGAGCTAGAGTTACTCGGGGGCAAGGTAGTAGCAGATACCTGCCTAGTTGTCGCCCCAATGAAGCATCTCGGCTATCGGCGCATAGCTACTGCTTCAAGCAAGGGAGCCTATTACACCCCGTCCCATTCTGGTCTGGCGATACGCTATGGTACGCTAGAAGCGTGTGTAGACGCAGCGGTGTCGGGCAGATGGGGGTAAAAAGGGGGAAGCGCGACACCCGCTCCCCCTGCCCCCTCTCCCATAAAAGGGCGAGGGGGCAAGAACCGTATTGAAAGCAAAGGAGTATGCTCCCTTGCTACCCCCTTGCTACCACACCCGCCCACACCACGCGGGGCGGGAGGGGGGGAGCCGCCCATCGTTCGTTCCCCTGCTCACCTCGGTGGGACGCGGGACAGAGGACACCAAAACATATGAATCACCCACGCATCGCCTACTGTTCACCCGTCAATCCTGCCCCATCGGGTATATCCGACTACAGCGAAGAACTCTTGCCCTACCTAGCCCAGTATGCTGACATTACCCTATATGTAGAAGATGGACTGCGCCCAAGCAACCCTATGCTCACGCATATGCTTGATGTTCAGCCTATCCGCAAGCTCGAACGTGCCCATAACAAATGGCGGTATGATGCTATACTCTACCATATTGGCAATAGCCCAGCACACGCGGGTATCTGGAGTATGGCGCAGCGGGTGCCGGGAGTAGTAGTGATGCATGACTTTGTGTTGCATCATTTTATGCTCTGGTATGCTGCCAATGTACAGCACAATACAGCGGCTTATGTTCAAGAAATGCTAGATCGCTATGGTGAGGATGGTATACATGTGGCACAGTTGATGCTACGCGGACGTTTCACCGAAGCAGCTTTTGATTTCCCTTGCAGTGAGCAGGTGATAGCCGCTGCCTATGGAGTCATTACCCATAGTCATTATGTGCGCGAACGGGTGGCAGCATTGCGCCCACTATTGCCCATTGGTATAGTGCCGATGGGGGTACCCCTGCCACCATTGGGAGACCGCACCGCAGCACGACAGGAACTAGGGCTGCCCCATGATGCCCTCATCCTTGCCAGCTTTGGGCATATCAACGCTTACAAACGAGTGGAGTCGGTGTTGCGGGCGTTGGTGACGCTCCGCAAGGCATATCCCAACACTCGCTACCTCTTGGTGGGGAGTGTTTCGCCAAACTACGATATACAGGGCGTTATTCACCGTATGGGTCTACAAGAGGTGGTGCAGATTACCGGCTATGTCCCCCGGAGCAGCTTTGAAGAGTACGTTACTGCTACGGATATATGCATCAACCTGCGCCACCCAACTGCTGGAGAAACGAGTGCTAGTCTGTTGCGTTTGCTTGGGGCAGGTCGCCCAACACTAGTCAGTGCTACCGGTGCATTCACCGAGCTACCGCCAGATGTAGCCGCACAGGTGCCTACGGGCATGTGCGAGCAAGAGCTTTTGCTTGCCTATTGCCGGTTGCTTGCTTCACGCCCGGATGTCGCCACCACGCTTGGCTCCCAAGCTCGTGCTTATGTCGCAGAGCACCACACGTTGCAGCGTTCGGCACAGATGTATGCATGCTTTTTAGCCCGGCTTTACCGTTGGGATGCGGTTGTTCGTCTTCACCCAGACCCACTCTGGTACCCTTCTGCCGCAGCAGATGAGCCACATCCGTCTGGTTCCCCTGCGCTGACCCCGGCTCCATCCCCGCTGCAAAATGCCCCGCGATTGCCTGCTGTTGATTTGCCTTTTGATTTGGCTGGCTTATCGCTCGGCGATATTGCCCAACGACTCGTTGCAATAGGCATCACCGAACATGATGATCTGCTCATAAGCGTAGCAGAGCAAATGGCTGCTCTTCAGACGAAGCACAAGCAAAAAAGATGATAGGACCTATGCACAGATTGATGACGCTTTTGTGGAACAGCGAAGAACGGCGGTTGCGAGCGTTTTGGCGGTTGCTTGCCGCAATCCCCACGCTTATTGTGGTCTCCCTGTTAGTCGCACTTGTTACCGTCTTTACCATCCCAAACCGTGCCGAAACGTTACTGAGCATAACGGGCAGTTTGCTGCTGACGTTGGTTATTACGGTGTTGTGGGTTGGTATAAATGGGCTGTTGCTAGACCGACGGTATTTGGCTGACTATGGGTTTCACCTCTCCCGCCGTTGGTGGCTTGATCTGAGTTTTGGTTTAGCATTGGGGGCAGCATTGATGGCGGGAGTCTTTCTGATGGAGCTTGCGCTTGGTTGGATAAGCATCGTTGATACCTTTCGTAAAGCCCACCCTGACCAGTCCTTTGGGCAAAATCTGCTCACCCCGCTAGTCGTTTTCTTGTGTGTGGGCATCTATGAGGAATTGATGCTGCGCGGCTATCTGCTGCCCAATATTGCCGAGGGGTTGAACAGACCACCATTTGGTCCACGCGGGGCGATTCTGGTGGCGTGGCTCGTTACCTCGGTGCTGTTTGGCTTTGCCCATGTGCTCAACCCAAATACAACGCTGATTAGCACGATCAACCTCATTCTAGCGGGGGTCTTTCTTGGCTTGGGCTATGTGCTCACGGGCAATCTTGCCATTCCGATAGGCGTACACATTACCTGGAATCTGTTTCAGGGGTCTGTGTTTGGCTTCCCCGTGAGTGGGCAGGATTTTACCCAAACGACTGTCTTCGTGATTGAGCAAGCAGGACTACCCCTCTGGACAGGGGGGGCGTTTGGTCCAGAGGCGGGCTTGATAGGCTTTGTGGCGATGTTGGTAGGCTGTGGGGCGATTGCCTTGTGGGCGCGGCTCATGGATAGGGACGGGCGAATTGCGCTGCGGGAGTCGCTGGCTGAGTATCGCCCCCGCCCGCCGCTCTTCCCCAAAAAAGATGATGATGATGATGATGAGGATTAGATGGGGACTGCCCGGTGAACCGTTGCATGCAACAGCTCTACTGGAGGCGATCTTGTGAGGCTGTATTAAGAGAGGCAAACGGAGCCTTTTCGTAAAGGGTACCTATTGACAATAATTTGTCTGCCAGGGGCGGGGAATGGGGGTAAATTTGGACTTTGCTATACCCATACCGGCAAAATTGGAATTTCCCAAAACGAGTGTGTTATAATTTAGGTAGGTGTCATTTCATCATTTGCATCATTTGCTAGGTTATTGGGAAAGCCCCGTAAAGACCGGAGCAATTTTTGCGCGAGATTATATTCTATGGCAGACGTACATTTGCCAACAACAGGCAATAATAGTCCACATAAAGAAGAGGCACAATTGCGCTATGAACTTGAGCAAGTTCAGGCAGAGAATCGAATCCTCAATCGGCAATTGAAAAAAGCTGAGGAAGCAGCAGCTGAAGCCAAGCGAGCTCATACCAAGATGGTTTCCACCTTGACGGAGACAATGCGCGAAAATGCAGCACTGGAGATAGAACGGGATGCTTGGAAAAACCGCGCCAAGCGTTCTGCCTTTGATATGGGGAATGATTTACAACGCGATTTGCGCCAATTTCCTGGTCTATCGTCCATCACAGAGGAAGAAGCACGAGTGATACGTAAGGCTATGGCACGCCTTCACCACCCCGACTCTGGCGGCAATCCTGAACGTATGAAAGCATGGAATGCTGTTTTAGATATGATAGAGCATGGAAACTAACCATCCAAATCAGCCGTGGCAATGGAGCTGGAGTCTCTTGTGCTGCACCGCACAACACTACAGCAATATCTGCTTCCTACGCTGTTCTTGGGTATGGTTGTTGGGGCTAGGGGTGGCAATGCTGCTTGCTATCAGTGGGTGTAGTACCCCCCCTATGCAAGACCAAGATGCTGATATGGGAGCAGATACTCCCGAAACGCTCGTTGAAGCCTTTTTCACTGATTTCAACCAAGCCATTCAAGACCCAAACCTCGATGACCCGGAAACCCGGCAAATTTGGGCTCTACGTCTTTCTAACTATTTTGCCCCAAGCGAGCGGATAGACCAACGGCAAGCCTTGAGTTTTATGTTGGCAAACTTTGTGGTTGGGTCACAACAACTCAAGGAAAATCACTTTTTGATTGTTGAGATTTTGTATAGCGACATCACGGCAAATGTGCATGGCTCCCATGCGCTGGTTACGCTTGTAGATAGCGAACTCCACCTGCGTCTAGTGCGTATAGAACCCAACGGTACCCAAACGGTGCAGTCTGACCGTCTTGTTCCCCTCTCAACTATGTTAGGCGATTATAGTGAGGCATTGCCAGCGTTGTTGGTCAATAGCCAGTGGTACCTGACAGAATTTGGGCAACCGATGGTATAGCAGCAACAACGATGATATGGTAAAATACCCCTCAAGATGGCTCCTTGTAGGAATCTTGTAGGTAAAGAAGCTACTATGCTGGCTTGGAAGATAATGAACCATAACAAGCATATAGGGGTGCTTTTCCTCGTTGCGTTGCTTCTACTGGCACCTTTCAGCAAGGCAAATAGGCCTATTTCGTATGCCCAAAATAGGTCTAGTATCCAGGGGTTTCTTGACCAACAGCCCGGTGTGCTGAAAAGCTACCAGGACGATGGGCATCTGGCAGCAGCTATCATTGAGGGGCAGAGCTTCTACTATGGCATCAACCCCTACTTTCACATCCTCCTCCTAGAAACAACCAACAGTCTGATAAGCGACCCTAACCCCACTGAGCAGATGCTGCGCCAACCCTACTCTCCCACTGGTCCCGATGGGTTCGCTGACCAGATAGCATGGGCAAGTCGGGAGATACGCGCTGGTTTTGGCCCCTATGATCAACCCCCTGTTGTCCACTTTACTGACGGCTCTACGATTACCCTGCGGCTTGACCAATCGCCAGAAGGGGTTGCTATTCAGCGGTTTCTCGCACAGGGACGTACTGCCGATGAGTGGAAAGTGCTCAATACCCGCTTCTCTCAGGTCTTTGCCGACTATTTCGCCAATGATCTGCCAGAAATACCCGATCCGGTATCCCCCTCTGGTGGGGCAGATATAGCCCCTGGTGAGGGGTTTCTCCACTGCCCTTGGCCCATTGGGATGAGGGTTGTGCATCTTGCCTACTTTGACCATGCCTACCCAACGGTAGATACTGGCGGCGATGGGAACAATGTAGTCGTTACTTACACCGGTCCTGCTGATGTGCAGTACAACACGCACGATGGACATGATTACTTCTTCCCGGATCTCCCCGTTGGTACGCCTATCCTTGCTTCCGCTGCTGGCAAAGCCTATGCCAGCACTGCTCGCGGCAATGGCGTATATATCATCCATCCTGGCGGCTATGAGACGGTGTACTGGCACCTGAACCATTTTGCCCCCAAGTTTCGCCATATTGTAGATACGGGGCAGGGCATATGGGTTGAGCGTGGTGAGGTGGTCGGTACAAGCGGCACAAGCGGTTTTTCCTATGGCACCCCCCATCTCCACTTTGAGGTACGCTATCGTGGGGCACAGGTAGACCCTTACGGTTGGTATAGTGATAGTGATGGTCCTGACCCGTGCGAGGACTATGCCGGCTGTGTCAATCATGGCTGGCTCTGGAGCAGTGAACTGGTGGGATTGTATGATTTTACCCCACCGGACTATGCCCCTATAGAAGGGGAACCAACAAGCGGTATCACGCCAGACCTCACCCCACCAGACGGTACGCTTAGTATCAACCCGCCCGATGGTCTCATGTTCCTGGCGCGATTTGATGGTCATATGCTCCAACATGTGGGCAATGGCTTTGCCAAAACAGAAGGGACATATACCTTTACCCCTGGACGTTATGGTATGGCGTTGCACCTGTCAGAGGAGAGCGGGCTAACCTACCCCATTAGCGACAATCTCTCCCTGGATGCTGGCACAATAAGTTTGTGGGCAAATATCCCAGAGGAATACCCCCCAAGTGCTATCAAACGACACTATATCTTTGCGGCGAGTGCTAATCCCGAAGAGGAACCCTACCCCGGTACGCTGGCATTGCGGCGTGATTTACTTGGCGAGGATGGTACGCCGCGTTGGGATTTTTGGACAACCCCGCTAGGCGGCGAAGAGTTGCGCGATGATCTCGCAGTGCCAGACACGCTCGAACCCGGTTGGCACCATATGGCGGTCTCGTGGGATCGCGCAAGGGGAAATAAAACCCTCTACCTAGATGGCGTACAGGTGGCATCCCGCAGCGGTATTGTTTTCCCAGAGACGATAGGCTCTGTGCTGCAGTTGGGCAGGTTTACCTATGATGGCAGTCAAAGTGGGATAGACCTAGACGAATTGGCTATCTATAACCGACAGTTGAATGAACGCGAGATTGCTCGTATTGCCGAGGATATGTCTCCGCTTGAGTCGAGTATGGTAGTCTTAAATGACCCCCGGCTGCTGCTAGATACCAATGCGCGTGATGCAGAGAGCTTGATTGTGGCAGTTCAAGTGGGACGTAATGGCGTATTTGAGGACCCACAACCCTACTATGATGCGTTTCGTTGGAACTTGCCAGAGGTTGAGGGTGAGCACACGTTGGTAGTTCGCTACTTTGACCGTGCCAGCAATCAGCGCGTGGTGAGCCAAACGGTCACGCTTGACTTGCCGCCGCGTGGGACGGCAACGATACTGGATCAGTCAACCATCGGGAGCTCGATAGCTATCTCTGTCACAGACCTACACCAGCCGGTAGATATGCAGATGAGTCAGTCTGGCGATTTTGCTGAGGCAACGTGGGAACCTGCCCGCGATACCATTCGTTGGCTCTGGTACCCGCCGCATGCTAATCTTCCCTCGCTCTACGTCCGTTTTCGTGACGCTGGAGGCAATGTGTCAGAGCCAGTGCAGGTAGTGCGCCGGGGAGAGACCATCTTTATGCCTTTCGTGCTGCGGTGAGGTTAGGGGGCAGAGATGGGCAACGTCTCTCCGGTTCCCCTTCTCCCCTCGGTGGGACGCGGGGCTAGGGGATGGGGGGAAGCGCGGTGGGACGCGGGGCTAGGGGGCAGGGGGAAACAACTCTCTCCCCCTGCCCCCTCTCCCAAAGGGCGAGGGGGAGCTGCCCGGTTCCCCTTCTCCCCTCGGTGGGGGAAGGGGCTAGGGGATGGGGG
>CAYPHM010000027.1:19152-38362 GCA_964410555.1 uncultured Chloroflexaceae bacterium | reverse complement strand
GGCAACTCCCCCTCGCCCTTTATGGGAGAGGGGGCAGGGGGAGAGGGGGCAGGGGGAGAGGGGGGAGAGGGTGGGCAAGAAAGGCAAAATTTCTTTGATTGTGCGACTTTGACGTAGCCCTACCAAACATCCTTGCCATACTCACATAGCCTATGGTACGATTCCTTATGTGTTCATGCTATGGAGCATACGTGAAGAGAGGAAGCAACTATGAGTAAATTTCAGCAAATCGTGAACACCGTGTCCGACTTGGTGGAGAGTGAAGAATTTGAGCAATTTCATGTGAGTGCCTCAGATTTTATCTCCGCCCGCGAACGCGGTGAATCCGCCGGTACACAAATCACCCAAATGACGGTTGCCCTAGAGGAAGCAGCCGAGCACGTTCATCGTAGCTTTGTCCGACAAGAAGAGTCGGGACAGTACATCAACGTCATCTCGCCAGTAGTTGTGCCAAAAGGTGGACGCTCCTACCTATGGATTATCCCTGCGATCTTTCTGGTTATTGTAGGGTTGGGGGGGATAGTCATCACCTCAGCAGTGGAGATTATCCCAGGGGTTGATACGCTGTCTATTGCCCTGTTTGGTCCCCACTATTGGCTCTTGCTTATCGGCTTCGTTGCCTTTAAGCTCTGGAAAAACAGCTTTGTGATGATACCTGATGGTTGCCAAGCCCTCATTACCAAGTTTGGCAAATTGGAAACGATTGTCGGACCGGGGAGAACGTGGCTCTTTCACCCCTGGAAGAAAGTAAGCTATATTGTCAACACCACCAAAGAGTACCCCTACAATGCCCCCATCCGTGAGGCTCCCACCTCTGGGCGCGTGAATGCTTCGGTTGATCTCTTCTTGCAATTCAAGGTAGAAAACCCATCCGATTTTATCTTCACGCTAGGCGGAGCGCAGGGGTTTACCGAAAAGCTAGAAAATGCCATTAGCGAAGTAACCCGTGCGCTTATTTATGAGCAGAAAGCCGAAGAAATCTATGATCTCGTTGGCGAGAGTACGCAATCTCTGCTTGACACGCTCAACAAGCAGTTTTTGCCGGCGGTACGCTTTGTTAATGCCAACATCACCCACGCCGAGCCAGCCAATCAGCAGTACCGTATGGACCTCGCCTCGCCAGAGATGGTGCGGGTGGCAAAAGAAGCCTATACCTATGAGTATGAGCTTAAATTGCGAAAAGAGCAGGACGAGGGCGATTTCAACAAGGACCTAGCTACCATGCGGGAAACGCTGTCTGACATTCGGGCGGTGATAGCCCGCTACCAAGCCCAAATGGACACTGCCCGCGAAAAGGAAACCAACCGAGCGAATGCCTACGCTCGACGGCTCATGGTTGAGGCGGAAAGTGAGGCAAAGGCGAATGCTGCGTTGCTTGAAGCCCAAGCCCTAGACATACGGGCGATGAGTGCTGCCTACTATCCGCAAATCCTTGAGTACCGGTTTCAGCAAGATGTACTGGAGAAGGTCCAGTCGGTTGCAGACAAGCTGCCCCGGGTGGTACAGATGGGGGACAGCCACGATGCCCCGATAGACTTTATGACGATTGCTCAGCAAATGATGGGCATACAGGATGCCAAGCTCTACTCGGAAGAGGATATACAGGCTCTCCGTAAGCGCATCAATGAAATTGCAGCACGGGTAAAGGAGCGGGCAAACCATATCAATAAGCTGGTAGAGAAGGGGCAGATGACTGCTGGCGCGGGGGAAGAAGATGCGGATATTCCTGATGCCACAGAGATTATCCCGGAACAACCACAAGCCAACCAACCACAAGCCAACCAACCACAAGCCAACCAACCGAATGCAACCGAAGGAGGCGAATAATGGCAAACTCCATACAGCGTCAGGATTTTTCCAAGATAAAAGAGGTAGTCGCTGGTTGGAATAACATTCGCCAGCTTCTTCGTTCGGGTGAAGAGGGACAGATTATCCCCGTCGTCATCCCCAAAGATAAGCGGGGCTATGGGGCGTTATTTTGGATAGGATTAGCCGTTTACCTGCTAGGCGTGGGGATTTTCTCTGGCAATGGGGTTATCTTTGGCGTGGCAATCGTGCCAGCATTGATCATCTTGATTGGCGTTGGCGTGTCGGTTATGGGCAAGGTCATTTTGGAGGTTGAGGAAGGCACAACGGCGATTGTCTCCAAATATGGCAAGATTGTTGAGCCGCTCGGTCCAGGACGACACTTTCTCTGGCTCCCCTGGGAGAAAGTCGAGTTTATTGTAGACACCTCAACCGAGATACCCTACACCGCACCGGTGCTGGCGTGTCCTACCCGCGAGAACGTCCCGCTCAAGTCCATTGAGTTTTTCCTCAAATTTCGCATTGTAGACCCCATCGATTTTGTACGCAATATCGGGGCGAGCAACTTTGATATTGTGCTCAGTAGCGTAGTCCAGGATGCCATACGCCAACGCAGTCGCATGGTGCAGACAGAACGGGCATATGATCTACGTGGCAGTGATGTTGAGGATATGCAGCAAGACCTCAACCGGCTGATGCAACGATATGGCGTGAAGATTATCGGGGCAAACATCCCCGATGTGCAACTCCCCGACCAGTACCAGCAACATCTCGCCACTCGTGAGCGCGTGTCAAAAGAGCTCTCTGCCTATGAGCGCGAGTGGGAACTCATCCGTAAGCAGCGCACAGATACGCTCTCCATTGAGATTGAACGGGCAAAGAAAGAACGGGATGCCCGCTTGATTGAGGTAAAAACAGCTACCAACAAGGCGCGTGAAGATGTGGCGCGTATGCTCCAAGATAAGGAGACCGCAGCACAAAAGGTGCGTTGGGAGATAGAAGCGCGTGGGAGAGCATCGCTCAAGGCGGCGGAGAATGAAGCCCGCGGAACGCAGCATCTTGGCAAGGCATATCAGGACAATTGGGCTGTGTTGCAATACGAGTTAGCGGTGCGGCGGCTTCAGGTGGCGGAAGAACTCATGCAATATGCCCCACGCCCAATATTCATCCGCAGCACTAGCACAGACCAGTCTGCCCTCTCTACGCTGATGCTGGCGCAACTACTCCCCCAGTTGACACAAAGCGCGGCTTTGGATAAGGGCAAGCTGTGGGTGCAACAAGCACATCAGGCGCAACAAAAACCACAGGAAAAGAGCAAACAGCAGCAGTATCAGCAGCAGGCTGCAGAAATACAGCAGGCTTGGCAAGAGAGGGATACAGACACCGATCAGTATCAGTAGGGGTGCCTCCCTTACAGGGGTAGGTTCGGTGGTAGAGCCGGTGCATGCACCGGTTCGACGGGCAGCCCCCATCCCTCATCGTGGGGGGAGCAGGGGATGGGGGGAACAACCCTCTCCCCCCTGCCGCCTCTCCGCTTGTAGCGACGTAGCATGCTACGTCGCTCCGGTTCCCCTTCTCCCGCGTAGTGGGACGCGGGGCAGGGGATGGGGGGATGGGGGTTGCCTGGACGTTGCTATTGCCCTGGTTTCTTGCCATAGTGATCTCAAATTGCCCTGACAAACGCTACTCACACAAAACACCAAAAGGGTAATTCTGGTATAATGGTCCTTATGAGCAACCAACGTCAGACAAAGGAATGGTCTTTTGGCGATTGGTTGATCTCTATTACGTCTGAAAAACAGGAGATGAAGAGGCTATGTCTGGTCACTCAAAATGGCATACTATCAAGCGTTCTAAAGGGGCAGCCGACCAGAAACGGGGGCAGCTGTTTACCAAGCTGGCGCGTGACATCACGTTGGCTGTCCGCGAAGGTGGCGGTGGCGATCCTGAGATGAACTTTCGGCTTCGTTTAGCAATTGATAAAGCGAAGCAAAATAATATGCCGTCAGATAGTATTCAACGGTCTATAGACCGTGGTACGGGCAAGGGGAGCGAAGGGGTTATTGAAGAGACCGTCATGTATGAAGGCTATGCCCCCGGCGGTGTAGCGGTGTTGATAGAAGCTGCCACCGACAACCGCAACCGCACAAGTGCTGATGTGCGCTCAACAATGTCAAAAAATGGTGCGACCCCCGGCGAACCTGGCTCAGTTGCCTGGATGTTTGAACAAAAGGGATTGATTACCATAGAGTTGGAAGGCACCGACCTTGATCCCGAAGAGGTGATGCTTCAGGCGATAGATGCTGGCGCAGAGGATGTGGAGGTCTCCGAAACAACGCTAGAGGTCTATACGGAATGGACTGCGCTCAACGATGTGCGACTTGGTTTGCTGGAGCATGAAATCCCCATTGCCAATGCCGAGAAGATGATGCGCCCCACGACAACGATTCAGCCGGAGGAAAAAGAAGCACTCCAGGTGTTACGTATCCTTTCCCGCTTGGAAGACCTAGACGATGTGCAGCAGGTCTATAGCAATCTGGATATTACTGACGAACTGGCAAACAAGTTTGAAGATTAGGTGGGGGTTGGGTCATATCACCTCACCCGCTATGGCTTGGTGATCTTATGCGTACTATTGGCATAGACCCTGGCACTGCTTCCCTTGGGTGGGGGGTCTTGGATGAGCACAACGGGCAGCTTAAGTCGGTGGCGTATGGTGTGCTCAAGACCCCCGCAGGCGACCCCCCCGCCCACCGGTTGCTCACCCTCTACGATCAGCTACAATCGCTTCTGCTTACCCATCAACCTGATAATGCGGCGGTGGAGGAGTTGTTCTTCTCGCGCAATGTGACTACTGCGCTGGCGGTGGGGCAGGCACGCGGGGTTATTTTGCTGACGCTTGCCCAGGCAGGGTTGCCTATTGCAGAGTATAAGCCGCTAGAAGTCAAGCAGGCAGTGGTGGGGTATGGCGGGGCAGACAAACGGCAAATGCAAGAGATGGTCCGTTTGACGCTGGCGTTGGAGAAGATTCCCCGCCCGGATGATGCCGCCGATGCGTTGGCGGTGGCGATATGCCATACCTACTCTGCCACGATGCTGCGCCGGATGGGGGAGTGAGGTTTTGGGGAACGTTCGTTTGTAGAGACGTTGCATACACCGTCTCTACCCCCTCGCCCTATGGGAGAGGGGGCGGGGGATGGGGAGCGGGGAATAAAAAGGGGGACTTTGCCCGACAGACCTACCCTTGAAAAGCAGGGGCGAGCGGGAATAAACGGTTATTTTCATGCTCCTGGGGCAGATATGCTATAATCGGTAGCGACATAGCATCTATGATGGGAAATAACGGGCATCAGAACCGGGTTAGTGTGGAGTAAACATTTTGACTTTTAACCCTATCAATGGTTTTCTTGGAACGTTTAGCCGGGACTTGGGCATTGATCTTGGAACTGCCAATACCCTGGTCTATGTGCGTGGCAAAGGAATCGTTATTAGCGAACCCTCGGTGGTCGCTATTGACAATAAAACAAAAAAGGTACAGGCAGTTGGTGCAGAAGCCAAAGCAATGATTGGCAAAACCCCCGCCAACATTGTCGCCGTGCGCCCCCTCAAAGATGGAGTTATCGCCGACTTTGATGTGGTGGAAAAGATGATGGGCTACTTCATCAACAAAGCCCACGAGCGCACACTTGGCTTGGTGCCGCCCCGCCCACGGGTTGTCGTTGGGGTGCCATCGGGGGTCACAGAAGTGGAAAAGCGAGCAGCTCGTGATGCTACATTGAGTGCCAATGCCCGTGAAGCCTACGTGCTTGAAGAGCCTATGGCAGCTGCCATTGGAGCAGGGTTGCCCGTAGAAGAGCCTATCGGCAGCTTGATTGTAGACATAGGCGGTGGGACAACCGAAGTCGCCGTCATCTCCCTCGGTGGTATCGTCATCAATCACTCCATCCGTACCGCCGGCGATGAGATAGACGAGGCAATTATTCAGTTTGCCCGCCGTGAGTACAACCTGCTCATTGGTGAGCGTATGGCAGAAAAAGCCAAGATTGTCGCTGGCAGTGCTTACCCGCTTGACGAAGAAATCAAGGTGATGTTGCGGGGGCGCGACCTCCTCACCGGTCTGCCAAAGGCGGTTGAGGTAAGCAGTGTAGAAATCCGTGATGGTATCGCTGGGCCGGTAAATACGATTGTGCAAGAAGTGCGTTTTGCTCTTGAGGAAACCCCGCCTGAATTGGTGGCAGATATTATGGAGCATGGTATCACGATGGCAGGTGGGGGGTCGCTGCTGCATGGGCTAGATCGCCGCATTGCCGCCGAGACCCGTATGCCTGTCTACATAGCCGAAGATGCGCTTTCGTGTGTGGCGCGTGGTGCCGGCAAGATGGTAGAAAACTTTGATAACAAGATTTACCGTGATATACTGACCCGGACCCAGAATACCCGCAAGGCAAAATACTAGCGATTTCCCAAAATCCAAGATAGGTGAACAGGTTAAGGGCAACAGGTTGAGGGCATAGAGGTGGTTTTCTAACACAATATGACCCGCTTTGGGAAACGTTCATGGGCATATGCGAGATTATCTTGACGATTACCAAATAAAACTCCGGGGAGGCTCTTCTGCCGCGTCACCCCTGCGCTTGTTTCTTATGGCGTTGCTGCTGGCGATCCTTTCCATTGGGCTGATGTATGGCGACCAGAGCGGCTGGCTTGCGCCTGCCCGTGGGGTATTGGAGCAGGTGATGCGTCCTATAGTCCAGACCTTTGCCAACACCCGCTCTACCTTTGCTGATCTGTGGTATGGCGGCAATGATATAGAACGGCTGCGAAAAGAGAATGAAGCCCTCCGCGATCAAGTACGCCACCTTGAGGCGGAAAGCCTCACCTACCAAAAAGCCCTGATTGAAAATCGCCAACTCCGTCAACAACTGGCTATTCAAGAAGAGAATCCGTGGGTATTGCTCGATTCTGATATTCTCGTGCGTTCCCCTGATGCCGGGCGTAGGGTGCTGACTATAGCCCGCGGTGCAAAAGATGGGGTCGCTGTAGGTATGGCAGTGGTGGGGCAAACCAAAATCTCCCCTACTGCGCTGGTCGGGATTGTAGATGCGGTGGGTCCCCACACCGCCAGCGTACTGCTCATTACCGATTTTGGAAGCCGTATCAGTGCGAAGGTCCTGTCGCAGGAAGATTCGACACTGGGACTCGTGACAGGACAATGGCAATATGGCTCTTACCTCCAACTTGAGCAACTAGACCGTTCCTTGCCCATCCAAGAAGGTGCCGCTGTCGTTAGTGCCGGGTTGACTGGCAATCTTGGGCTGCCCCTCCCGTTGGCATCTGTGCCAGCCGGTATCCCCATTGGCACAATTGAACGTATCATCAAGAGTGATGATCATACCCAAATTGCAGAGGTAGCCCCTATCGTAGACCCCGACAAGGTGCGTGACGTATGGGTGGTCCTCAGCTACAAAGATTAGAAGAACGCCTTGCCTATGAACTCATGCTCATTGTGGGCATGAGTATCCTTGCGTTTGTTCAGGTCACACTGCTGCCAACCCCTTTTGGCTTTCCCCCGGCGCTGGTGCTTATTGTCGTTATTTGCCGCGTGATGGTCGAGACTTCGCGTCCCCAACAGCGTATTGCGTCTACGTTGCGGAGTGCGTTCTATGGCGGCATTATGCTTGATCTTACCTCGGCTACGCCGCTTGGTAGCCATGCGCTCGCCTTGATCATCGCCGTGACGCTCGTCTTTGCCATCGTGCGGAAAATGCACACCGAAGGGATTATCATTCCCTTAATTGTCGTCTTGTTTAGCAGCATCGTGTATGAGGGTATCCTAGCGATAGTCTACGCTAGTACCGCAGCCGGTATGGTGTGGGTACCCTATGTGACCACGATTCTGTTGCCTAGCGTCCTCATAACCCTTGTCCCTACGTTGCCCATTTTCTACCTTTTGCGTTGGTTGGCTTCCAGACGAAGCTATCTTCCAGGGATAGGCGATATATTCCCGTAGGAGCCTATAAGCACAACAACCCGTTCCCCTCTCCCATAAAGGGCGACACCCTCTCCCCCCTGCCCCTTCCCCCACTACGCGGGAGAAGGGGAATCGGCAGCCTCCCATCCCCTAGCCCCTGCCCCCACTACGCGGAAGAAGGGGAATGAACGGCTCCCCCTCGCCCTTTATGGGAGAGGGGGCAAGGGGGAGAGGGTGATTCCTAGCCCCTGCCCCCACTACGCGGAAGAAGGGGAATGAACGGCTCCCCCTCGCCCTTTATGGGAGAGGGGGCAGGGGGATGGGGGCAAAACCCCCTCCCCCCCTACCAAAAAGGGTAGCCATCCAACATATGCTATACTTGCATCCATACCCGATAGTAAGGTAAGGAGCAAGACGTGAAACGGATCATCAGTATCAGCCTCGGCTCGCCACAGCGCGACTACCAAACAACCCTCACTTGGCACAACGCTGACCTCTCTCTCCAGCGTATGGGCACAGATGGAGACCCCCACCAAGCTGCTGCGCTTATCCAGCAGTATAGGGGGCAAGCAGACGCTATCAGCCTAGAGATGGGGGGATATATGCTGTATCCTAGCCAAATACATCGGTTGTTGCCCCACAATGTCAATGCCAAGACTATGCCCCCGATCTTTGTTTTTGATGGCTCTGCCCTCAAAGCAACCCTGGAGCGTTGGGCTATCAAGCGCATAGCCGACCAACACCCCGACCTATTCCCCAAGCGGCGCATACTGATCATCAGTGGGCAAGATCGCCCCCACATCGCCCAAGCCCTCGCTGGCTATGCCCCGCATAAGCGTTTTGCTGACCCGCTGCTGCATTGTCCACTGCTGCCGCTGCCCACCCCCCGCTCGCTTACCCACCTACGCTGGTACACAATGACCCTTGCCCCCATAGCGGCACTCATCCAGCGATATACTCGCACTCAGCGAGTAACCTATAGGCAAGGGGAAGTCGCTGCCAACTCGCTTCCCCCTGTGGTGGGGGAAGGGCAGGGGATAGGAGCAGATGCATCACCGCACCCCCGTATGCAACGGCTCATAGCTTGGGCAGAGGTCATCATCGGCGACTACGACACCCTACACCGCTACCTACCTACCGATCTCACCAAAAAGACAATCATTACCGACAACCCGACTCGTGCTGAAATAGCCGATCTGCAAGTGCGTCAATTGCAAACACTCATCACCTTTGCTCCGGTATTTAGCCCTGATAGCCCTGATAGCCCTGATAGCCCTAAATACCCCCATTTCTCCACTGCTACGCTAGAAGCGATGATTGCTGTGACCTATGCCGGCGAAAATCCCCTAGAGGAATCGCGCTTGTTGCATATCCTAGCGACAGGTCAATGGCATCCGACAGTCTATCCATTGACTCCCGCTGCCCCAAAACCATGCTTTGCCTTTGTGGTACATCCGCTTACCACCAAGCAAATAGCCCTCCACCCGGATTTTCGCTTTACGCGCTATCTCCCACAGCGGCTCGTGGAGTGGGCAGCAGCCTATATGCCGCCACTGTACATTTCCCGTATTCGTGGCATACGCAGCCAAGCCACTGGCAAGGAAATCCAGGGGGTGATGCTGGCATTAACCTCTACCCCCCGCGAAATGCTGCATCGTCCGCCAGCGTTTACCTACAAGCGGTTGCTCAAGGCAGCACGTATGGCAGAGCTTCGTGGGGCAAAGATTATGGGGCTAGGCGCGTTTACCTCTATCGTGGGAGATGCTGGCGTGACGGTAGCGCAGCAAAGTCCCATTGGCATCACCTCTGGCAAC
The DNA here is from genome assembly GCA_964410555.1 of uncultured Chloroflexaceae bacterium. Classification (GTDB taxonomy): domain Bacteria; phylum Chloroflexota; class Chloroflexia; order Chloroflexales; family Chloroflexaceae; genus JAAUSY01. The sequence goes on along the minus strand of CAYPHM010000027.1, from coordinate 28,771 downwards.
TCGCTTACCGTGGCGGCAACGCTGGAGTCGGCAAAGTGGGCTGCAAAGCGTATGGGCAAACCAATTGACCAAGGATGTGCGCTTATTCTTGGCGCAACCGGCAGTATTGGGGCAGCGTGTGCGCGGCTATTGGCTATGACACTGCATGATGTCATCCTGATAGCCCCCCGCCCGGAGCGGTTGCTTGCGCTCAAGATGCAGATAGCCCAAGAGACCCCGCATGCTCACGTCACTATTGCCACCCGTCCCGACCCTCACCTGTCCCGTGCTGATCTCATCATCACGACGACAAGCGCATTGCAAGGGCGGGTATTGGATATTGAACGGCTGAAACCGGGGGCTATTATCTGTGATGTTGCCCGTCCCCCCAACGTGCTCCAAGAAGAGGCAGACCGCCGCCCTGATGTGCTGGTCATTGAGAGCGGCGAGATTATCCTGCCTGGTACGCCAGACTTTGGCTTTGACCTAGACCTACCGCCCGGCACTGCGTATGCCTGTCTAGCAGAGACGGCATTGTTGGCTATGGATGGGCGTACAGAGAATTACACGATAGGGCGTTCCATTGGCACGGAGCAGGTGAAGGAGATGTACCGGTTGATGCGAAAGCATGGGTTGCAGCTTGCCGAGCTCCGCAGCTTTGGCAAGCCTGTCACCGATGCGGATATAGCCGAGAAACGCCGACTTGCCGGCGAGTTATACGGGTCAAAAATCAGATAGGAAATCACTCCACTATTTTGCCTTATCAAGCTCAAATTGGTATGCATTTTTGTACCAGATTCCTAGCCCTTGCCTATCACTGGTATAATACCCATTGAGGTCAATCACTCGTAGTACCATGGTGAAAGTATGATTGAAACAGTTTGTGTCTATTGTGGATCGCGTTCAGGAACCAACCCCGAAGATGAGCAAGCAGCTATTGAGCTTGGGACATATCTGGCAAAACTGGGGGTGCGGCTCGTGTACGGAGGTGGCAGTATTGGCTTGATGGGCGCACTAGCTAAGAGCATGCTCGCTTGTGGCGGTGAGGTTATCGGTATTATCCCCCAGGCATTGCTTGATTGCGAAGTGGGGTTAGTCGAAGCAAGCGAGCTTATCGTGACAAAGACGATGCGCGAACGAAAAGCGTTGATGGATGACTACTCCGACCTGTTTATTGCGCTGCCTGGTGGCTTTGGTACGTTAGAAGAGTTGATGGAAACGCTGACGCTGCGGCAACTAGGCTACCACCAGAAGCCCATTATTTTGGTAAATCTACACAGTTATTATGACCCATTATTGCAGTTTTTCTCCCATATTGTCACAGAAGGGTATGTTGGGGAAGATCACCATAAACTCTATCATGTGGTTTCTCGTATGGATGATCTGCGTTCCTTTTTGCAAGCGGTACAGACAGGCTATAATGGGCAATACAACTTTGACCAATCAGCAGAAATACGCAAAAAGATAGGCCCATAGCTTCATAACCCATAGGTCAACGTAATCACAGGAAAGTCAGGAGTTCATGCCGTAGGTCACAGCATGGATGCCTTTTGCTTGCGGTATAATAGGGAAATGTGCAATGGCTTCTAAGTAAGGTTATAGGGAGAATTGTATGAGTGAAATCACTCCACCGGTGCGTGTTCGCTTTGCTCCTAGTCCAACAGGATTTTTGCATATTGGCGGCGTTCGCACAGCATTGTTTAACTGGTTGTTTGCCCGTCATTATGGGGGGCAGTTTATTCTACGTATTGAAGATACCGATGAAAAACGGTTTGTAGAAGGTGCCGTCAATAATCTGATGGAATCGCTCCACTGGGTGGGGCTAGATTGGGATGAGGGACCCCATATCGGGGGCCCCCACGCGCCCTACATTCAGTCAGAACGGCATGATTTGGGTATCTATCGTACGCATGTAGATTTTCTGCTTGAGCGTGGATATGCCTACAAATCCTTTGTTACGGCGGAAGAGTTAGAGCAGATGAAAGAGGAATCGAAGGCAAAGGGACACAAGAGCTTTCGGTTTCGCGGTCCAGAACGTGATTGGACCCCTGACCAAGTGGCAGAGGCAGAAGCGCAGGGCAAGCCCTACACCGTGCGCTTGAAAGTTCCTATGGCAGGGACAACAACATTTTACGATAAAATTCGTGGGGGCGAGAGCATGACTATCAATAACAATGAACTGTATGATGTTGTGTTGCTCAAGTCTAGCGGCATGCCCGTCTATCACCTTGCCCATTTGGTAGATGATCATTTGATGCAGATAACGCATGTCATCCGCGGCGAAGAGTGGGTGCCAAGTATGCCCTACCATATTTTGTTGTATGAAGCCTTTGGATGGCAGAAACCCATGTTTATTCATGTACCCAATATCCTGCGACAAGATGGTAAGGGCAAACTCTCCAAGCGTAAAGATGATGTCTCAACCAACCGCTTTTGGGAACAGGGTTATCTGCCCGAAGCCATGTTCAATTACCTTGCGTTGCAGGGTTGGAGCTATGATGATCACACCGAAATTATGACCCCCAATGAGATTGTCCAACGGTTTACTATAGATCGGGTGCAGGCATCCCCTGCCCGCTGGAACCCCGACAAGCTCAAGGATATGAACGGTATCTATATCCGTAAGCTCTCGACAGAAGAACTCACTGAACGGATTTTGTATTATCTTTCTACTGAAGGGTTTATCAATAACCATCCTACCGGAGAAGACCGCGAGTATGTGTCAAAGCTGACTCCGCTCATCCATGAACGACTAGAAGAATTGGCTGAAGCCCCCGAACTCTTGGCGTTTTTCTTCCAAGATGTTGCCTACCCTGATCCTACGTTGCTCATTCAGAAGAAGATGGATGCCGAATCTACGCGCAAAGCCTTACAAGCTGCTGAAGAACGGCTCCAGCAGCTAGAAGACTGGACTGAGGAACCCCTAGAGCAAGCCTTGAGGTTGTTGGTAGATGAGCTTGGGCTAAAAGCTGGACAGCTCTTTGGGGCTATACGGGTGGCGATAACGGGACGGAAGGTTGCTCCACCGTTGTTTGAAACATTGGCATCTCTGGGCAAAGAACGAAGTGTAGCCCGGATTGCTGCGGCAAAGCAGTCCCTGATGTCGGTATAACCTGGGTCTTTGCTTGCACCTAGCCCCCATCCCCTGCCCATCCGGGCAGCCCCTTACAAGGGTAGGTCTACCGGGCAAAACCCACCACGGAGACATAAAAACACGGAGGTACACGGAGTCCGGGCTAGAGATTCCCGACAGAGACGCAGAGACGCAGAGAATCGGGCAACAACGGGCATTGTCGTAGCACTTGCCCGGAACTCCTGCCCGGACTCTGTGTTTTCGTGTCTCCGTAGTGAGCCTATCCAGGATGCTGACCTCCCCATGAAAGCCCTCTGTCCCCCCACAGACCCGCCTTATTTTTGGTATACTGCATATAAAGAACCTTTAGGCATTGAGCCTCTCAGCATAGTGTACGAGGAGCTAATCCATGAATATGGAAAGCATAGACACGCTCAAAGCGGAAATAACAACCCTACAAGAGCGTATAACCCAACTAGAACAGGAGAATACCCACTACAAAGCCATTGTGGAACATCTCCCCCTCGGTGTCTACATCTACCACCTAGAAGACCTCAACGATGATCGCACCCTCCGCATGGTTGGAACCAACCCAATGGTCAAAGAACTGACAGGCGTATACCCCGATGTTGGGAAAACGCTTGATGAGAATTTCCCTGGACTACGCGAGCAAGGAATACCCCAAGCCTATGCCCAAGCTATTCGTCTTGGCGAAACGATAACGAGTGAGGCAGTCTACGGTGATGATCGGGTCATTGAAAGTGCTTTTAGCTTTCAAGCCATACCGTTACCAGACAATCACCTTATTATCACCTTTGAAAATATCACCAAGCGCAAGCAAACAGAAGCTGACCTTCGTATACTCAACCTCGAACTGGAGCAGCGCGTTGCCGAGCAAACTCAAGCCCTTGAGCAAAGCCAAGCCCTTTTAAAAGGGTTTCTTGGACACTCACCCGCCATCATCTTTGCCCGAAACAAAGCAGGACAATACCTCCTAGTCAATCAGAAATATCTCACCATCCTAAATATTGCCGAAGAAGCTCTGCTTGGCAAAACTCCGTATGATGTCTTCTCCGCAGAGATAGCCGACCAACTGCTCGCCCATGACCATATGGTACTGGAAACCGGCAAAGCCATTGAATGTGAAGAGATGATCAAACACCATGATGACCCCAATATACACATCTACATTGCAGCAAAGTTTCCGATTACCAACGCCCAGGGGGAAATCTATGCCATAGGGGGGATTTCTACAGATATTACCGAGCGCAAACAAGCATTGAAAGCTATTGAGTGGCAATCATCCCATAATGCTGCGCTTGCAGAGCTATCACAGGCGTTGCTTACCCGCTTTACTATTGAGGACATCTCTACCCTTATCCTAGAGCGGGCGTGTGAGATTACCAACAGTCCCTTTGGTTTTGCTGGCTATATAGAACCCCGTACCGGACACCTCATCTTGCCGGCTATGACTCCACAAGTTTGGCAAGAATGCGAACTTGTAGATGATCAACGCCTGGTGGTTTTTGAGCAATTCACGGGCTTATGGGGATGGGTGCTCACCAATACAACCTCGCTGCTGACCAACGATGCCCAACAAGATGCCCGCTCCATTGGCACCCCACAAGGGCATGTTGATGTCCAACGGTTTCTCTCGGCACCGGCAATGGCAAATACTACCCTCGTTGGGCAAATAGCCGTGTCAAATGCGGAGCAAGATTATACGCAACAAGACCTAGCCCTGCTAGAAAACCTCGCTTCCCTCTACGCTATTGCCCTCCAGCGCAAGCAGGTTGAAAATGACTACCATATGTTTAAGTCGTTAGTTGAAGGAGTCCCTGATGGGGTAGTTATTGCAGATTTCGATGGAACCATATCCTTTGCCAATAATGCCTTCAAGCAGATGTTTGGCTACGATGATGACATCTTGGGCAAAAATTTGCGCCGAGATTTTCATATGGACAGTGACCAAGAACCATCTGACTATATCCTCCCCATGATCCAAGAACAAGGGGCTTGGCAAGGGATGATTACCCACAAACGCAAAGATGGGACACCTTTTCCGGTCCAGGCTTCTATAACGAAAGTCTCTGATGAAAGTCAACGCACACAGGTACAAGCGGCTATTTTGCGCGATATGACCGACATTATCCAACAAGAACAGGCTATCCGTGCCGGCGCAGAACGCCTCCGTACTATCATTGAGAAGATACCCGTGGGGGTGTGCATCACCAACACCGACTACCAATTTGAGTATGTCAACCCTGCTTACTGTGCTATCTACCACTATACCAAAGAAGAACTCATTGGGCAGTCTTTTACTATCGTGTTGCCTGAACCAGAACGTGAAGGTGGAGCCGAAAAGCACGATAAGTTTATGCAAGCAGGGACAGAGATTCGTGGGGAATGGCACACGATGACGAAAGAAGGGACACAGCTCACCATTCTGGCGGATGCTGCGGCGATTATCGGGGAAGACGGCAACCCAAAGAAAGTAACCTTTGTGGTAGACATCACCGATATTAAGCGCAATGAGCAAGAACGCCAACAATTGCAAGATCAGGTAATAGAAGCTCAACAGGCAGCCATACGAGAACTTTCTACCCCCCTTATTCCCCTTTCTTCTAGCGTTGTGCTGATGCCGCTAGTTGGCAGCATAGATACCAAACGGGCGCAACTGGTGATGGAGACGCTGTTAGAGGGTATCGCCGTACATCAAGCAGATACTGCTATTCTGGATATTACGGGGGTGTCTGTCGTAGATACGCAGGTAGCCAATGCGCTCATCCAAGCTGCCCAAGCGGTGCGGTTGCTTGGCGCACATATCATCCTTACCGGCATTGGACCAACGATGGCTCAGACGCTCGTGCATCTTGGGGCAGACTTGAGTAGCATACAGACTCGTGGCAGTTTGCAGCGGGCTATTATGGATGCTTTGATAGCAAATGCGTCGGGCGGCGAAGGGTAGAACAAATACCTCCCATCCCCTTGACCAACGGGCAGCCCCCTCCGCAGCCCTTTCCCCACTACGTGGGAGAGGGGAGTCGGAAGCCCCCTTGCCCGATTCGAGCTGCGAGTAAGCGGATGGTATGGGAGCCGGGGGGAGCGGGTGAGCAACCAACCTCTACGTAGTACACTGCTCCTCGTTGGTCTTGAGGCAATCTAGGTCATCTGTCTGTATCGTCTGGTACGCCCGCTTGAAGAGTACAATAGCAAACGCCTGTACTCCAAAACCAATCACAATTGCCGTGAGGATGAGGGCTTGCGTAAGCGGGTCTGCCACCGTCTCAACCGGAGCTTGCTCCCCCAATGGAATAAATGGCGGCTTGCCCTGTGTCACCCGTCCCACGGTAAAGATAAGTAGGTTTGCTGCATGGCTCAGGAGAAACAAGCCGAGGATAACCTTCACCATGCTGCGCCGCAGGATCATATACAACCCTGCAGCAAATAGCCCCCCTATCACCAATGCTAGTACCGTTTGCATGTTCCCTCACTCTCTTTCTGCCAACGCAAAGATAATCGTCAGGACAATACCCACAACCAACAAATAGACCCCTACGTCAAAGACCAACGGCGTTCCTACCTTGCCAATCACCGGTATCTTGGCGGAATACCAGAGACCCGTCATAAAGGGCATCCCCAAAAACACCGCTGGTAATCCACTCAGCAGCGCAATTAACAACCCACTCCCCATCAGCACTTGCGGGTCAACCCGTAGCATATCACGAGCATGCTGCACATCATAGGCGATAATAAACAAGGCAAAGGCAGATGAGGCAACCAACCCTCCCACAAATCCCCCGCCCGGCTCATTGTGACCACGAAGCAGCAGATAGAACGAAAAGAGAATCATCAGCGGTGCAAGCGAGCGGGCAGCAGTGGACAAGATGATGCTATCGCCACTTCGCGGTTGTTGAGGGAGGCGTGGTGGTTGGGGTACGGGACGTACCGATTGTTGCTCGGTGGGGCGCAGCATCAGCAGTGCAGACACACCGATAGCTGCTACTGCCAACACGACAATCTCGCCCATCGTATCAAAGCTACGAAAGTCTACCAAGATGACATTGACAATGTTTCGCCCATTTGCCATCGGCACACTCGCTTGCTCCATATAGGCAGACACATGTGACGACATCGGATAGGTGGTAATCACGAGCACGACCAACGTCATCACTCCCCCAAAAATGAGCGCAACAATACCATCGCGCACCCGTGCGGACGTGCGCGAGAGGATCGTATATTTGGGTAGTCGATAGAGCACCAGCACAAAGAGCAGCACCGTGAGCGTCTCTATGGAAAACTGGGTGGCGGCAAGGTCAGGGGCACTAAATAGCAGAAAGACCATCGTCACACCAAAGCCTACCCCCCCAAGCGCAACGAGGGCTGTTAGGCGTGAGCTTGCCCACACGACCATCAATGCCGATGCCAAAATGAGGATTGCCAACATCCCCTCAAACAGCGATACCTGCGGCAAGACGAGCAGGTTATCCCAAGGAATAATGGGAAACATCATTGCCCCCGCCATAGCTGCTATCGTGGTGATAATGATGAGCAGATAGGAGCCAAGTGTGCCACGCTGGATAAGGGTATTCAGTGTGCCTGCGCTCCAGAGTAGCCCATCGAGTGCCCAAGCATACCAGCGTTCTGGTCCAAATGCTGCCATTTGGTCAAGTACTCGCCCGGCACGACAAAAGATGCTGCGTCCGAAGAAAAGAGCCCCACCGATAATCATCGTGATGATACTAAGGATGAGCATAGTATTGATACCATGCCAAAGGGCAAGTTTCACCTTTGTTGGCTCACCCAAGATGGCAGCAAGCGAGGGGGCTATGAGCGGCTCTGCTACGGTATGCGGCAATAGCCCCATCAATAAGCCCAAACTTGCCAGCACTACGGGACCTATCAACATCAGTAAGGGGGCTTCGTGGGGATACTGTGGAGCTTGTGGTTCTTTGCCAAAGAAGGGGCGCAGCGTGGTCAAGCCGGCTGCCACAACCAACGCATTGGATACCACCGCAACGGTAGTTAGCACAAACGATGCATTGGGGGCAGTCAATTTGGCTTCATAGATAAGTTCTTTGCCAATAAAGCCAAAGAGTGGCGGCATACCAGCAAAAGAAAACGCCGCCAACATTGCGGCAACGGTGGTGATAGGCATGGCATGGCGCAGCCCGCTTACCTGCTCAATCTGGCGGGTACCTGCCTCGTGGTCTACAATACCTGCGACCATGAAGAGTGCGCCTTTGTAGACAGAATGGACAATGAGAAACACCACCGCCGCCTTAAACGCAATTGTTGTCCCAATGCCAAGTAACAATACCAACGTGCCAAGCGCACTCACTGTTGAATAGGCTAAGAGCCGTTTAAGATCACCCTGGCGCGGGGCTAGATACGCTCCCATAAGCATGGTTGCGCCCCCAACAATGACCAGGGTATTGTGCCAGAGCATTGTCCCCCCTAACACTGGCGTGAAACGTGCCAGCAGGTAGACCCCTGCCTTGACCATTGTCGCCGAGTGGAGATAGGCACTGACTGGTGTTGGGGCTTGCATTGCCCCCGGTAGCCAAAAGTGGAAGGGTACCTGTGCCGACTTGGTAAAAGCTCCGGCGAGGATGAGCCATAGGATGGGAGTATACAGGGGGCTAGACTGCACCAAATCGCCGGATAGCATCAGTGCCGACATCTCAAAACTGCCGCCGGCAATGCCCAACAGGACCAATCCTGCCAACAACGTTAACCCACCGCCGCCGGTGATAAGCAAGGCTTGCAGGGCAGCAGCACGGGCTTCGGCTTTGCGGTGGTCGAATCCTATCAGGAGGTAGGAGGTGATACTGGTCAATTCCCAAAAGATAAACAGGACAATCAGGTTATCTGCCAGCACCAAACCAAGCATGGAGATCATGAAGAGCAGGACAAAGACATAGAAGCGCGACAGATGAATGTGGCCCTTGAGATAGCCACCGGCATACAGCACAACGAGCGTACCAATACCGCTTACCAACAGGGCAAACAGTAATCCTAGACCATCTATCAGGAAGGAGAGCCTGATACCATATGCGGGTATCCATGGAAAAGACACTACGATGGGATGTCCTTTGGCAACGGGGGCTATCATACTGGCAAACCCCACAAATAATGTCAGCGGGATGATCGCTATGAGCCAGGGCGAGAGAGTACGCAACGTATGGGGAGCATGGGGCGAAGCGTGTTGCTCATGGCTATGTGACAGATTCATAAGTGATGTGGTACTCCAATATCTTCAAGAATAATGCCAACTGTTTTCGTCTCTCTTTCATAGTATAGTCTATCATAATCGGGGGAAAATAGGAAAACAGGTTTGGCAGATTCTTTGCCCAAATAGGAAAGGCTTTTGTAGAGCCGTTACCGTCTCCCCAGTCAGCCCCCCATTCCCTACACTATGCAACCCCCCATCCCCTCGCCCCGCGTCCCACCGTGGGGAGAAGGGGAACCGAGCAGGTGTCCCCCCTCGCCCTGTATGGGAGCGGGGGCAGGGGGAGAAGGGGAACCGAGCAGGTGTCCCCCCTCGCCCTGTATGGGAGCGGGGGC
>CAYPHM010000027.1:0-19052 GCA_964410555.1 uncultured Chloroflexaceae bacterium | reverse complement strand
AGAGGGAGAGGGTAAACAGATGGAGCAATGCGTTTTTCATTGGGTAACGTTGCTCTGACAAGGGAAAAAGAATCTGCCACACCCAAAAGGCAAAAAAATATGGACATGAGACCATACTGTGTGCTATACTCTCTCATTGACAGCCTTAGCGTAGTTACGGTACCATGTTGGCATTGTGTCGAGAGTCACAAGTCTAGTACAGAAAGGGGCAGCGGCGTTGCATTTTTCTGCGAAACCCATCAGTTTTCCACGCCGCTATTTCTATGAAAATACGTTATAGTGCCAAAACCGATGTTGGTTTGAAGCGTGAAGTAAATCAGGATTCCTATAAACTCGGAGAACAATCCTTTGGTGAAACGAAGGGCTACCTCTTCGTTGTCTGTGATGGTATGGGTGGTCATTCCTCTGGGGAAATCGCCAGCAAAATTGGAGTAGATACCATTGTTGATTCCTTCTACACCTCAGACGAAAAGGAACGAAGAACCGTCTTGGAACATGCCTTTTATGAAGCGAACCGCAACATTTTCCAAGAAGGTGATGGGACAATGGGCACCACTGGCGTTGCAGCACTCTTTTTCAAAGACATGCTCTATATTGCCAATGTGGGCGATAGCCGGGCGTATCTCATTCGTGAAGATTATATAAACCAAATCTCGCGTGATCACTCGCTTGTCGCAGAACAGGTCGCCGCTGGTCTTTTGACCTCTGAACAAGCCCGTCAATCTAATTACCGCAATATGATTACCCGGGCGCTAGGCTATCGGGCTGAAGTGCAAATGGACATTTTCGATTTGCGGGTGCATCGTGGGGATATAGTTGTCCTCTCTTCCGATGGGTTGCATGGCTTGGTTGAAGATGATGAAATTAAGCAGGTCGTCACAACCCAATCACCAGATGAAGCTATCCAGCAGCTCATCACGATGGCTAATGATCGGGGGGGGACAGACAATATTACGGTGGCTATTGGTGTGGTAGATGATATTGATGGGATTTTGGGTGATGAACCAGATGAACCGATGGTACCGACAACAACGCTTGGGACAGATTCATCACCGTCCCCGCAACAGGATGCAAGCACTATACGCTTGCCAGAAACCCCATCGGCGCAGGATTCATCACCTGACCCTCCCCAAAAAAGCTCATCGAGGGGATTGCCTAAGGGGATTATTGGGGGGGTGTTGGCAGTAGTGGCTCTTATCGGAGTTGTAGGAGCCTTTATGCTCTTTGGCAGTGGCAGTGGCAATGATGATGATACAACACCTTCCCCATCCAATGGAACCTTGACTACAACAGGAACGATAACTGCAACGGCGACGATAACTGCAACTCCAACGATAACTGCAACCGTAATGATGCCCCCATCCCCTACTGCTGTTCCCGTACAGCCTACGACTTCTACTCCTCCACCAATAGACAATTCTTTTCAATCTCAAGGTGAGGATGCTGCCCAACCAGACGGGGACAACGCCCAACCAGACGGGGACAACGCCCAACCAGACGGGGACAATGCCCAACCAGACGGGGACGGCGAGAACGATGCCCAACAACCCACTCAACCCAATAACATTTCCACTAGTATACCTACTATGACAGCACCTGTACTACCAGTACAACCAGGGCAGCCAGCACAACCAGGGCAGCCAGAGCGACCAGTAGTACCACCAGAGCGACCAGTAGTACCACCAGAGCGACCAGCTGCACCAGAGCAACCAGAGCAACCGTCCTTTCCTAACAACAACACCCAACCAGTACAACCTAATGTACCTGACGCACTTTCACCAACACAAATACAAGTACCAGAACAACCATTACTTACAGTCACAATACCCTGAAAACGGGGCTAGGTAAAGTCTAGGTTGCCACTATCTGCTATCCCCTATCCTATCCCGCAAACGAGAGGAAGGGATGGTCATTACCGAAGAGACGTTGCATGCAACGTCTCTACAAACCTAACCGGTGCGGGGCAGGGGAGCGGGTGAGTAAAAAAAGAGCCTACGAGCAGGTACCACTACGCTGGTCACTCTTCCCCCAAGCCTATCTGGTAAATCCTGTTTTTTGGTACCCCCATCTCCCGTGCTACGAGCCGTGCTGCCGCGCTGCTGCTATACCCCTCCCCTGCTAGGTCGTGCAATCGCTGGCGAATAGCCGCCTCATCCAATGTTTCTGGTTGTTGCCCCTTATCCCCCTCACCTTCGCTGCCAGCAATAACCAGCGTAACCTCCCCCCGTGGCGCATGTTCGGTGAAGTGCAACAACGCTTCACTCACCGCCCCACGGACAAACTCTTCATGCATCTTGGTCATCTCCCGTGCTACCACCATACGTCTATCGCCCAAAATAGCCAGTACATCTTTGAGCGTGGCGAGTAAGCGGTGAGGGGCTTCAAAGCAAATGAGCGTGGCGGAGAGGTTCACAACACTGGCGAGCAACGCTTGGCGAGCTTTTTTCTGGCGGGGCAGAAAGCCCAAATAGAGCGAGGGAGCAACGGGCAATCCAGAAACAACCAGTGCCGCAGTCGGCGCACTAGCACCGGGGATAGGCGACACGGGAAAGTTTGCGTTGAGGCAGGCTTGCACCAGTTCAAAGCCGGGGTCGGAGAGGGCAGGTGTGCCAGCATCCGATACCAACGCCACATCGTCATCCTGGAGCGTGAGCAGGATGTGGTCTATCCGTTCGTAGCGGTTGTGGTGGTGGTAGGAGAGGCAGGAGGTAGCAATGTCGTAGTGGGAGAGCATGTGGCGGGTGTGGCGCGTATCCTCAGCGGCTATCAACGCCACACGCCGCAGCACATCCAACGCCCGTAGGGTGATGTCTTGCAGGTTGCCTATAGGCGTACTGACGAGGTAGAGCGTTCCCATACGTCAGCGACCACGCCGTATATCATCAATAGTCAAGCTATCGGGTCGCATTTCCAATACCGCTTGGATTAGGTAGTTGAGATACCCTCGCTGTCTAAGATACCCTATCAGGTTAAGGATTTGGTGTTCTCTGCCTCCCCTATTCCCTACCCGCTCCATATCAACGGGAAGATCTATGTCTGCATCTCTGAGCATATCTTGCACATTATGGCACAGGGTATCTAGGTCCTGTATCTGGAAGACTGCTGTCATCTTTTCGCGCAGCTTGCGTTCGCTTATCTTATCCTGATTGATAGAAAATGCGGTTGCTTGTGCTGTAGGTCTTGTCATAGGTGGGTCTCCTCCATTTCCTTTTCCACTATCTTCTTGCCACATACGCCCCTCACGCACGCGCATAAAGAGCACCGGCATCCACCAATCGCCGTGGGTACGGACTACACCGCGGGCTTCGGCTACGGCACGGTCTATCTGTCCATCCTGTTGCAGTTGGCGAAAGAAGGTAGGCATGAAACTTTCTACCGTATGTATGGTAATCTTGCCCTGCATTGCCAGCACCGCAGGGATACCCGCCTGCGCCAACTGTGGACCAAGCGCGAGTAGGGGATTGTCTTTGTCAAGGTCAGAGTTGGGGTCAGGGTTTGTGGCATTGACCGTTGGGTGGTCGCCGCTGCTGGCACTTTGGCAGGATGCCAACACGATGAGTTGTGGGCGTTTGTCACCCAGGTCACGCAGTATCGTAACCAGTCTACCTGCTTCAACCACATCTGCCGTGCCGTCTGGCTTTTCTAGCCAGAGATAAGGGGTACCTTCTATCATCCCCCCATGTGCTACAAGGTAGAGAATAGGGTAGTGCTTCTCAATAAGGGAGTTATTGATCCTCGTGAGGGAAGCATAGCCGCCAGATGGGATGGGTGTTATTGCTATGGTGTCCCCCATACTGTACCGAATACGCGCAGCTTCTGCATCCACATCTATGGTCGCCATGTTGTATCGCTCGATGTTGCTAGGGTTGGCAACAACAACTAACGCTCGCATATCAGGACGGGGCAATAAGCGTGGTTCTATCCAGTCCCTGCCGCTTAGGTAGCGCGAAAAGGGAGTCTGTCTGCTGGTTGCAAACGTGCTTCGTTGGGTAGGGTCGGCTGTGGGATTGTCAGGGGTAAGCAACTTTTCCCAACGCAGTTGGTGCAGTTGGGGCAACCGTTCGTCTATACTGAGCCGCACCCGCAACGCGCCAGCCCCACTAGCCACCCCCGTTGCATAGTAGTATTTGCCCAAGACCATAGGGTCAGCAAAGAGCGTATTGGTCAATCGTGCGCCATAGGCAGCGGGGTCTAAGGTATCCTGGCGCAGCTCGTTGTAGGGTATGGTGATGTCGGCAGTGGCAAGAAGGTTGTCATACTCGCTGCTATCTGAACGGCTGAAGTACATATCCAAGCGGCAGTCTTCGGGGTTGTTGTTCCCCTTCCCGGTGATACGTAGCTCAAGATCAGCAGAGATGGTGGGTGCTTGCGTGTCAGACAAGGTATCCCCCTTTCTATCACGAGAAGATTACAAAAATAGCGGTTAGGTTTGGTGTTCTCCCTTCTAGCCTCATATTATACCACGGCTATTCCCCTACGCTTATGTTTGGGCTTTACCCCACTAGAAAGCCATGCGGGAATGGCGTTTGTGGTACAGTGGGTCGCTAGGGTTGCCAATGTGTACAATGGATCATGTTGTTTCATAGGGTCTATTTAGTATAGCATAACTTGTGTAACATCGCTGCCCCTCACTATAGCCTATCTTTGGGGGTAAGGCAAGGAAAGAAACCACCCCGTTATCCCTGCTCTGGTATATGAAAGCAACAACACCAAGACATTACAGGCAAGATGTGACCAGAGATGAACATAGAATGGACAGAGATGTTCGGGCAAGAGATTCCCGACAGAACCGCAGAACCGCAGAGACCGGGCAACAAAGTGGTATATCATAGTCTTCTTGACCAGAAACTCCTGCCCGGTCTCCGTGCTTCCGTGTCTCCGTGGTGAGCCTGTCCGGGGGGATGCCCGAAACAATCCGCTCGGTGACCCTCGCGGCTCCCCCTCGCATCCGCTCGGTGACCCTCGCGGTTCATTTGGGGGAGCGGGGGTGTGGGGGCTGCCCGAAAAGAGAGAGACATAGAAGCCAAGAGACAGCAAACAGAAACGCTGAATCGTAAAGCATTACCTAACAAAGAGATATACCGTATCATCGAGGGAAAAGGGGGAAAAATGGAGGTAATGGCGGGAGTTGAACCCGCTTTAACGATTTTGCAGACCGCTGCCTAACCGTCTGGCTCCATCACCAATGGCACTATTGTAGCATAGAGTAGCTAGACTGACAAGCTGCCGTTGGCTTGTCAGTTTTGGCTTGCTCTCTGCATAATCTGCTATAATGCATTTGGGTAGTTCTTGTAGCCAGTAATATTGTTAAGGATGTCGCCTACTATGCTTGTTTGCCTAGATCAACGCAACGGCTCCGGCTGTGGAGCTACAAATAGGGATAACGCGAAACATTGTACCAAATGTGGTATGTCGCTGCGCTATGCGCTTATGCTGCAAGACCCTGGTGCGCTCATAGACCGCTACGAGATAGAAAGCATCATTGGCTATGGCGGATTTGGGGCAGTCTATCACGCCAAAGATACCCGCACGGGTCAAGAGGTTGCGCTGAAAGAAACCTTTGACCCGGCGAGTACCCGTGCTTTCCAGGGCGAGTTTGCCAAATTGCACCACCTGGAGCATGACCACTTGCCAAACTACTATGCCATGTTTGAAGCAGATGGCAATGGCTATCTCGTGATGGAGTTAATCCCTGGGCAGAGTTTGCTTGATGTGTTGCAACGGCGACAGGGCAAGCCTCTAGCAGAGGCGCAGGTGTTGGGGTATGCCCACCAGCTCTGTGATGCGCTCATCTACCTGCACCAGCAAAACCCGCCGCTCATCCACCGCGATATTAAGCCGGCAAATATTCGCCTCACCCCGGACGGGTTGATTAAACTGGTAGACTTTGGCTTGCTCAAACAGGGAACAGACAAGACGGGTAGCTCGCGTATGGGGCTTACCCCTGCCTATGCACCGCTGGAACAGTGGGGGGGTATGGGATTGCATACTACGCCACAAAGCGATCTCTACAGTTTGGGGGCTACGCTCTACCACCTGCTCACCGGGCGAGCACCGACTACCGTCACAGACCGTATCGCTGCTACGGATGACCCACTAGTGCCGCCTATCCAGATCAACTCGCGTATCTCACCGCATGTGTCAGATGCAATAATAAAAGCGTTGGCGATACGTCCGTCAGAGCGATTCGCGGACGCAGCGATGTTTAAGCAAGCCCTTATTTCGCCTGTGCCGACAACTGACCCCTACAAGACGGTTGTGCAACAACCTACCCCGCCCCTTCCCCCACACCCTGTGTCGTACCCACAACCAACACCGCCCCCACAACAAGTAGCCCCCGCTTTGCCACAAACGGTCTCAGAACCAACCCAAGTTGCCCCAACACAGGTTGCTTCGCAGCCCAACGAAAATGTGTCTACAAGAAGCGGGTGGTGGGATGGGAAATGGTGGGGGTTGTGGGTTGCGGCTACAGCGTTGGGTGGCACTGTTGGTTGGTGGATTGCTAAATTTGTTTCAGATAATGAGCATATATTTGGGTTTAATTCGCTTTTTTTGGGTTATTGTTTGGTACCATTGGGCTTTTTATAGGTATATCCCAATGGTTTGCCCTTTATCGTCGTATACCCAAAACATTCTGGTGGATAGGGGCAAGCATCATTGGTTGGGCAATTGGTGGAGCTACTTCATATGGTATTTTTAGTCTTTTTGGGGAATATTTAATTGAATTTCATTTCTGGATGATCCCAGGTATGCTGCTTGGTATCTGTTCTGGATTAGCTCAATGGTCTTTTTTGCGAAGATATGAAAAGAATGCTATATGGTGGATACCGTCAAGTACCATTGGATGGGCTGTAAGTTCAATTTTTTTGAGTTTTTTGGATATACCAGTTGGTGATCTTCTCATGTTTCTCTACATTGGTTTCAGGGATTTTTCTGTTAGGTTTCTTGTATTCCTATTCTTTGTCATAGCCGGGGCGATCACCGGTGCGGCGATGCTGTGGATACTCCGCGATAGGTAGGGCAAGGGGGGAAATCCCCCCTCACATAAGCTGGTGCTCTATGGCTTGCAGCAACCCCCGCAAATTGACCGGCTTACTCAGGTAGTCATTAGCCCCTGCGTCAAGGCAACGCTCCCTATCCCCTGGCATCGCTAGGGCAGTTAAGGCTATAATCGGGATGTGGGAAATGTACGCATTAGCGCGAATCTTCTCAATAGCTTCAAGTCCATTCATCTTCGGCATTTGTATGTCCATCAAGATAAGCTGCGGTTTTCGCTCACGGGTACGCTCAATTGCCTCTTCCCCATTGCGAGCAACAACGATATGATACCCCTTCATCTGGAGATATTCGCTGTAGAGGTCTAGGTTCGTTTCGTTGTCATCCACGACCAAAATAAGCGTATCTTTGGTATGCAAGGGGGCAGATACATACGCTGGTTGTTGATTGCTGATTTGCTCTTGGACATCGGCTATCCCGTGTTGGAGCGGGAGCTTAACCGTAAAACGGCTACCCACATCTGGGCTACTCTCCACCGCAACGCTCCCCCCAAGCAACTCACTCAACCGTGACACCAACGCAAGCCCTAGCCCCGTACCAACATGCTCCCGTGATAGGCTACTATCAAGCTGCACAAAGGGACGAAAGAGCAACGCTATATGCTCCTCAGCAACCCCCATATGGTCAATGGTTCGTATTGTGGTGATACCCCTGCTTTGACCTGCACAAAATATTTACCCTGGAAGATACTAGACAATGCAGCTAGTCCCACAACCGCAGCCATGCCAGGATCGGTTTCTGTTTGTTCTGCTTGGTTTTCTACGTATATTCTCAACCAGTCTGGTAGACAATCAAGAGGAAATGGGGTTATCTCTGCTTTTTCAAGAGCGCGTGGCGGACGGGCTTTTGGCTTATCCTCTTTGCTCTCCCCATTGCCATTCCCATTGCCATTCCCGTTGGCATTGTCGTGCGCTTCGGGGTAGCGTTCGTAATCGGGCAGGTTTTGCACGGGTTCATTGCTTGGGGGGTCGCTCATATAGTCTGGCTCATCCTCGTGGTGTCTATTGCCATTGCCATTGGTAGGTAGCACATCCATAGCCCGGCGTGATGCCGCTGGCAGCCGCTTAATACCGGTTGGCGCATGACAAACGTCCGCTGGCGTATCGGTACGTGAAGGTGTTTGTTGCAAATCCAAAGCGATTGCAGCCGCCTTAACCGCCGCTTTGACATCACCGTTGTGTTCGTATTTGCAAAACAAATCAAAGGGTTTGTGCCAATAACCGTCGCAAATCGGGTCTTCGCTACTGTGATGAAACGAACGGTTGTCCATCACTACAACCAAAGCGCGTGAACCGCCTGGACGCACCCAACGCCCCCCCGTGGAGTATACCCGTATGAAGCAAGACATTGCTCAATGGTGTGCGCCGCGTTGAATTGCCCTATAACGTCATTGTTGCCCGTGAGTACGCTGCCAGTAGCTTGCGGTTTGTCTTGCGCTTCTAACGCCGCTAGAACGCAAGCAGCCGCGCTGTGGAGTTCGTCAAGCGGGTATGCTTGCCCTTCAGATAGCCGCCAAGCTACAAGCGGGTAATCAGGCGCGTATTTTGCCTTGACGTTGCGGGTATTTGGCACCCGCAACACCCACTCTAAGTCCTTGCTTTGCTTATCGCCGCCGCAAAAAACTACCCACGCATACTGAAGTTTCTGGATATATTTGCGTTCTGTTTCGTTGCCTATGACGTATGTCTTGTCCAAAAGTCAGTAGGCGTGAAACTTTCCAGGCGAAGACTCGGCTATGTATGAAGGTTGCGGTTCAATCGCCGCTACCTCATCGTAGTTTTTATCGCCGTCAAACTCGCAAAATAGGCAGTTCACAGCGGCTATGGTATCCGCTCTGCTACGTTGCCAGCGTTTTCCTTGCTCATTAGTGGGGTGTATCCCAAAGAAGGTGTGTTCGCTGGCACCTGCATTGGTGAACGCAGGCATCTTGCCCGTTGGGAACCACACTGACCGCTTCTTTTCCCTCTCCACACCGTCACGGTCTATATAGGTCTCGGTCTCGTCTAGGTACCAAAAGTAGGCCCATTTGCCGCCTCGCCATAGCCGCTGTAGAAACGTTCGGGTAACGGTATCAATAGAGTTATTCTGTTTCATTCCCCACCCCCTGCCTTCCGAATAGCCATATGCCCGCTACGCAAATCAATACCCCCAACACAACGCTCCCGTTGTTGTAGATGACTACAACGCTCCCCGCATCCGCAGCTTGGCAAGGATCGACGGATGACGTGCAGGTTCCCGTTGGTATCCACTCTGCGCGAGGGCATCAACCAGCGGCGCAGGGGATGAGCAACGGCAGGGCAATTGCATTACCTGTACTATATTTCACAATCAGGTAATTTTGATACCTTTTTTACCCCGCATTTTCAAACAAAAGAGCGGAATAATTGTTTCTTATCCGTTGGTAACGTAACGTGAAACTCTTGCTGTATTATAAAACCAGCATATACGGTTGATTTTTGGGAGCTATCACCAGTAGTTGTGATACATTTCACAGGTAATGCAATTGCCCTTGGGATGGGGGGGACAACAACCCGCTCCCCCTTGCCCCCGCTCCCATAAAAAGCGAGGGGGAACACTTGCCCGTTTCCCTTCTCCCGCTTCGTGGGGGAAGGGGCAGGGGATGGGGGGAAAGAGCTGTAGCAAGCAACAGCTCTGCAACCAAATTTCCCCCCTAGAGGCTATGTTCCCTCCCGAAACTATGGCTCTGGATAGGGCGTATTGGTTGGAGCCGTCGGTGGAGCAGGATACTCCGATTCTGCTGTTGGGGTTTCAGGGACAACAGGGGTCGTTGGGAGCGGGGTTCCTTCGTCACCCAGATCAGCAGGAGTAGCAGATGGTGCTACTGGTGAGGGACTTGCCGTTGCGTCTGTCGGTGCCGGGTAGGTATCCTCCGTTGGTGCCGGGTAGGTATCCTCCGTTGGTACCGGGTACGTTGTCGCTGGCGGTATAGACGCAGTAGGTAAGACCGGCTGAGTCACCGTAGCTATCGGGGTAGCGGGTGGTACTGGCGGAGCAGTTATCACCGGTGGCTCAGGTTCTGTTTCCACCGGTTCTGTGGGTGGCGGCGGTGGTGGCGGTGGCGGCGGTGAGGGTTCCCCCTGATGGAAATCGGGAGGAGCTAAGGTAGGCGTAGCTGTAGGTGTGCTTGTTGGAGTAGGCGTTGGAGCTGTTCCGCCTGATGAAGCTACCATGACAATGACAATGATAACCACGAGTACGCCAACAACGATACCAACCGCAGCAAGCGGGTTTTTCTGCAGATAGTCTTTAAGTTTGTCCATACTTGATTGATCTCCTTATCCATTACATATCCTTGATTATTTTCGTTCGTAATTTGGAGCTTCTTTGGTAATCTTAACATCGTGGGGATGGCTCTCGATGAGCGAGGACATAGAAATACGGATCATACAGGCTTCGCTTCGCAACTGCTCAATGGTGTATGCTCCCACATAGCCCATACCAGCCCGTAGCCCCCCAACAAGCTGAAAAATTGTATCGCTAACTGCTCCCTTGTAGGGAATCATCCCCTCTATCCCTTCGGCAACCAGTTTACCGCGTGACGAGTCTTGAAAGTAGCGATCACTGCTGCCATGCTGCATAGCCCCGATACTGCCCATCCCCCGGTAGGTCTTGTAGGATCGTCCCTCATACAGAATGGTCTCGCCAGGGCTTTCTTCTGTACCGGCGAGGAGCGACCCAATCATCACTGTATGTCCACCGGAAGCTAGGGCTTTGCTAATGTCACCACTATAGCGGATACCACCATCGGCAATGATGGGAACACCAGCTTCTTCAGCCGCTTGAGCACAGTTGGATATAGCTGTCACTTGCGGCATACCTGCGCCAGTCACAACCCGCGTAGTGCAGATAGAACCGGGACCCTGCCCCACTTTGATGGCATCTACCCCCCGCTCAATCAAGGCTTTGGTACCTTCTTTTGTTGAGACATTCCCCACAACGAGATCAACATTGGGGTACTTTTCCCGGATTTTCACCACACCATCAAGCACACTCTTGGTATGCCCGTGGGCTGTGTCTATGACGAGCGCATCTACCCCCGCTTGCACCAGGGTATCTGCTCGTTGGAGAAAATCTCCTGATACCCCGATAGCTGCCCCCACCCGCAGCCGGCCCTGCTTATCTTTGCTGGCATAGGGGTGCTTAATTTGCTTCATGATGTCCTTGACGGTTATCAACCCACTGAGTTTGCCTTCGTTATTGACCACAAGCAGCTTTTCTATGCGGTGGCGGTGCAAGATTTCTTTGGCTTGTTCGAGCGTTGTGCCTTCTGGGACAGTCACGAGATGTTCGCTGGTCATGAGATCACGAATAGGACGGGAACGGTCTGTCTCAAACCGCAAATCGCGGTTGGTCAAGATACCAACGAGTTCCCCTTCCTCTGTAGTTATTGGGATACCGCTAATGTGATACTCTGCCATCATATCCAGGGCATCACCTACATACTTATTGACGGCTAAGGTAATCGGGTCAGTGATCATGCCACTTTCTGAACGTTTGACTTTGCGTACTTTGTTGCTCTGTGATTCAATGGACATATTCCGATGGATAATACCAATCCCTCCCTCACGCGCTAGAGCTATAGCCATACGGGTTTCGGTTACGGTATCCATTGATGCGCTGACTATAGGGATATTTAGCCGGATAGAACGGCTAAACCATGTGCTGACATCCACTTGATCAGGGAGTACTTCTGAGTGTGCTGGAATAAGCAGGACATCATCAAAGGTCAGTCCCTCTTGAGCGAATTTCTTTTCCCATTTTATGGACATTGTATCATCTCCTGAATAACTGGCTTATGCTTATTGTATGGCTACAAATCTGCTGGTAGAAAGGTGTCGCGTTTTTTGACCTATGGGTGGTTGCCGGGTTGGGGCTTGGGGGGGAGCATATAGCCCCCCAAGCCCCAACTCGATGGGTTTCTCTGCGCCAAATGGTGCATTGGTCCCCCTCCCTTGCGCTGAAAAATCTTGGGTTAGCTGCCGACTTTCACTTGAAAGGCGTTTGCCCCCGCATACACTGCGGTGTCACCGAGTTCTTCTTCAATACGCAACAGTTGGTTGTACTTGGCTACGCGGTCTGTACGGGCAGGAGCACCAGTCTTTATCTGCCCTGCGTTGGTGGCTACCACAAGGTCCGCAATGGTAACATCTTCGGTCTCGCCGCTGCGGTGGGAAACAACCGCAGTCCAATTTGCCGCCTGTGCAGTGCGTATGGCGTTCATCGTTTCGGTCAGGGTGCCTATCTGGTTGAGCTTAATCAAGATGCTATTGGCAGCTTTTTCCTTGATTCCGCGGTTGAGCCGCTCGACGTTTGTCACGAGCAGGTCATCCCCCACAAGCTGCACGCGGTCTCCTATCTTCTCAACCAACAAAGACCAGCCTTCCCAGTCGTCCTCTGCCAAGCCGTCTTCCAGCGAGATAAGGGGGTAGTTGCTGGCGATATTTGCCCAGTAATCTACCATCTCGGCACTGGTCAGTGAGCGACCCTCTTTGGCAAGATGATACTTGCCATCTTGGTAGATTTCGGTGCATGCCGGGTCCATAGCGAGCAGAATTTGCTCACCGGGTTTATAGCCAGCTTTTTCGATGGCTTGCATGATGACTTGGAGGGCTGCTTCATTCGTGTTGAGGCTAGGAGCAAACCCGCCTTCATCACCAACGTTGGTACCTTGTCCCTGGTCGTGCAGCACATTCTTGAGCGACTGGTAGATTTCGCTACACCAGCGGAGGGCTTCCTTGAAGGATGGTGCGCCTACGGGCATAACCATAAATTCTTGAAAGTCGGTGCTGTCTTGGGCATGCTTGCCGCCATTAAGAATGTTCATCATGGGAACGGGCAGCATATGAGCAAAGACCCCACCAAGATAGCGATAGAGGGGGAGTTCAGAAACAATCGCGCCAGCTTTGGCACAGGCGAGCGATGTTCCCAAGATGGCGTTTGCGCCGAGCTTACTCTTGTTTGGGGTACCGTCAAGTTGGATAAGGGCTTGGTCAATACCTACTTGGTTGGTGACATCCATACCAACCATGGCATTGGCTATGTCGTTGTTGACATGATCTACAGCTTTCTGTACCCCTTTGCCCCCATAGCGGCTCTTGTCACCATCGCGTAGCTCTACGGCTTCGTGTGCGCCGGTAGAAGCTCCACTGGGGACCATAGATCGGGCTATTTCGCCGGTCTCCAATAAGACTTCAACTTCAACGGTGGGATTGCCGCGTGAATCTAGGACTTCTCGTCCTTTGACGTTCTCAATTGCAATTGACATGTTCTCTCCTGCTAGATATTCTGTTGCCATCAGACAGGATGTGTCTCATGACAGCCTGCGAGTATTCTCTGACAAGGCTAGTATAGCATACTCTGGGTTGAAAACTGCAAAAGAGGAGACAAGGAGGGAGGAGAGGGAAGGGCAGGGGAGGCAACAAGACCCCCTTGCTCCCCCCCCCGTTCCCTTGCCCCCCCCCCCGCTCCCTTGCTGCCCCCCCGCCCAGACCACGCGGGGCAGGGGCAAAAGGAATCGGCTGCCCGCGCCCCCACTATCAACCAAACTTGTGGTATCATTTCCCCAAACGCTCAAGATAGCCAGAGAGAGAACAACCTATGCACATACTGCGGACTATACCGGCATTTCGTCAAACACGCGTATCCTACCCACAGCTTGGCTTTGTCCCCACGATGGGCTACCTGCACGAAGGACACCTTCACCTTGTGCGGCAGGCAAAAGCCGCCTGTGATGCAGTCGCCGTGAGCATCTTCGTCAACCCCACCCAGTTTGGCCCCAACGAAGATTTCGCCACCTACCCCCGCGATGAAGAGCGCGACCTTGCGCTGCTCCAAGCCGAAGGGGTAGCTATGGTGTTTTTGCCTAGTGCAGAAGAAATGTACCCGCAACCCTTTTATACTGCTGTTGAGGTAGAGACGATTACTACTCTGTTAGAAGGGGCATCCCGCCCCGGACACTTTCGCGGCGTAGCAACTATCGTGGCAAAGTTGCTCAATATTGTGCAACCAGACCGGACCTACTTTGGGCAGAAAGATGCCCAACAAACGATAGTCATTCGCAGGATGGTCTATGACCTGAACATACCCGGCGAAATTGTCGTTGTGCCTACCGTCCGTGAACCAGACGGATTGGCAATGAGCAGTCGCAATACCTACCTTGCCCCTGACGAACGCCAAGCAGCAACAGTCCTCTATCGGGCGTTGTTGGCAGCACAGCAACGCTATGAACAGGGCGAGCGCAATGGCGAAGTGTTGCGTGGGGTGTTGCGTGAGGTATTGGCAAGTGAGCCGCTGGCAAAGGTAGCGTATGTCAGTGTAGCCCATCCCCACACGCTGCAAGAACAGGAGCAGATAGCCAACGAAGGGGTCTTGCTCTCATTGGCAGTGCGTATTGGCAAAACCCGCTTGATAGACAATATCTTGCTAGGAGCAGAAACAAACGAGCATTAGAAGAGTTAGAAGGACGTATGAATACCAAAGAAACGGTAAATATAGGCTTAGTCCAAATGTGTTGTGCTGCTGATACCGAAACGAATATGCAGCAGGCATATACGGGCATACGCCAAGCCGCAGAACAGGGCGCACACATCGTCTGTCTGCAAGAGCTATTTCGCACCCCCTACTTTTGCCAAAGCGAAGAGTACGAACACTTCACCCTAGCAGAGCCGATACCCGGTCCTAGCACCGAGCGGTTGAGCAAAGTTGCCGCTGAGTGTGGCGTGGTCATCATTGCCAGCCTGTTTGAAAAGCGAGCCAGTGGTCTCTACCACAACACCGCGGCAGTGCTCGATGCTGATGGCAGTTACTTGGGCAAATATCGCAAAATGCACATCCCTGATGACCCGCTCTTCTACGAAAAGTTCTATTTTACGCCCGGCGATTTGGGGTTTCAGGTCTTCCAAACCCGCTATGCACGGGTGGGAGTGCTGATCTGTTGGGATCAGTGGTTCCCTGAAGCCGCCCGCCTAACAGCGTTGCGCGGGGCAGACATCCTCTTCTACCCGACTGCCATTGGCTGGCACCCCGCCGAGAAAGCGACCTATGGGGCAGAACAGTACCAGAGTTGGGAGATTATCCAACGCTCGCACGCAGTCGCCAATGGGTGCTATGTGGTGAGCGTCAATCGCTGTGGACATGAGGGTGATCCAGATGGCGGCATTGCGTTTTGGGGGCAGAGTTTTGTTGCAGACCCGGCAGGCAATATCCTAGCCCAAGCCGGTAGCGAGTCGGCGGATGTGCTCGTGGTGGCGTGTGATTTGCAGCGCATAGAAGAGCGGCGCGTCCATTGGCCCCTGCTGCGTGACCGTCGAATAGATGCTTATGGTGAGCTAGAGCGGCGGTACATTGATGACTAATGACGAGACCTCCCCCCTATCCTCGTATAGGTTGCGGATGCCGGCAGAGTGGGAACCCCACCAGGCAACGTGGTTATCTTGGCTCCACAATGAAGAGACGTGGCCCGGCAAATTGGAGGCTGTCGTGCCGATCTATGCCCAGATGGTTGCAGCATTAGCCCGTTCCGAGCAGGTGCATATCAATGTGGCTGATGCGGCTATGGAAGCGTCTGCCCGTGAAGCCCTGCGCGGGGTGGGGGCGGTGGGCGATATACGCTTTCACCACGTCCCCACCAACGATGCATGGTGCCGTGACCACAGCGGCATTATCGTCTGTCGCACAGACAGCGCAATACAGATGGATACCCTCCAGCCACCTACAGCCACAGCTTGTGCATCGGCAGTTCTGCTTGATTGGCAATACAACGCATGGGGCGGCAAATATCCTGCCTACGACCTCGACAACCAAGTGCCAGCGCATATGGCAACGCTGCTTGGGTTGGAGCGTATAGCCATAGACGACATGGTGCTAGAAGGTGGCTCTATAGACGTGAACGGGAAAGGGTTACTGCTGACGACTGAGGCATGTTTGCTCAACCCCAACCGCAACCCGCACCTTTCTCGTGAGCAGATAGAGCAACGGTTGGGTACACTACTAGGGGTACAGCAGGTGCTTTGGCTAGGAGATGGTATTGTTGGCGATGATACCGATGGTCACATAGATGACTTGACCCGCTTTGTCGCCACTGATAGGGTGGTCACGGTGGTAGAAGATGACCCAACAGACGCGAACTATGCTCCGTTGCAAGAGAATCTCCAACGGCTCCAGGCTATGCGGGTGCTGCATGGTGAGCTTTTGGACATCATAACGCTGCCTATGCCTACGCCTGTTGTCTATCAGGGGGAACGATTACCGGCAAGCTATGCCAACTTCTACATTGCCAACAAGGTGGTGTTGCTTCCCTACTACAACTGCCCCCAGGATACGCAAGCCCACAACACCCTACAACAGCTTTTCCCCTCGCGTGAGGTGGTGGGAATAGACTGTACGGATGTGGTGTGGGGGTTGGGAGCATGGCACTGCTTGACGCAACAGGTGCCAGTCTGCCCCCCGCCCTTACAGTAGAACTTGCCCCCGGAACTCCTGCCCGGACTCTGTGCTTCCGTGTCGCCGTGGTGTGCCTATCCGGGATGATGACCTCCCCTTGAAAGGGGGCGGGGGGAGTAGGCAACAAGGAGCTAAGGTTATTTAGGTCTGTGTGCGGTGGTACAAATTGGCGAGTAACTGGCGCATCATCGCATTGGTATGTGGCAAGGGATTAGTTGTGCTCAAGATCATTTCAGCGGATTGAACAAAATCAGCCCCCGCTTCTCGACTCTGCACGAGATCATCCCTGAAATAATCCACAATCGCATGGATCTGTTCTTCCTGCATCTCCAAATGAAACTGCAACCCAACCACCCGGTTTTCGTAGCTAAACGCTTGGTTTTTGCACGCTTTGCTACTGGTAAGATGCACAGCACCATCTGGCAGATCAAAGGTATCGTTATGCCAGTGAAAAACCGTTGTTTTTGGGGGGGCAAAGGCAAAAATCGGAGACTTCTGGGCTTGAGACGAAAAAGAGACAGGAAACCAACCAATTTCGCTGTGGGTATTGGGGTAGACCGCAGCCCCTAGCACTTCCGCAATGAGCTGTGCGCCAAGACAAATACCAAGTACCACCTTTCGCTGCTCAATAGCCGTTTGTATAACCTGTTTTTCCTCTACGAGCCAGGGGTACTGATCTTCATCTTTAACACCCATTGGACCGCCCATCACGACCAACCAATCAAATGCCCCAGGTTCCGGGAAGGGGTCGCCGTTGTAGGCATGGGTTGTTGTGAGCGTATGACTATTTTCTCTTGCCCAGTGAGTAATAACACCGGGGGTCTCAAATGCGATATGCTGTATGGCATGGATGATCACGATGAGCTAGTTCCTTTCTTGTCGGACGATTCATAGGCTAGGAGAGACTCTCCTAGTTCTAAACTGATACAATTCTTCGGACACGCACGAACACAAGCGAGGTCTGGATAGTCAAGGCAGAGATCGCATTTATCGGCACGATGGGTTGAGAGGTTGGTTACAAGATTTTTGTTGCCTAGATTAGTTTGGATTAAGGTTAGTAGCATATTCTGGACCTTCTGTATCCGTGAAGCCTGCTTGTGATGGGAACGAGGGACACGTGCAATAACATTATAGGGACAGGCAGATAGACAATCGCCACACCCGGTACAGGCTTCTGTGATACTCAAAATGTGGAATGAACTCCATACAAAAGCGTCTTCGGGACAAACCTCTACACACTCTGCCCCAAAACGGCATTGTCGGCAAGCATCAAGTACATCATACTCCCCGATCATAACCCCATTGATACGCAACCGAGCATTGCCATGTCGTTCGGCACAGGCTTGTACACATAGCTGGCAATTGGGGGGACAGTGTTCAGGCTTTCGGACGAGCAGGTGTGTCCCACGAAATAGCCCATGTGTTATTGTCCGTTGGATATGTTCAAGATAGGCGCGGTTCTGGCGAAGGGTCCGATCAGCAAGATGTCGCTGGTTTACGAGCGTTTGGAGCCGTTCTTGAAGGATTGGGTAGTTTGCGAGCAAGTCGGTGCAACTGCTCGATTCAAGCAGCAGGATATTGACCGGAGTAAGTGCTCGCACACTCGCCCTGTGGGGTTGATTGCCAATCAAGGCAATTTCCCCAAAGAAATCGCCCTCTCCCAAAATAGCTAGGGGGATGGTATCTTGCTCAACAACCACTTGACCAGAGTCAATGATATAGAGCACATGGTCTTGCTCGCCTTGGTGGGTGATGAAGCTGTTGCGTGCATAGCAAACTGGCTGGAGTTCTGCTGCCAAGACAAGCCGGTCTATGGGGGTAATTTCGTTAAAGACCGGCACCCATGCCAGTTTGCTCTCTACCAGACGGCGCAGATAGATACGGTAAAGGTTTTCGCCCAAAATGGGGCAGCGATTGAGGGCAGAACGCATTTCTATTAGGGGAAGTTGTAGGGTATAGCAGGTCGTTTGGGCAATGGCTGTGGTACGCGGTAGGAATTTGCTAAACAAAGACCCTTCGCCAAAACAATCCCCACGATTGAGCACTTCGAGCAAAATGTGCTGGCTATCTTTGTTCTGGGTAGAGAGAGAAACGCTCCCCTGGAGCAGGATATAGAAAAATTCACCGGCTTTACGCTCGTAAATAATCGTCTCATCAGGAAGAAACGTGCGAAAAATGCAGAGGTCAACAAGATGCACTAACTCTTCTGCTGGCGTACTTTGCAAGCAATCAAGGGTATGGAGTTCGGCAGCTTGGCTTTTCCGTTGCTGTGCGCGGCGTTCTTCCTGCTCGCGTGATGTCCGGTTGAGTTTGTCAATATGGGATACTTTAGAAGCCATACTCTTGGTATTGTACCATGAGTAGCAGTATGGTGTCATGGACATGTCCAGGCTGCTTCCTTTCAGGGGTAGGTTAGAGGTTGTAGATCTGTTGCATGCAATGGCTCACCGGGCAGATCCCCCCATCCCCTAGCCCCTTCCCCCCCATCCCCTAGCCCCGCGTCCCACCGAGGGGAGAAGGGGGTATTGTTGCCC
>CAYPHM010000026.1:24449-41048 GCA_964410555.1 uncultured Chloroflexaceae bacterium | reverse complement strand
GGGGAGAAGGGGAATGATCGGCTCCCCCTCGCCCTCTGGGAGAGGGGGCAGGGGGGAGAGGGTTGTTGCGCCCCCCATCCCCTAGCCCCTTCCCCCACCGAGGGGAGAAGGGAGTCGGCATCCCCCCATCCCCTAGCCCCTTCCCCCACCGAGGGGAGAAGGGGCATGATCGGCTCCCCCTCGCCCTTTATGGGAGAGGGGGCAGGGGGGGAGAGGGTTCTCGCCCTGGGATGGAGGAGCGGGGGTTGCAGGGGCAGGGGATGGGATGAGCTTCAAGCTAAACCCCCTCTCCCATTATTATGAGAAGAGGGGGTTGTAATGCTGTCTAATCTAATCCACGTCCAAGATTATCTTATCAAAAAGCTAGAACCCACTACCAGCGTATAACTCAACCGTTGCCGTAGCCACCAATTTGCTGGTATTCCCATACGCCGTAAAGACTGTCGTACCAATGGGAAACCCATTGTCGGGGATCAACGCCGGCATATACCCGGCTTCAGCAAAAGTGCCATCAAGGGCAATAACCTTGCGGGCATTCCAGACTGTGCCGTCTGCCATCGTAATCCAGATACTCACCTCTTCACCCGGTGCAAAACCAGAACCGTACAACTCGACAGTCTCAAGCTGACGGGTGTGTGTGGGGTAGGCTTCCAGCGTAGCCCCACCAGCAGCATCGGTAAAATTCCCGCCGGTTACGATAAACGTTGCTACACCAGTACGCTGGCTTGTGTTGCCAAAGCCGGTGAGGTGATACTGTCCCACAGGGTCTGTTTCATCAAAGGACAGCTCAATACTCCAGCTACCTTCATTGGAGCGTTTGGTGCCAATATACTGCACCGTACCATCGGGCAGGGTTAGCCAAACAGAAATAGCTTCCCGTCCCTGGTAGCCACTGCCCACAAAGTTGAAGCTCGCACCTTGTGTATTGCCTTGACCTGCGGTCACTTCAATAGACACGCCGGTAGTGACATCAACCACGGCAGGAAGCACCTCAAAGGGAGCCATAACGACAATACCGCTGGTGTTGCCGCGTGCCGTGAAGTGATGCATCCCAACGGGTTGGTCGCCATCAATGACCAAATCTTTGCGGAAAATACCCGCTGCATTGACCGCATATGTGCCAATAGGATTCACGGTATAATCGGGATACGTCTGCCAAATTGTCACAGGCTCATTTGCCGCAAAACCAGCAATCTGGAACACAACAGTGCTATCCTCACCCTGGGGTGCCTGGGCAGGAATAAACACCATTTTGGGGGTACTCTGTGCTTGGGCAGGCGTGGGGACCGCCACCATACTGACCAACAAGGTTAGGGCTATAAGCCCTGCAAAAAAAGAAATCCGTTTCATCGTTACTGAAAACTCCTTCCCTATTCAACCATTTAGAAGACTAGGTATTTGTCATTTCTTACAACATCAGGACGTACGCAAGACCAGAATGTCATTTTACCCACTCAGAAAACCCCTATCTAGTGGTCAAATATGCATTCAGCGTAAGTCCTGAACATGCTCAACTCGGTTACACGTTTTACCATGTAACTACAGGGTCATAGCAAAATCGCACAATCACAGGAGTATTGCCTATTTTTCCCTCGCCCCTGCCCTTGCCTCTCTATGTCCCGTTGTAGAGACGTGGCGTACCACCTGCTCCCCTCGGATGGGGGCTACCCGGACTTTGCCATGACCCTGATGCAACTAGACAGCATTAGCATGGTATTATACTCTTTAGCGAAAACCCGTCAAGCGAAGGGGAACACCGGGCGGCGGCAAAGTCCGGTTTGCCCGCTTCTCCCGCTTCTCCCACCGTCCGGTTTTGGACATCCATGAGAATACCTCCCGGTTTTTCTTACCAATATCCAATCTTTTGCTCTGGTAGGATTTGCCTTGTGTAGACCCCATGGTTATGCCGAGGGAAAAGAATCTGTCCTGCCCCCTTTGCCTGGACTCTCTAATGAAGGATTTATGGTATGATAACATACCGTTGTCAACGACAATACACGAAATTGATGAAAGGGGTTTTTTATGCGAGCAACGGTTCGGTTTCTATTGCTGAGTCTTGTCTTGATAGCTTCAATAACTTCGCTGCCGGGGGGGATACAGGCAGCATCTTACCAACAAGAAGTTGTCCCCCCAAGCGGCTGGTTTTCCAGCCCAAAAGAGGTCGTCTACCCCCTAGAGCCAATATTGATCAATGTGGGGGTGGCAGACTACCAGGGACCAGCAACGCTGTTGGTATTTGATAGCAGGGGGCGCACAGCGGGAGCGTGGGAATTCACCATACCGCTAGGCGGCAATACGACAGTACAGGTTACACCGCGGGGCAGTATCGGTGAACATCGGGCGATGCTTTTTGCCAGTGGTATGGAAGTCGCCAATGGTCCACTCTACCAGCTAGATGCCCAGACAACGCTGCATACCGGTGTCACAGCCTATGACCAACTCTACCCACGTATTAAAGCCTTTATGGAAAACTGTGTGCTAGAGTATATGGTAGATGGACACTTTGTTCATGGCTATCGTTCGCCAGATAGTCCGCTGTTATGGCTGCGTGACCACTTCTATCAGGGGCGTGGCTTTCGCTACTTTGAGACAGATGTCAAGAGCTTAATTGACACCTTCCGCGAGTATCAACAACCAGATGGTAGTTTCCCTGACTTTCTGCCCCGCCCCGACTATGGCATCCCCGCGATGCGTACCCCCGTTGAGGCAGATGTGGAGTACCTGTTTGTGTTGGCGGTGTATGAGGCGTGGAAGATGACCGGCGATGATGCGTGGATGATAAGCCACCTACCAGCAATGCAAAAGGCGATAGACTATACCACCAGCGATCCGCTGCGTTGGGAGCCTTCGCTTGGTTTGGTGAAGCGTCCCTACACTATAGACACTTGGGACTTTGAGTATGGCGAGACGACAATAGACCCAAACACCAGGCTGCCCGCTCCCCGCCATTGGATAGATAACCAGACGAAGTGGGGCATATTCCACGGTGACAATACCGGATTAGCGGCGGCTCTGCGCTCGCTGGCACATATAGAGTTATATGTGGGGCAGCCAGAACAGGCAACCCATCATAGCAACCTAGCAGATGCTATTATCCAGCGGCTTAATAACCTCAGCTGGAATGGATCATTCTATCGCCACCACGTCAAGCTCATACCCTGGGATGTACCGGGTGTGGATGAGGATTACCAGTTGAGTTTGTCCAATGCATATGCGCTCAATCGTGGTGTGCTAACCGAGGAGCAAGGACGGGCTATCCTGTATGAATATCGCAGCCGGCTGCGCCGCCCAGGGAATGTGTCATTTGCGGAGTGGTGGAGTATAGACCCCCCTTTCCCCCAAGGGAGCTATGGTTTGGCGGGGCGGCATGGCGAGCGTCCCGGTACCTATGTGAATGGAGGCGTTATGCCGCTGGTTGGGGGCGAGCTTTCCCGTGGGGCGTTCCGCTTTGGCAATGAAACCTACGGGTTTGATATTCTTGAACGCTACTATGACTTGATAGCACGGACTAATTCTAGCTATCTCTGGTATCACCCCACTGGCGGTCCAGGGGCTTCCGGCATTGAGGTGCTCTCTACCGATGGGTGGGGGTCTAGCGCAATGCTGGCAGGCTTAATAGAAGGGGCAGCCGGTATTGAAGACAACGGGGTGCGCTATAGCGAGGTGAGGCTAAGTCCACGTTGGGCAGCAGCAAATGTCCAGCATGCCTATGTAGTAGCGCGATATGCAGCATCAGATGGGTATGTTGCCTACCGTTGGCGATATATTGCTCAAGGGGAGCATAACCGTACGTATCTACACCTTGAGGCAACGAGCAGCGGTGAGCAGATGCAGGTGCGGTTGCTGCTGCCAGATGAGGTATTAACGGTCCAGAAGGTCGTGCTCAATGGGGAAGATGTCCCAATGGGGACGTATTCGCTGGAGACTATCGGGATGAGCCGCTACCTCGTGTTGCCGCCATTGCCAAGCGGTATTATCCATCTGCAAGTGAACTTGAAGCGATAGGGGTTTCCGTCCTCCCTATCCATCCTCTCACCCCTACCCCCGCTCCCATTCCAGGGCGAGAGGGGCTGTCCGGTCTCCCTTCTCCCGCTTGCGGGGGAAGGGCAGGGGAGGGGGTTGCCCGGTGAGACATTGATTACTCTCCCCTAACATCTCCCTCCTGTGAGCCTACTCATAGTACTAGCATAAATCATCCTACATATCATATAAATTCCGCGTATCTCTACGATTTTACAACAAATGCATTTAAGATATGGTCAAAAATCTACGATATATTGTAGTACGTAATAAGGTAGTGGTAAGTATCGGTTAATTTGCAAATTAACCCGATTTACCCCTTTACTTTTGCGATAAAATCTATTAAAATTATTGAGCGTAGTACGACACAACCAAATACTATACTCTAGCGTCTGGCAAGTATACCTCCTTTGCTAACCAAAACAACCTCAAATAGTTCGTTGTTTTGCGTTTATATGGGCTAGGTTGTTGTATATCACGCACGGTTGAATAGTACTATACATTGTTTGAACCTCCTGCCCTTGTCTTTTGTAAAGGTTCTTTAACTTGGAAATCAATCCACAAGCCATAGGAGCAAGCAAAATGGTTTCTGGTACTGCTTTTTTTATCGGTATTCCAGGTGAAGATGAAGGTAATTTGCTTACTTATCTGGAAGAATACTATCATGTCCATATTTTCGAGCAAACATCGGATGTCTACAAATATCTTGCATTAATGTTTCCCCATGTCGTGGTTTTTTCAAAAAACCAAAGTGACATGCAGGCATTGCTCTTTTTTCGTCAACTACGACGATTGGAGCGCGTCTGTGTGATAGTGTGTTTAGAGGAAAAGATCGAAGGGTTTACCGGCAAAAATTATCTTCATCGTAAACGAGCTACGAAAGATGAAGCAGGATTACAGCAAATTCTGGGGTGGGCAAAGATGCTCCATATTGATGCGTTTGAACGGGTACTTTCCACGCACAAGAGCATGCAACCTATCCCCGCGACAACAGCAATAAGCGCATACCCTCCAAGCACAGCAGACAACTACACCATCGGGGATGCGCTTGGGAATTTCTTTGGACTGTTTCGTCGGCTCGCTACGGTGCTTGGTTTGTAACCGTCTCGGTCTCTGCATATACGTTCTATCATGGCAGAGCAGTCCCACAATGTCTAGCATATTCGTCTAGCATATAGCATATCCTATGGATTGCCACTTATCTGCACGTCAAATTGCACTGGCGACTGGAAATCGCGGAGCCGCTGAAGCTCCTCTTGAGCGCGACCTACCCATTCCGTATTGCGGGCAGAACGCACTAAGTCCTCCAATGAAGCAATGGCAACCTCATACTGCCCCAACCGCTGCTCTGCCAACGCCCGATAAAACTGGGCTTCTGGATAACCGCCATCTTGCAAGGCTTCTGCTTGGGCAAAAGCTGTCGCCGCTCGCACCATCGTGTTGTCGGTAAAGTAGGCTCGCCCTAGCCAGTAGAACGTATCTGCGGTAGGGTATAGAATGGCAGCACGGCGCAGATCATCTACCGCTTGTTGGTAGTTTTCCCGCTGCATAGCTATTGTGCCACGTTGGTAGTAGGCTTCCCCAAGCCGACTGTTGGCGGCTATCGCCTCGTCGCAAGACTGCCACGCTGCGTCTACTTGCCCCTGCTCGCGCTGTATCTTACATTTGAATAACAAGGCTTCCCCATACCGATCATTTTGGGCTAGGGATTGCTCGATGGTATCCAAAGCCGGGGCAGGGTTTGTGCTATCTAGGGCATACTGCGCCTGGGCAAGCCCAAGCAACGCCGCAGGGAAGTGGGGTTTAAGCGCAAGGGCTTGTTGGTAGGTCTCTATTGCCCCGCGGGGGTCTGGTTGGCGAAGCTGCGCCTCGGCAAGCCAGAACAACACCATTGGGTCTGTCTGACCGCCACGATTGACGGCAGTCTCAAAGTAGCCCTGTGCCACCGCCCAATTGCCGCGCCCTGTCGCCACCCGCCCCAAGCCAATCAATGCCCCCAAGTTGTTTCCATTGAGCGTCAGTGCCTCATTAAAGTGAGTTTCTGCCTGATCACTATTGCCCCGTTGCAGTTCTGCTTCCCCCATACCAACCAACGCATCTGCCCGTAGCATAAGCGTATCTGTTGCCATATTGCTGGTCAACTCTAGGACGTGTTCTTCTTCCTTGAGGGCTGCCGAGGGTTTGTCGAGTTGGAGATGGGACTGTGCCAAGAGATGATGGATCATAGCATCATCGGGGCGTTGGCGGATGGCTTGCTGAAAGGCTACGGTAGCCCGATTCGCGTAGTCATGCTCTAGGAGGGCTTCCCCAAGCTGTACTAGCACATTAGCATCACGAATACCAGCATCTAGCACGATAGAGTAGTGTTGATCCGCAGCCTGCGGGTCATTGAGCGGACCGAGGTAGAGGTCTACCAATGCCAACCGTGCCAGCATATTGCTGGTATCTTCTTTGATTGCCGCTTGAAATTGCGCTTCAGCCCCACGGTAATCTTGGTTCATCAGCAGCGTTTGCCCCCATTCAAAGGCTGCCCCGGATGAGGAAGGCGGGGTATGCTGCTCGTATGCCCGCCGAAAATCGCTCACTGCTGCTGCCATCTGTCCGGCATTGCGGCGAAGACGTCCCCGTTCTATCAAGGCTTCCGGGTTGTTTTGCTTGATAAGCGGTTGCAATACCTGCTCTGCCTCGGCATAGCCGCTAGGTCCACTTTGTCGTAGTACCGAGGCGAGGTTGAGCAGGGTAGACTCGTGGGGATAGTGGGTGGCAACCGTGCGGAGTTGTTGGATAGCCGCTTCCCAGTTGCCCTCTTGTACTGCCATCTCTGCCAGTTTGATACGTGCAGGGAAGAATGCATCATGCTGCATAAGCGACTGGACAAACCACTCACGCGCTGCCGCTCGATTCCCTTCGTCAAGTTGGACCATACCATGCCCAAAGTAGCCTTCTGGTTGTTGGGGAGCAAGGGTTTGGGCAATATTGTAGCGTTCATTTGCCTGCTCATAGTCGTGCCGCAGCCGGAGGATATGCCCGTGGGCAATGAGGGCAGGGTAGGTTTGGCTTGCCCCCGTGGTATCCGGGGCGGCAATAATGCCGGCAAGCAGAGCTTCTGCCTTGTCAAAAGGCGTTTGTGTACCTATCAGTTTGTTGATTTCCTGGAATACGCCAGACTTTTCGCCGTTGGTATACCCCTGCTGCATATAGGCTAAAGCTAATCCATAGCGTTGGCGTTCTAGCGCAGCGGTAGAGTGAGCTATCTGTCCGTCTGCTACCAACACCGCCGGGTTGCCCGCGGAGTCTTTGGTAAAATGCCGCTCGACCTCTTCGGCTGTGGTGTGAGTATTCCATTCGTGAAAGACGGTTTCTTGGGTTTCCACCGCTTTGTTGAGCAAGGCTAGGGCTTGGTCGCCCTGTTCTTTGTTGCCAATGGAGGCTATCTCTAGCTCCCATGCCAGCGGACCGCGAGCATTGACTGCCTGCGCCAACGCAAGTAGCCCCTGTTGTTCAAGTGTGGCAGCATGAATGCTCCCATGATACAGGGTGCGTAGCTGTTGGGGAATAAGAGTTTCATCATCACCGTCAACAACTATCACCTGTTCAAGGGTGCGCTCGGCGGCTCCAATCTGCCCAAGCTGCCGCTGACATTCTGCTATGGTCAACAAGAGCGGGGCTTGGATAGTTGAGTCATGTTGGGCTTGTCGCGCCTGTTGAAATTGGCTCAAAGCATCGGCATAGGCATGCCGTTGGAGGCTCATCATCCCTTGATTGTAGGCAAGGGCAGCAGGCTTGGTGTTTTGAAATGCCTCAATTGCCAGGAGTAGCTCGGCATTGGCGGCGGGGATATTACCAGCATCAAAGAGGATAGCACTCAGGTTGTTGGCATACAGCCAAGTGTTGTACTCGTTGGTTGAGAGTTCTTTCGCATACTGGTAGGAGGTGTTCGCCTGTTGGTAGGTACCGCGTGCCCATTCAATATTGCCGCGCAACCCCCAGAGCAACGGGACATTGAGGGCTTGATGGTCGGTAAGGAGCGAGTCCATTTCCATATAGGCGGTATCAGGCATGCCGTTGTGGTAGTGGGCTAGTGCCTGCATCAGCCGGGGCATAACTGCCTTACCATTGATGGGCGCATTGGACAGCACAAAGTGCTCTGGCAGCATAAACCGCCCCGCATAGCCAGCCCACACATTGGGACCGAAAGGACCGCGAGGGGTGTAGGTGATACGAGGTTCAAGCGATTCGCTGTCGAGCATCTCACCGGGGCGCACATTGCCCCACACGACCACATCGGCGGTGGTGTCGGCGGCAATAGCTTGGGCATGCTGTTCGTTGGATGGGCGCGTGTTGTGGGTGACGATGAGCATATCATCGCCGGCTTGTTGTTCGAGCAACTGCGCCAAATCTTGAGCAACCACCCGTCCCGTCTGACCATTTGTGCCATCGGCAAAGGGGGTAATTACCACGACAAACTGGTCTGTGCGCTGGTAGGTTTGGACAATGTCTATCAGCGGGCGCGAAAAAACCAACATGCCAATAATCACTGCGGACAGCACAACCCATAGTGCTCCAAAGAAGAGCAGGCGGTTGGGGGCAGTTTGCTGCTTTTGCTTGGCAGCATGGGCAACGGTGCTACGGGATGGTGCGCTGGTCTTGGCGAGCATCTTTTGGAACAGCGGAACCACCGGCTCCGCAACAACGGCATTGCCTACTTGATGTGTTCGTGCCTCAATACGCTGATCATCGGGCGGGTCTGTTGTCACGAGATCAAGCCTCCTCTTATAGATAACAAGGGCAACAACGCCTACGACAATAATGAGTATCAGGACAGGTAATAACCATGCATTCATACGGAAGTCTCCTTGTATTGCCGCTTATGCAAGGGTAGAGTACGGTTCATTTCCAGGGTTATACCCCTCTCCCCCTGCCTCCGTGTGGTGGTTGCGGGGCAAGGGCAAGAAGGGCAACCAAGGGGTGCGCCTGCAATAGCGGTTTGTCGCTACGCTTAATTTACCCCTTGTTGCTGCTTGTGGCTAGATGCAGATTTCTTGTCTCCTCTGCCATCATATTCAAGGGGTTGGAGTACATTGGCAATTTCCCCGATAGCCGCTCGCGTAATCGCGCTAATTTCCTCGAGCGTAAGATTTACCCCACTCTTCTTAATGTTGTCTACGGCTACCCCAACGGCTTCAAGCGACTTTTGGATAGTCTGAGCATGCACGGTACTTTGATAGGTAGCATCCAACTGCGTCTTGAGCGCGTAGTCTTCTTGGAGACGCTTCTTCGACTGGTAGCCCTTCTTGCTCTCTTCAGAGAGTTGGATAGTGTGTATCAACACCTCGGTGATGTCTACCCCCCACTTGTAGAGGGTTTCGTTCAAATCATGCTGGACTTCACGGGTAATCTGCTCGCGCTGTTTGTAGGCTTCGGCGGCACTTTCCCACTTTTCATAGATGGTGTCGCGCAGGATACCCTCGGCTTCAAGCTGCACAATGTGATTAAAGGCAGCTTCCCAAAAAACTGCTTCGTTCATGCCTTTACCACCGAGGTCATTTTTGATCTGGTCAAAGATACTGCGGCGATTGGGGTAGCCCATAATTTTGCCCCATCCTTTGCCTTCTATCGTGTATTTATAGTAGACCTGGAGCGAGACATCCATATCTTGAAACCCTTTGGTATTGATCTTCTCTATGGTAAAGTCACTGTTCATCGTGGCAAGGGGGATTTTTGCCAATGGAAAATCAAACACGACAAAGAGCGGGTAAAGACGGGTGGGACCGTGATAGACTTCTGTGCCGCTGGCGGTTTTGAGGACCATTACGGTATTAGATGGGACATCCCACTCTTTGTATTGCTTCCAGAGCGTATGGATTGCCCAATGTACGAGGAGATAGGCAATACCAAAGCCAATCAAGATGCCAACCACAATGGCTAGGGGATTGGAGACATTCCAAAGCCATTTGCTGATAACATGCCCGGTCATACCGCCCAAATAGGCAGCTGCCAGCGAGGGTATCAGGAGCGTGAGGGCAATGAGGCTTTTGTTGATGTCAAACTTCATGGACAGAGCGAGCGCAACACCAAGCACAACCACACTAACGACTAAAACGGGAATGAGCAACGATGGAAAAAGCAGCGATGTCAAGAGCGCAATAACCAAGATTGCCATGAAAACAAGTCCCACCATAACGGCGGTCATAAAACGGAAAAATTCTACCATTGTTCAACTACCTTTCTGGTACAACGACCTATACGACCTCTGGAAAGCAAGGGGATTGCGAAACATCCAACAGGACCTTGAGCTGTCCCCGTGTTGCAGCGAAGGCTTCAATACCCTGCTGGAGGGGGTAGCGTGCGCTGATAAGCGGCTCTGTCTCGATGAGTCCCCGTTCTAGCAACCGTAGGGCGGGGGCAAAGGGTCCACACCGTGAACCGACTAGGGTAATCTCGTCTACGACAACCATGGTCAGGTTGAGTTGGGTGTCGGCGTGGAAGGTGCTTTTGAGCACCATACGCCCACGAGGACGCACCAACTGGCGGGCGGTGTCTAGCCCCGCCGGTTGTCCCGTACAATCTACTACTACGTCAAAGCGGGTTGTGGGGAGATTGTCCGTTGTGCAGCAGGTGATAGCCTGTTGCTGAAACAACTCCCACCGTTCCGGGTGTCTGCCAATGAGCGTCACTTCGTTTCCAAGCAACCGTAGCACTTGGACAATCAGGCTGCCAAGTTTGCCATCACCAACTACGGCTACCCGTTCGGTGGGCAACAGGTGAATCTGCTGGAGTATCTCTAGGGCAGCGGCTAATGGTTCGGTGAATACTGCCGCATCATCGGGGATGGACGCTGATATAGGGAGGAGGCAGGAGGTGGGAAGCTGTAGCATTTCTGCCATCGCCCCATCACGGCGATCTATGCCCAGGGTCGTGCGGTTGGGGCAGTGGGACTCGTCCCCTTGTAAGCATGTGGGGCATTGGCGGCATGCGGCGTTGATCTCGCCCACCACGCGCTGTCCCACCCACGATGCATCCTCGCAGGCGGTGACGGTGCCGACAAATTCATGTCCAAGTATGCCGTGAAACCCCATGTAGCCGTGGGTTATCTCTATATCAGTATTGCAAATGCCCACAACGTGTGGACGGATAAGAGCCTCTCCTGGTTGGAGTTCTGGTTTTGGGTAGTCTGTGGTAAAACGTAGTTGTCCATCGAAAACGAGTGCTTGCATACAGCCTCCTGCAAGGGTCCGGGTCTAAAAATTGCGTAGCGAAATCCTAGTCTGGTCTGTCAAGAATACGATGAACTTTTGCGATAATTCTTAGTATAGCGTATGCAAGCAGGTTTTTGCAAGTTTTCTGGATACTTGGGGGGGATAACCCGGAACAACCCGCTCCCCCTGCCCCTGCTCCGCTTGTAGAGACGTAGCATGCTACGTCTCTCCGGTTCCCCTGCTCCCGCGGTGGGACGCGGGGCTAGGGATGGGGCAAGGAGAGAGAGTAATACATCGGTAGCTACCCCAATTACCTCACATCTGCAGCAAAATATTGGTTGAAACACTTGACTTTCTCCTATATATCACCTATAATATTAGTTGTCTGCTTTATTGGGACGTATATCCCTCATCTGACATAATGGCTGGTTGGTAAATGAGAGGGAACTAGAGCATGTCTGGAAAAAAACCACTAACCCATAGTGGCGAACAGAAACCAGCAGAAAAGGGAAATGGGCTCTTTCCAGTCGGGTGCAATCAAGAAATTAACGTTGGGCGATGTATCCGTATGTTGCGTGAAGAACGAAGCCTGTCTATACGGGCACTGGCAGAGCAAAGCGGATTAGCTGTAAATACCCTGAGCTTGATTGAAAATGGAAAAACATCACCAAGTGTCAGTACGCTCCAACAGCTTGCTGCCGCCTTACAAGTTCCCATTACTGCGTTTTTTGAAGCAGATAGGGATGCGAAACAGATAGTCCATACGAAGGCGAACCATGCCCCTTGTGCAACGTTTATGTATGGCAAGGTTGAAGACTTGGGGGCTGGACTGGCAGACAAAGTACTGGAAACCTTCTTGGTATCCCTTGAGCCGGGGGCAATCAACAGTACAAACCCTATCGTCCATTCTGGGCATGAGTTTGTGTTTTGCCTAGAGGGGCGCATCGTCTATACCATAGCCGATCACACCTATGTGCTGGATGCTGGCGATAGCCTATCCTTTGAAGCCCATCTCCCGCACTACTGGCAAAATGTCAGCGACCAACAAGCACGGGCGGTATTGATCCTTTGTCCATTTGACACACGAGATCGTGCAAGTGAATTACACTTTGTCTTGCCAGAAACCCTGTTTGAAGCGAAAGATTGAGTGAGAGCAGAGCAGAATCGTTGAAATAGTGTATACGGAGGAAGTAGAAAAATGATACCTTTTATTCGCAAAGCCCATCGTTGGGTAGCTCCTATATTTGTGTTAGCCGTTATTGCAGTCGTTATTACCGGACCTCCCGTGCCATCTACCCCAGCACAAATAGCCCAACAGTTGCTTATGCTCCTGCTGACCATATCCGGGGTTATCCTGTTTGTTTATCCATTCATCGCAAAAGCCAAACGTCATAAATAACACGTATCGCAAGCACGAGAATGACAAGGGGGGAACATACTATGACAGAAAAGGATTCGACAACACAGCCTGGCACCAGCATGAATCGGCGCGAGTTTTTGGCTTGGTCTACCGCAGGAGCAGCAGCAGTTTTGGCTACTTCTGGGGTCGTGACAATGGTACTGCCAGACCCAAAAACCGACCCACTGATGCAGCAAGTGGTGGGGCTAGATGCCAACGGACAAGCGAACCGTCCATTTATCGGCGGGTTCACCTACCCACGCATCAAAGAGGGGACATTTGGGGGACAGTTCACGGTTGACCGCAAGGCAAGCAGCTATACCACAGATGAACCGCCAGAACTCGATGCCGCAGGGAAGTTTTATATTACCAAAGTGCCGCAGTTGGTGCCAACAGAAGAAGGTGACGTGGCAGGCGATACCACAACCAACATTATGGCTATCTATCAGGTGTGTACCCATTTGGGGTGCCTCGTGCCGTTTGACGGCGGACAAAATCGGTTTATTTGTCCTTGTCACGGCTCAACGTTTGAGCGTGATAGCACTTACGTGCTTGGCCCCGCGCCGCGCAGTCTTGACCAGTTTGAGGTAACGGTTACTGCTGATGGGCAGATTATTGTGGATACTGGCAAGAAGCGGACTGGCAAATATCATGCGTAAAACAGCTCATTTGTAACATCACTGGGAATTCCTCACCCTCACCCCCCATTCTCGTTTTCAGGAATGGGGGGAAATATTTGTTCCAAAAGGGGCGGAGATGCTGTTCCCGCTTCCCCTTGTAATTTAGGATGCAATACCTAGCCCTGCCCCAACTGTAACAATTCCCCTTCTCATTCGTTTTATAATCTATGCAGCAGACAGGTTTGGTCTGTGGTAGCAACATGCAACCTAGCAACATGCAACCTAGCAACATGCAACATGCAACCTAGCAACATGCAACATGCAACATGCAACCATAGACCATCCCTGTTCGTCATACCCTGGGTTTTTTGCAATGGCTAGGGGAAACCAAGAAGCTATCTTCCCCTAGAGCACCTATGGCACACTAAAACGGATAGGTAAATATATAAAATAAAGATAGGAACCAATCGCTTATGATAAACCATCGGCATCTTTTTGCATCCAGAGGACAACAAATGCTCGTCCGTATTGCAACCATCCTAAGTACGCTCCTTCTTGGGATACTGGTATTCTGTGCAACGCAGGTATCAGCGAGACCGGCTACCCACAAACTGGCAACCTCCCCAACGGCACACCCACAACCAACGCTGCCAGACCATACCCAGTCAATGCTCATGGCTGAAGACCTCACCATCATTGGTCCCATCGTTGGTGCCATTGATACTAGCTATATCTTCACGGCTACTGTCGTCACAGAACACCTGCCCATAACCTATACGTGGCAGACGAGCGACTCACTGTTGCCAGTGGTGCGTATTAGGCAATCGTTGACAGACACCATGACGCTGGAATGGGATACGCCCGGCACTCGCACCATCACCGTAACCGCAACAATGAGCAACACGACTACTGTCACTGCCACCCACACCATCGCCATACAAATGCCCGTCACCACGATGCAGATAGCTGGTTCCCCGGTGGTAGAAGTCAACACTCCCGCTACCTACACCGCTACCACCGGACCAGCACAAGCTACCCCACCTGTGCGTTACACATGGCAAGCCAGCGGGCTACCAGAGGTAGTCCATCCAAACAGACCCCTCACCGACACGATTGCGCTGGAGTGGGATACCCCTGGTACACGCATCATCACGGTGACGGCTACCAATATGGACCAGCAAACCAACATCATCTACCACAAAGGCACGGTGGTACAGACTTACACCGTATCGGTGCAAGCACCGCCACAAGCCCTTGCGCTAGATGGTCCCACAATGGGCATAATTGGCAAATCCTACACCTTCACCGCCACCACCACCCCACCAGAAACGAGTTTGCCGCTGGTCTATACGTGGCAAGCGACAAACCAAGAACCATACACGACAACTGATGGCGGCTTGACTGACCAGACAACATTGACCTGGGATACCCCCGGTACCAA
The DNA here is from genome assembly GCA_964410555.1 of uncultured Chloroflexaceae bacterium. GTDB lineage: Bacteria > Chloroflexota > Chloroflexia > Chloroflexales > Chloroflexaceae > JAAUSY01. The sequence goes on along the minus strand of CAYPHM010000026.1, from coordinate 26,369 downwards.
ACACATTACCGTCACAGTCAAGAATGGCATAGATAGCATTACCCAACACCAAGAGGTCATCATTGTTGCCAATATCGCCATCACGATAGTTGGTCCACACGAGGGCGATGTGGGGGAAACAGAAACCTTTACCGCCACCGTTAGCCCATCAAACCTGCCTACTCCCCTCACCTACACTTGGGATGTGGGCAAACAGGCGGCAATAGTTCACAGTGATGCGGGGCTAACGGACAGCATCCGTACCAACTGGCAGACCATTGGCACCCAGGTTATTACCGTCTCTGTTACCCACGCCCTCGGCAGTGCCGTAGAAAACTTTACCATTGCTATCAAGCAGGCAATGAGCCAGGTATACATGCCGATAGTCCACAAGACGCGCCCCAAGACCATCTATGGCTTTGAGACGAGTCCAGGAAGAATAGCCAATGATGCCCTGCTACAACGGGCAAAAGAACTAGACTCCTACTGGGTGCGGATCAAGACGGTACACTGGCGGGAGGTACAGCCTACTGAGGGGGGGGCATATGATTGGTCAGCATTGGAGACCTTCGAGAAGGAACTCGCTGCTGTCAATGAAGCCGCGATGACCCCGATAGTCATTGTGCATCAAAACCCCGATTGGGCAACTATCCCCAACTCTGATGCCGTCTGTGCTGCCGTAGATGAAAGCCACTTTGACGACTATGCCCGCTTTTTTGCGGCACTCGTTGCGCGGTATAGCCAACCGCCCTACAACGTGCATTATTGGGAACTAGGCAATGAGCCAGACGTTGACCCCGATCTCATGACGGAAATGCTCCACTCGCACTTTGGCTGTTGGGGGGATACAGAAGCCCCCTACTATGGCGGCACCCACTATGGCAAGATGTTGCAAGCGATAGCCCCGGCTATCAAGCAACAAGACCCCCAAGCGACTATTATCATTGGTGGGTTGCTCTTGGATAAGCCTGTCACGGAAGACCCTGGGCTTGGCAAGCCTGAACTCTTCCTCAAGGGCATCTTGGAGCAGGATAGAGGCAACAGCTTTGACGCGATAGCCTTCCACGCCTACCCCTGGTATACCTCGTCTGATGTGGATGACGATATGGACCACAAGTTTTGGGGGGAATATGGCGGTGCTACGTTGGGCAAAATTGCCTATATCAAAAATATGCTCCAAGAGTATGGGGTCAGCAAACCGCTCTACTTAACGGAAGGCTCTATGCTCTATTGGTCAGACCCGAATAACCCTGTCTTGCCAGATGACGAAATACCAGCAGATTTTCAGCAGACCCAGGCAGCCCACCTCGTGCGCCAGGTGACACGCGCCCTCGATGCCGGCGTTGAGGCGTATTCGTGGTATACGTTGCATCGGTCTGGTTGGAATTATACCGGCTTGCTCAATGGCAATAATTCCCCCCGCCCTGCCTATACTGCCTATGCTTTCTACATTGACATGATAGGCGATAGCCGACCTGTCCAGACGAGTGACTATGGCGATATGGTGTATGCCTATCGTTTTGACCAGGGAACCCGCATTGTAGATGTGGTCTGGAAGAAAACCGGCGGAGAGCAGATAGTCGATGTGCCATCTGATGTGTTACAGGCAGTTTATCAGCTTGACGGCACAACGCAAGAGACGGTAGACACGGGGGCTACGCAAAAGGTGAAAACTAGCTTGATGCCAGTGTATATCGTGCGGTCACACTAAAGAGGAAACCTAATACTTATGCGACAGTATCCTATACTTGCATCGCTTATTGTTAGCTTTCTGTTCTTTTGCCATATGCCGGCGATAGACAATCCGCTCGTTGACACTCGCGGCTCAAATAGGGCGAGGGTGTGGGACAATCCGCTCGTTGACACTCGCGGCTCAAATAGTGAGGGGGTGTGGGACAATCCGCTCGTTGACACTCGCGGCTCAAATAGGGCGAGGGTGTG
>CAYPHM010000026.1:0-24349 GCA_964410555.1 uncultured Chloroflexaceae bacterium | reverse complement strand
GCGAGGGTGTGGGACAATCCGCTCGTTGACACTCGCGGCTCAAATAGGGCGAGGGAGAGCCAATTCCCCTTCTCCCGCTTGCGGGGGAAGGGGGATGAACGGAGAGATGGTAATGTCTCACCGGTCATGACGACAACCGCATACACCCCTAACCTTACTGTCTCCATAGCAGGTCCACATGAGGGGGAGACCGGCAAAACCTACCCCTTTACCGCTACGGTTAGCCTATCCCCTACCGACACCATTAGCTCATCCTTTACCGCCATAGTTAGCCCTTCATTGCCCCTGTCCCCCATCACCTATACCTGGAAAATTGACGATAACGACCCTATAGTCCATAGCAGCACAGCCCTCACCGATAGCCTACATATGGAGTGGGATACTGTTGGGAAGTATACCGTGATGGTCTCTGTGACCAATGGACAGCAGATTGTGTCAGCAACGCATGCTATCACCATTGTGCAGGGGATGACGACTAGCTATCTCCCGCTGATACAGAAGCCTATCCCGACTATCTATGGCTTTGAGACTAGCCCTGGGAGCATTACGAGGACAAACCTGTTGGAGCGGGCTAAAGGACTCGATGCCCACTGGATACGGCTCAAGACGGTACATTGGCGTGATGTGCAACCTACAGAAGATGGCGAGTATGATTGGTCAGCCCTTGCCAAGTTTGAAGGGGAATTGGCAGCCGCTCAAGCCGCTGACCTCACCCCGATTGTCATTTTGCACAAACACCCTGATTGGGCAATCATCCCAGAGACAGACGCTATGTGTGCTGCAATAGATACGCAGTACTTTGACGACTATGCTCGCTTTCTCAGTGCCCTGGTTGAGCGATATAGCCAGCGTCCCTACAACGTGCATCATTGGGAGCTAGGCAATGAGCCAGACGTTGACCCTGTATTGCTGTCCAAGTTGTTTCAGGAGCATTTTGGTTGTTGGGGGGATATTGACGACCCGTTTTATGGCGGTAGACACTATGGCGAGATGCTCAAAGTGGTTGCCCCGGCTATGAGAAAACAAGACCCTCGTGCGACCATCATTATTGGCGGCTTGACCCTAGACAAGCCAAATACGCAAGCCCCCGATAAGGGTAAGCCAGAGCTGTTCCTCAAAGGCATATTGGAAGCTGGCGCAGGTGCTAGCTTTGATGTGGTGGCGTTTCATACCTACCCCTGGTACATTTCGCCCGATGTAGATAGTGATCGCTCTGATGTGTACTGGGCAGATTATGGTGGTCTCACGCTTGGCAAGATTGCCTATATCAACGAGTTGTTGCGTACCTATGAGGTGAAAAAATCCCTCTATATGAATGAGGGGGCTTTGATCTACCCCACCGACCCCAAGTATCCCTCGCTACGTGATGATGAGATACCAGCGGAGTTTTTGCAGGCGCAGGCAGACCACATTGTGCGCCAGTTGACGCGAGCACTCTCAGCCGGGGTTGAGGTCTATTCGTGGTATACGCTGCATCGGTCTGGTTGGTTTGCCTCCGGGCTGCTGAATGGCGATCTAACCCCGCGCCCTGTCTATACCGCCTATGCTTTTTACATTGAGACCATCGGGTACACTCGCCCCGTCCCGACTGATGCATATGGTAGTGGGGTGTATGCATATCGCTTTGACCAACGCTATCATCGGGTAGATGTAGTCTGGTCAAAGACAGCCGAGGAGCAGATCATCAGGGTACCAACTAATGACCTACGGACAGTCTATCACCGTGATGGTAGTATACTGGAGCCGATAGATCGCAGGACGATGCAGGATGTGGGGGTGGGCTTGTCGCCGGTGTATATTGTGCGGACATTGGATTCCCCTTAGTGGGTCGAGACGTTGCATACAACGTCTTAAGCCCCCATCCCCTAGCCCCTTCGGGCAGCCCCCATCCCCTAGCTCCGCGTCCCACCGAGGGGAGAAGGGGGGCGGCTCCCCCCTGCCCTGGGATGGTAGCGGGGGCAGGGGGAGCGGGTTTCGGGATGCTCCCTGATGTGGGTATCGTGACCTGCCTATCGAAGCCCTTACAGGCTAAGTCTGGTCAACATCGGCTTTGCTGGCACAAGCCCAAGCCTCTTTAGGCTTGGATCATTGACAGACAACGCATGGGTATAATCCGCTAGTTAGCTTATCGACGGGATCGCCGCACAGAGGTATGTTGCTCCATAGGGACATAGACCTTTTGTGGGTTGGTTTGGTTTTGCAACAGCACAAACGCGACAAGCAGTACCAGAGCTACTATGATAGGGACTTCCATGAGTGGTTCCTTTCCAAGATGCCTGCGGACCCCTACGTAACCTTAATGGGTAAGGGAATAGCGGCATTTTCTCTATATATAGTATAGCGAATTTTGGTTCGCTCGTCTATAGCCGAAAAGTCCCGTGACCTTACGGGATAACGTCAATCCCACAGCACATCTACCAAACCAGTAGACGTTATCTCCTGGTCGTAGGTGATTAGCGGGACACGCAACCGGCGAGCCTCAGTGATAATCAGCCGATCAAAGATGTCAGAAATCTGGTCACTAAAGCTATAACTGCTCATGACCGTTTCTGGCATCAGCGGCAAAAAGAGGTAATTTCCCGCCCGTTGCAATACCCGGAGCATTTCGTGAACCTCGGCATATTTGACAGAGGTACAACGGCGTTCAACGATCATCATCAGTTCCGTGACAACAATCGCTGGTACATAGATGGTATGTTGTCCTTCGCCTACCTTATCAAAGATCGTCTGGGCAATACTGCTCAGACGGTCTGGCGAAAACATTGCCCAAAACATTGGGTGGGTATCGGTGACATAATACATATGCTTGGCTCCTACTGGTGTTGGTTCCATTCTTCTTCCTGCTCCTGGTAACATTCCCGCAATGCTATTTGTATATCATCAAAGCCCAAATCTACCCCGCTATAGGCAAAGATACCGGGTAGGCGAACGAGCAAGCGTCCATCTTCAAGCAGCGTAATATGATTGATGATCATTTCCTCCAACTTGTTATTTGGAGAAAGCTCCGATGTGGCTACCTCTTCCATTAACATAAGCCGATACCGCTTGTGTTCTTTGAGTTCATAGGAAACTAACGGTCTCAGTACTCCCCCTTCATAGATTGCCTCAATAAATAGGGACATAGGGTATTCCTTACTTGCTCACTAATCTATACTCTTCTTTACTAATCTTCACTCTTCTTTGATTTTATCAAAAATAGCATCTACATTATCACGTTTAGATAAGCCTTCTTGCATCACCATTCGCATATGGGCAATCTGTTCACGGGTGCCTAGCACAATGAGTACATCCCCCTGCCGAAGCACCGTTTTCCCCCCAGGGTTAAACTGAAGAGCGTTCCCAAAAGAACGAATAGCCACAACCAGCAACCCCGTTCGTCTTCCAATGTCTGCTTGAGCTAGAGATTGGTTTTCTAAGCCTGGGATTTGCGACACATGGACTTCCTCAAATCGCAGGGCTTCGCCTGTTACCCGCATCATTTCGTCAAGAAAGCCCACAACCGTGGGGCGTATCATGATAGAAGCCATTCGCAGCCCACCGATGGAGTTGGGCGAGACAATCTCATTTGCTCCTGCCTTGCGGAGTTTCTCCTCGTTTTCCTCTTCATTGCAACGGGCGACAATACGCAGCCCAGGATTAAGTGACCGCGCACTCAACACAATGAAGACATTATCCTTATCGTCACCGAGTGCGGCAACAAGCCCAATAGCCCGCTCAATACCGGCGTTGATGAGTGTTTCATCCTCGGTGGCATCATCCAACAGGTGGGGAATAGACTGGATATGGCTAATGTGATCAAGCACATGCATATCTTGTTCTATAATGACAAAGGGAGTACGGGTTTTGTAAAATTCCCCGGCAATATGTTTGCCAGTACGCCCCCCCCACAAAGAATAATATGATTTTGCAGATTGGCAATCTTTATATCCATTTTTCGTCCTCGAATAAGCGTATTGAGTTGACCTTCAATGACAAATGAGGCAATGGTTGAAATGGCATAGCCTAATGTAGTCATAGAAAATACTAAAAGCACAATGGTAAAGATCCGCCCGTTGGGAGAGAGCGTATGGGTTTCTCCATAGCCAACCGTTGTGAGCGTAATCATAGTCATATAGAGGGCATCAAGGAGAGTCCATTCCTCTTCTAAGATATAGTACCCCAGTGTTCCCATAAGGATCATGGCAAGTAGCAACAACACCGCAGTGATTATCCGATTTTGGTATGACGACAATGGGAGTGATGCGAGTGGTAATTTTGCTGTATCTGGTGATGTTCGCTTTTGCCGCATATGTGCTCATCCTTATCTGATGCCAGATAGTCTACGTCTCTTTATCGTAGTAGTATTGTATGGGAATGGGAGAGTATTGGCAACTTTCTAGGGGGGGAGATTCTTTTTCCTAGAGGTGATAGGAAAAGAATCTGTCACAGACACAGGTAGAGAGAGAAGCAAAAATCTGTTACAATATCTCTATACGGCAAAACAGGAGCCATACCTATGCATATTGTCATCTTTGGTACCGGAGGAGTAGGCGGCTACTTTGGCGCACGTCTAGCACAGGCCGGTGAAACCGTCACCTTCATAGCCCGTGGCGCACACCTCGATGCCATGCAACAAAACGGATTGCATATCAAGAGCATCAAGGGGAACATCACCATCAATCCCATCCAGGCAACCGATGACCCATTCAGCGTTGGCAAGGCGGACTTTATTTTCTGCACCGTCAAGGCTTGGCAGGTTCCCGAAGCAGCCAAAGCCATGCGTCCTATGGTTGGAGACGATACGGTCATTGTCCCGTTGCTTAATGGTGTAGAAGCTACTACCCAACTGGCAAAAGTCGTGGGGAGTGAGCGGGTCATGGGAGGGCTATGTTGGATACTGAGCACTATTGAACGCCCAGGGGTCATTCATCATAGCGGACTTGAACCCCAGATTATCTTTGGCGAATTGGACAATCGACGGAGCCAGCGGATAGAGCGGCTCTACCAAATCTGTGACTATGCCAAGATACAGGTAGAAATTCCCCACGATATTGTCGCCTCGCTGTGGGAGAAATTCATCTATATAGCCGCCATCAGTGGGATGGCAGCCATCACTCGTTCGCCCGTAGGCATTATCCGCACGATACCCCAAACTCGCCAAATGATAGAGCATGCCATAGATGAAATTATCGCCGTAGGTTGGGAAAAGCGCGTCAACCTAGCCGAAGATGTCTTTGCTCGTACGCTGGCGTTTATAGACAGCATGCCCCCATCGAGTACCCTCTCCATGCAACGCGATATTATGCAGGGCAGACCATCTGAGCTAGAAGCCCAAAATGGTGCTGTCGTACGTTTTGGTAAGGAGGTCAATGTAACGACCTCTATCAATGCTTTCATCTACCATAGCCTGCTGCCGATGGAACTCATGGCACGAGGGTTGGTGCAAGTAGACCAGCAAGGACATACCACGTAAAGACTGGACAACCTTTCTGTCATCTCTCTTGAACCTAGCGTAACTCCCGTACTCCCCCGCCACGCCGGGTATGGCTGATATTTCGTTTCCTCTAGGTCAAGGACAATAGCCTAATTTGCCCCTATCCCTTGCCTCTTCGGGCAAGCCCCCCACCGAGGGGAGAAGGAGAACAAACAATGGGTGGCTCACCCTTGCCCTATTCGATCTGCGAGTAGTAACGAGCGGATGTATGGGAACGGGGGCTAGGGGGAGAGGAACTAAATCAATGCCCATCACCTATGGTACAATGATGCACAAGAAACCCTCGCCTGACGTGTGACAGAAAGGTTATCGTATGACAACAGGTGATACCCTCCCCCCGTTCATCACCAGCAACGGCTTGTTTCAAAATACCTACCTCCTCTTTGCCCTAGAATCTACCCTGCCACTCCTCGCCGAGGAAGCCTCTGGAGCGAAGACTATCGCCGAATCCCGCACTGCCGCTAACACTGCCCTGGAGGAGATACAACTGCTCTGGCAAGCGCAACGGGGGTTACTCACTTCAAGCGAAGCCAACGTGGAGAACTTTGTCCGGGATGTGTGCCGAAAACTAGGCATGGTCGTCTCTAGTCAGGGGCGAGTCCCACGGGATGGCGCGACCACGCAACGAGTAGACCTGACCCTGTTTGTTGATGATGCTGCCGCAACTCTGTTTGCTGAACGGACGGCAGACCAGCAACGGGCGGGGATACGGTATGCCGATGCCCTCGCGCTGGTTGAGGTTAAGCCAGTGGGCAAAGACTTCTCCCCAACGGGCGCGAAAGGGCATGACCACCCCGTCCGCCAAATCATTGACTACCTCACCTTTACCGGCGTTCCCTGGGGTGTTCTGACTGACGGGCATCGTTGGCGGGTCTATCGCCGCTTCGATCCCCCCCGCTTTGATCTCTTCCTAGAGATAGACCTGGCTACCATCTTGGAGATGCCCGACCAAGCTGCCCAACAAACAGCATTCTGGTGGTTTTATGCCCTGTTCAGTCGTGATGGTTTCAATCGCTATGGGCGACAACCTCGCCTAGCAATGCTCTACCAGGGCAGCAAAAACCATGCCACAAGGATACAAGACTCGCTCCGTGAGCAGGCGTACCATGTGGTTGAGGAACTCGCCCGCGGCATCATCACGACCAACCCATCCCCCGCTACGGCTGATTTGACCCTTATCTATGAACAGGCAATTGTTTTGCTCTATCGGCTATTGTTCCTCAAGTTTGCTGAAGACCGCGAACTGTTGCCAGTACATAATCTCTATTACCAACAAGTATATGGCTATCGCAGGATACAGGATGAATTGCTCGCTAACCTTGACAACCCAAGCATTACACTAGGGGTCTCTTCGCTATGCGTTGGTTATTGGAAAAGAGTAGAACTGCTCTTTGAGCACCTCAATAGGGGCAATCCAGAGGTAAATATTTTCCCCTATAACGGGGGATTGTTTCACTCTGAACGGTTCGAGGGCGTAGCGGTGCCTGATGCATTTCTCGCACGGGCGGTAGCGCACCTAGCACGGGTTAAACAGGATGACAAAGTACTGCTGATAAGCTATCGAGATATGGAAACGCGCCATTTGGGGAGCATCTACGAAGGGTTGCTAGAACACCATTTGGAACGGGAGAATGGGACGGTACACCTGGTCAACACCGCAGGCGAGCGCATTAGCCAACGCCGCACATCCGGGAGTTACTACACCCCCGACTTCATCGTAGCGTATATGGTACAGCAAACCCTTGCCCCGCTCTGTGCCAACAAGAGCGCAGAAGAGATTGCACACATCGCCATCCTTGACCCGTCTATGGGCAGTGGGCATTTTCTCGTAACCGCACTTTCTTACCTGGCACAGCAGCATGCAACCGCGAGAAAGCGGGCGGATGTACCCGTACCACAGCGCATGGATGAGGAAACCGACCAGGTGTTTGATGAACGACAGCAAGCATATCTAGCGCAGTGTGAACCCACCGAAGCCGAGATCGCCGCATCAGAGCGGGAGTTGGTGGAGCATTGTATCTATGGGGTAGACCTCAATTCGCTGGCAGTAGAATTGACCAAACTAGCGTTGTGGCTCGCTACCCTAGCCCATGGACGTTCACTCTCCTTCTTGGATCACCACTTGCGCGTAGGCAATAGCTTGGTAGGGGCGCGAATGGAACAGTTGGGCAGTTTGTACTCCCCGACAACGAATGGGCAGGTGCGCCAGATGGGACTGGTTGAGCAGGTGGTAGGACGGGTGCAACAGCATATTCTGGACTATTTCCAACGCATTGCCGCGCTCCCCAACACCTCACCCACCCAGGTGCAGGCAAAAGAAGCTGCCTATGCCGAGTTTCGGCAGTACAGTGCGCCCTTTCGTATGGTCGCTAATGTCTGGACGAGTCACCACTTTAACATCCAGATTACCAACGACCAGTACGAACGAGCGTTGGCAGCCCTCGATGATTACTATGCCCAACCGCCAGATACGACTGCGTGGGAGGCGTTGCAAACGGAATCCTGGTTTATCCACGCGCAAGCTCTTGCCAAACAGTACGATTTTTTCCATTGGGATATGGAGTTTCCCCAGGTCTTTCTGCGCGAGCAGCGGGGGTTTGACGGGGTACTCGGCAACCCCCCCTATGTGCGCCAAGAACTCATCCAGGAGAGTAAACCCTTTCTCCAAGTCGGTTATCCCAGGGTCTATCATGGGACAGCCGACCTGTACGTCTACTTTGTGGAGCGGGGGGTGAACCTGCTGCGATGGGAGGGACTCTTGGCATACATCAGTAGCAACAAGTGGTTGCGGACAAACTATGGCACCAAACTGCGCTCTTGTTTGTCGCAAGAAACTCGCCTTACCCGTCTCATAGACTTTGGCGATGCGCGGATATTCCCCGAAGCGACAGCCTATCCTGCAATTCTGATGCTGCAAAACAGCATCCCCCCAACAAAACACCATTTCCCGGTGCTTTCATGGCAGCCAACCTATGGCAAGTTGGAAGACTTTGCCGACTCTGTGGAGGGGCAGAGTGTTGCCCTAGCACAAGCAGACCTAACCACCGCGGGGTGGAGTCTGGGCAAGGCGGATATGCGCTCGTTGCTTGCCAAACTACAGGGGAATGGTACGCCGCTAGGTGAGTATGTACAAGGGCAACTTTACTATGGCATCAAAACCGGGTTAAACGCGGCGTTTATCGTAGACCGTGCGACACGGGATCGGTTGGTCGCCGAGCACCCCTCCTCGCAAGAACTGCTCAAGCCCTTCTTGCGCGGGCGGGATGTGAAGCGGTGGCGGGTGGAACCCAAAGATTTATGGCTCATCTTTCCCTATCGAGACCGAGATATTGCAGATTACCCGGCGATTTATCAGCACTTGCTTGGCTACAAACCCCGATTAGCCCAACGCGCACTAGGCACGTATGCGTGGTATGAACTCCAAGCCCACCCAGGCGATACCACCCGGTTTGAACAGCCAAAAATTGTCATACCGGCTATTGCCAACACGGGATCATATGCGTTGGACTCCAGTCAATACTACACGAATGATAAGACCTCCGTGTGTCTCACCGATAGCCCGTACTACCTGCTAGGGGTGCTCAATTCGCAGGTGCTGTTGTGGTATATGCAGCAGACCGCGGCAGAGCGGCGCGGTGGCTACCTGGAATTTAAGCCGATGTATGTAACGCAACTCCCCATCCCCGCTGCCCCTGCCGACACCCAAGCGGCAATTGGTACGCTGGCGCAGGAACTGTCCCAACTCGCCCTGGCTCGCTACCACCTGCACCAGCAGGTACGTCATCGTATCCTCACCGATTTGGCGACACCAGGACATACCCTCAACCAAAAGCTCACCAAGTGGTGGGAGTTGGATTTCCCCAACGTTCGCCGGGAGGTCAAGCAGCGGTTTGGGAAGGATGTACCGGTGCGGGAGCGGGGGGAGTGGGAAGTGTGGTTGCAGGAGCAACGGGAGCAGCATCACCACCTGACTGCCGAGATCGTCCGCCAGGAACAAGCCCTGAACACCCTGGTATATGCGCTCTATGCCATAACTACTGAAGAGGTTGCCCTGATTGAAGCACAAACAACGTATCCGTATGGTGATTGATGGTTGTGGTACAATAGCCCACATGGAATCCGCATCATCCTGTGACAGAAAGGTTATCGTATGACGACAACAATCCCCACACTCCCGCCCTTTGTCACAAGTACCGGCTTGTTTCAAAATACCTACCTCCTCTTTGCCCTAGAATCTACCCTGCCGCTCATCGCCGAGGAAGCCATAGCCACTGGTAGTAGGAGTATCGCCGAATCCCGCACTGCCGCCAACACTGCCCTGGAGGAGATACAACTGCTCTGGCAAGCGCAACGGGGGCTACTTCCCTCAAGTGAAGCCAATGTGGAGCATTTTGTTCGGGATGTGTGCCAAACACTAGGTATGGTCGTCTCGAGTCAGGGGCGTGTCCCACGGGAAGGTGCAACCACGCAACGAGTAGACCTGACCCTGTTTGCCGATGATGCTGCCGCAACCCTGTTTGCTGAACGCACGGCAGAACAGCAACGGGCAGGGATACGGTATGCCGATGCCCTCGCACTGGTTGAAGTTAAGCCGGTGGGCAAAGACTTCTCCCCAACGGGCGCGAAGGGGCATGACCACCCCGTCCGCCAAATCATTGACTACCTCACCTTTACCGGTGTACCGTGGGGTATCCTAACAGACGGACATAGCTGGCGGGTCTATCGCCGCTTCGATCCCCCCCGCTTTGATCTCTTCCTAGAAATAGACCTGGCTACCATCTTGGAGATGCCTGACCAAGCTGCCCAACAGGAGGCGTTCTGGTGGTTTTATGCCCTGTTCAGTCGTGATGGTTTCAACCGCTATGGGCGACAAGCTCGCTTAGAAGCCCTCTATACGGGGAGCCAGCGGCATGCCATTGGTATACAAGACTCGCTTCGTGAGCAGGCATACCTTGTGGTAGAAGAACTCGCCCGCGGCATCATCACGACCCATCCTACCCCAGATACCGCTGATCTGACAGTCATCTATGAGCAGGCAATTGTTTTGCTCTATCGGCTATTGTTCCTCAAGTTTGCTGAAGACCGCGAACTGTTGCCAGTACATAATCTCTATTACCAACAAGTATATGGCTATCGCAGAATACAGGATGAATTGCTCGCTAACCTTGACAACCCAAGCATTACACTAGGCGAGTCTCCCCAGAGCATTATCTATTGGAAAAAGCTAGAGGTGCTCTTTGCCAACCTCAATAGGGGCAACCCAGATACCGAGACCTTTGCCTATAATGGGGGACTGTTCCGCACTGAACGGTTTGAGGGGGTAGCGGTACCTGATGCATTTCTCGCACGGGCGGTAACACACCTAGCACGGGTGACGCTAGACGGCAAGGTGTTGTTGATAAGCTATCGGGATATAGCCACGCGCCATTTGGGGAGCATCTACGAGGGGTTGCTAGAACACCATTTGGAGCGGGAGAATGGGACGGTACACCTGGTCAACACCGCAGGCGAGCGCATTAGCCAACGCCGCACATCCGGGAGTTACTACACCCCCGACTTCATCGTAGCGTATATGGTACAGCAAACCCTTGCCCCGCTCTGTGCCAACAAGAGCGCAGAAGAGATTGCACACATCGCCATCCTTGACCCGTCTATGGGCAGTGGGCATTTTCTCGTAACCGCACTTTCTTACCTGGCACAGCAGCATGCAACCGCGAGAAAGCGGGCGGATGTACCCGTACCACAGCGCATGGATGAGGAAACCGACCAGGTGTTTGATGAACGACAGCAAGCATATCTAGCGCAGTGTGAACCCACCGAAGCCGAGATCGCCGCATCAGAGCGGGAGTTGGTGGAGCATTGTATCTATGGGGTAGACCTCAATTCGCTGGCAGTAGAATTGACCAAACTAGCGTTGTGGCTCGCTACCCTAGCCCATGGACGTTCACTCTCCTTCTTGGATCACCACTTGCGCGTAGGCAATAGCTTGGTAGGGGCGCGAATGGAACAGTTGGGCAGTTTGTACTCCCCGACAACGAATGGGCAGGTGCGCCAGATGGGACTGGTTGAGCAGGTGGTAGGACGGGTGCAACAGCATATTCTGGACTATTTCCAACGCATTGCCGCGCTCCCCAACACATCCCCCACCCAGGTGCAGAAAAAAGAAGCAGCCTATGCCGAGTTTCGTGAATACAGTGCGCCCTTTCGTATGGTTGCTAATGTCTGGACGAGTCACCACTTTAACCAGCAAATTACCAACGACCAGTACGAACGTGCGTTGGCAGCCCTCGATGATTACTATGCTCAACCACCAGATACGACTGCGTGGGATGCCCTGCAAACAGAACCCTGGTTTATCCACGCGCAAACCCTTGCCAAACAGCACGATTTTTTCCATTGGGATATGGAGTTTCCCCAGGTCTTCTTGCGCGAGCAGCGGGGGTTTGATGGGGTACTCGGCAACCCCCCCTATGTGCGCCAAGAACTCATCCAGGAGAGTAAACCCTTTCTCCAAGTCGGTTATCCCAGGGTCTATCATGGGACAGCCGACCTGTACGTCTACTTTGTGGAGCGGGGGGTGAACCTGCTGCGATGGGAGGGACTCTTGGCATACATCAGTAGCAACAAGTGGTTGCGGGCTAACTACGGCACCAAACTGCGCTCTTGTTTGTCGCAAGAAACGTGCCTTACCCGCATCATAGATTTTGGCGATGCGCGGATATTCCCCGAAGCGACTGCCTATCCTGCTATTCTGATGTTGCAAAATAGCACCCCCCCAACACAACATAGTTTCCCGGTACTTTCGTGGCAGCCAACCTATGGCAAGTTGGAAGACTTTGCCGACTCTGTAGATGGACAAAGTGTTGCCCTAGCACAGGCTGACCTAACCACCGCGGGGTGGAGTCTGGGCAAGGCGGATATGCGCTCGTTGCTTGCCAAACTACAGGGGAATGGTACGCCGCTAGGTGAGTATGTACAAGGGCAACTTTACTATGGCATCAAAACCGGGTTAAACGCGGCGTTTATCGTAGACCGTGCGACACGGGATCGGTTGGTCGCCGAGCACCCCTCCTCGCAAGAACTGCTCAAGCCCTTCTTGCGCGGGCGGGATGTGAAGCGGTGGCGGGTGGAACCCAAAGATTTATGGCTCATCTTTCCCTATCGAGACCGAGATATTGCAGATTACCCGGCGATTTATCAGCACTTGCTTGGCTACAAACCCCGATTAGCCCAACGCGCACTAGGCACGTATGCGTGGTATGAACTCCAAGCCCACCCCGGCGACACCACACGGTTTGAACAGCCAAAAATCGTCATCCCGGCGATTGCCAACACGGGGGCATATGCGTTGGACTCCACCCAGTACTACACGAATGATAAGACCTCCGTGTGTCTCACCGATAACCCGTACTACCTGCTAGGGGTGCTCAATTCACAGGTGCTGTTGTGGTATATGCAGCAGACAGCGGCAGAGCGGCGTGGCGGCTATCTGGAATTTAAGCCAATGTATGTAACGCAACTCCCCATCCCCGCTGCGCCTGCCGATACCCAAGCGGCAATTGGTACGCTGGCGCAGGAACTGTCCCAACTCGCCCTGGCTCGCTACCACCTGCACCAGCAGGTACGTCATCGTATCCTCACCGATTTGGCGACACCAGGACATACCCTCAACCAAAAGCTCACCAAGTGGTGGGAGTTGGATTTCCCCAACGTTCGCCGGGAGGTCAAGCAGCGGTTTGGGAAGGATGTACCGGTGCGGGAGCGGGGGGAGTGGGAAGTGTGGTTGCAGGAGCAACGGGAGCAGCATCACCACCTGACTGCCGAGATCGTCCGCCAGGAACAAGCCCTGAACACCCTGGTATATGCGCTCTATGCCATAACTACTGAAGAGGTTGCCCTGATTGAAGCACAAACAACGTATCCGTATGGTGATTGATGGACTGAACTGATAGGCTGTATTAATTTGGTAAGCTAGTAACCTCTCCACTTGGCTAGTCTTCCTCCTCCCTGCGTGATTGGTGCGGAGTGTTAATATACGCGCTATACTTGAGGTTAAATACCTGATTATTATGATGTGTTGGTTCTGTAGCGTAAGGATGAATATCTATGCCTGCACCACAAGATACGAAAACTCGTATGGCAGCCTCGATGATGTACGGCGGAATGTTTGGCTTAACCTTGGGGATACTCTTGGGAAACATCCCTGTAGGTATGATGATTGGTATGCTCTTGGGGCTAATCTTCGGTATGATCGCAAATTGCCGTAAGCAGCAATAAGCCAGGTTGCCTACACCTTAGAATGTTACCTGCTTGCTCCCCCCCATTGTTGTAACTCACATTGGTATACTACGTAGTTGAGGTATAGTGAGCACCGGTAGGTAGTGCAATTGTGCTGGCGCAAGAACATAGCAAGGGATAGGTACAATGCCCCCTTGACAACCGGCAAAAGTGCTTTACAATACCTATTGCATAGTGAAACCCTGGGTTCATTATCGCAAATTAGCCTAACTTCTCCTGCTGGCGGGATGGCAAAGAATGCCAACTCAACAGCATACCAATAGCAGAAGAGACTGCAACCTCTCGCAGTCTTTGTGTCCGTTTTCCCTGGCAAAGTAGCCTGATAGTTTGCATGCAGTTACTAGCACACAGAGTATGTGCTGGATCGTTCAACGTATGCATGAAAAACGCGGTTGTCCTGCCCACCACCGCATGAGGGTTTCGTTGAACCATCTGCCTACCCCGACAAGGGGAACACCTAGAAACACGTATCCCCATACCCCATTGGTGAAATGGGATACGTGCTCTTTATAGGGATGTTGTGTGCCAAAATAGCGTACACGGGGCAGTAAGCATGAACGTGGAGTATTGGTGGGGAGATTATCCTCACCCTAACGTCGTGCTCGCTGTTGCTTTATGCAACGGTGAGCCTCTATCAATAACAGGAGGTAGCCTTATATGATTGACATAGTAACAACCAATTCAGATATGATCACATCAACGGTTACAACAATCACGCGAAAACGTATAGCACTTGTTGCCCACGATAACAAGAAGCAAAGTTTGCTGGAATGGGCAAAGTACAACCGAGACCTGCTCGCACAACACGAACTCTGTGCCACGGGAACGACAGGCAAGCTACTTGAAGAGGAACTTGCCACACCAATTACCTGCTTTAAGAGTGGACCTCTTGGTGGCGACCAGCAGATAGGGTCCAAGATAGCCGAAGGGAGTATAGATATGCTCATTTTCTTCTGGGACCCACTAGAACCACAGCCACACGACCCGGACGTGAAAGCCCTATTGCGGCTTGCTGTGGTGTGGAATATCCCCGTGGCGTGCAATCGTAGCACGGCAGACTATATCATTTCGTCACCGTTGCTCTCGGATGCATACGAGCGGACGAACCCAGACTATGAGAGCTACAACGAGCGTCCGTTGGACATTGCCACGGTCCCGGTGTATGCCATTGCCAGCTAGGAGTACGCATTAGGAGAAGATAGGCACGGATCATCATCGAATCATCCATAATATAGCTAAATTGTGGGAGGATGGGACAGGAAACCCTGTCTCTATCCTCCCTTATTTTACGTATCCTCTCCCCCTGCCCCCGCTCCCATAAAAAGGCGATACCCTCTCCCCCTACCCCCGCTCCCATAAAGGGCGAGGGGGAGGAGCACCTGCCCAGTTCCCCTTCTCCCCGCGGTGGGGGAAGGGGCTAGGGGATGGGGGGTTGCGCGGTGGGACGAGGGGCTAGGGGATGGGGGCGCAAAACAACCCTCTCCCCTCTGCCCCCGCTCCCATACAGGGCGACACCCTCTCCCCCTGCCCCCGCTCCCATACAGGGCGATACCCTCTCCCCCCTGCCCCCGCTCCCATAAAGGGCGAGGGAGAGGAGCACCTGCCCAGTTCCCCTTCTCCCCGCGGTGGGACACGGGGCTAGGGGATGGGGGGATTTGCCCCCCATCAAGGGGATGATAGCGAAACACCAGGAGCGTTAGTTCCGTGATGGCTCGCGTTTTTTGCCAATCTCATCAAGGGAAAAGCGAATAACCGCCGTCTCGCTACTGCCAGTTACTTGGGCAAGAGCCATCAATCCAGCGTTAATATCCTCAAAGTAAAAAAAGTTTGCCAATATTTGGTTAAACCAAATAGCCCCGTGATAAAACCGCTGTTCCTTGACGTAGATCATCAGTGGATGGTGCGTAACGACTTTGGATGTTTTGAGCACCTGTTGAGCACTTGCGACAAGCACTTGTTGGATATAGTCATTATGCTTCCGAACTCCCCTATCCATAAAATCTTCGTTCTCGCCAAAGTGGTCAAAGAAGTAGTTGAATACTTCAAAGAAATCAGTGGCAGTAACCAGTTTTACCTTCAATTCCTCTAATCTTTTGATACTCTTATGCATCCTTACTCTATCCTTTACCATTCATTGCTAATATGCGCTAACCAGATACCACATACTAGTACTTATACAACCTTATCCACAGTATCCGCTGTATCCTTATCAGTATCATCTGCATCAGCAACTGCGATATTGCCGATAGCCGTGTTCCTCTGCTCATCCTCATCCTCAAATGCTTCAGCAGGGTCAATCAACTTGTAGCCAATACCGCGATCATTCACGATATAGGATGAGTCGATTTTCCTTCGCAAGTTGCGAACGTGAGAACGCAACATCGTTTGTGCATCTGCTTCTGTCGTATCAAACCCGTGGGTATAGAGCACTATGTCATAGCAAAAGCATACCTGTCCTACCCGTTCTGCAAGGTACCGGAGAAAGGCAAATTCAATCGGGGTTACGTGGATCGATTCCCCTTGAAACGTGACTTCGTGGCGAGTTTTCCCAATAGACAACTCCCCAACAACCAATGTCTCTGAAATGGGCGGTATGGGGGCAACAGCTGATTCCTCTGGGGTATTTTGAAGCAACCCTTCTGGTATAGGGATGTTGTCCAGATGATTAGAAAACGCTGTCAACATCGTTTTTGCTGCCTCCCGCAGTCGCATTTCAGAGAGATGGCGATCAACAGCTTTTTTCATCGTTCCCAATATTTCGTCAGCTGTACACGGCTTAATCAAATAGTCAAATGCCCCTTGACGCAGGGCGGCAACCGAACTATCTACTGAAGCATGCCCAGTCAACAAAATGACTTCTGGTTGGCTTGGTTGTTGTTTGGCTTCTTGCAACACGTCAAGTCCATTGGCATCACCCAAAACAATGTCTGAGAGCACTACATCGAACTGCTCCTGACGGAGCAAATCTAGGGCTACTGTGCCATTGTGGGCTTGGGTAACACGATACCCGGCATGTTCTAGCCACGTAGCTAATGCTAAACACATCATTACATCGTCTTCAACGACAAGTATGCGATAACTCATAATACTTCTCCTTCTGTTTCTGGCAAGGTAGACTCAGGTGTGCGGACCGGTAGGGTAATGGTAAAGGTGCTCCCTTGTTGAATAGCACTTTGTACCGTAATCGTCCCTCCAAAACGCTCAATGAACTGTTTACTAATAGCAAGTCCTAGACCTGTACCTTGTTCTTTAGTCGTCATAAACGCATCAAAAATCCGTTCCTGTATATCTGGGTTAATACCATACCCATTATCTACTATTGCTATCGTAACATAATTTACGATTTCGTTTGCAGGGGGAGTCGGAATTTCCTCTAGCTTGAAGCTATCCCCCAGCTCTTGCCCTTCCTCCTGGAAAAGGGGGTCTGTTCCCTCTTGCCCTTCTCTGGGATCAAGGGGAGCGGGGGAGAGAGCAAAGGAAGGCCGCCATGCTTCTCCTGCAATGCACCGGGTACGTATGGTTAGCGTCCCTCCATCAGGCATCGCGTCTAGGGCATTGACCAGCAAATTAAGCAAGACTTGCATAAACTCATCCGCACGTCCCCACACTAGCGGCAGATCTTCGGCAAGATCACGCACAACCATAATACGCTGGTCCATAAGCTGTTTACCCACCAGCAGCAAAAGACGTTCTATTAATGTGCTTATCACGAGCGGACCGTAGGCAACAGCACCGGGACGATAGAGTTCTAGCAGGTTATGGACAATATGCCCTATTCGCTGGATTTCCTCTTGCACATAGGAGAGAAAGGTATTTCGCTTCTCCTCTGGGGAAACTTGGGCTAATTCAACAAACAATTGCAAGGATTGAAGGGGGGTATTCACCTCGTGGGCAACGCTGGCAGCTAATCTTCCGCTAGTAGCAAACCGATCATTTTCCATAACCTGTGTCTGGAGTTTCACATATTCTGTCACATCTACAACGTGAAAAATGACTTGCTCAACCGTATGTCGCATATCTTGCAAGGCTATGGCATGCAAGTTGAGTATGTGTGTATTGCCGTCTTGATCTTTGTAGCGATGGTGCATAGAGTGACTGTGGGGTTGTTTATCAGGCAGCATTGCCAGTGAGGTTAGGGCAAAATCGCCGGGAAATTCCGGGGAAATCCGGGGGTAGATGGTTGCCCACTTTTGCCCAATGAGGGCTTCTATCGTTGTGCCTAGCAAGGTTGCCAAAGCCCGATTAACCGTTTGGACATAGCCCTTTTTGTCCAAGAGGAGCAGGCCATCTTCTAGCCCATCTACAATGGCATGCAGCAAATTTCGGTTCCTGGTAACGTGACTTGTCAAATCGGAGAGGTTTTGATAGGCGGACACAATAGCTTGCTCAGATTCCTTGCGTTCTGAGATGTCTTGTACCACGATGATGAGCGCAGTTGAATACCCCTGGCTATCGGTAATAAGCGAGCTATTGACCTCTGCGGGGAAGGTCATCCCATCCCGTTTTCGCATGACATACTCAATGTTCTTGAGTTTTCCCGATTCAATGATGTGTTGGACATATTCTAGGTGATCGGTGTAGGGTTCTTGGGCTATCAGTTCAGAGCCATGCTTGCCATAGAGTTCTTCAACGCTGTTGTAGCCAAAGAGCAGGGCTGCCTGCCGATTGCAAAAATGGATGATGCCATCCAAACTGGTGAGCAACAGCGCACCAGGCAAGGTTTCTACGAGCGTTCGGTACCGTTCTTCACTCTCGCGTAGCGATTCCTCTGCCCGCTTGCGTTCCATGATTTCTTCTTGAAAGGCTTTGTTGGTCTCGAATAATTCCGCTGTACGTCGCTGGACATGCATATCAAGCTCATCATGTGCCTGACGGAGGGCAGCTTCTATTTGTTTGTGGGCGGTGACATCTCGACCTACCGCCTGTATTTCCAACAATTGACCCTGGGGAGAAAAGAACGCTTGGTTGGTCCATTGCTTCCACGTAAGAGGAACATTGGGCAAAAACACCTGATGTTCACAAATTTGGGTTGTGTGGTTTGGGTTGAGCAGGGAGAGGCAGCGTTTGATTTGGTTATGCTGATGGGCTGGAATAAACGAAAAGAAGTTTGCCCCTATGAGGGCTTCTTTCGGTTGTTGCAAGAAGGTACCGTAGGCTTGGTTGACAAAGGTAAGCGTACCATCTGGCAAGAAGCGACAAATCATCTCGGTTTGTGTTTCAACAATAGCCTGGTATAGGTCTGCATCGGACGATATGGTAGGGGGCATCTGCTGCCCTTTGGTAGCGGTGATGTCGCGCACAATACCCACCAGCAGCTTTGTGGATGAGTGCGCCAATTCTGCCCAAAACAGCCGCTCCCGTATCCAGCATAGGGTGTTGTGCGCTTGCCTAATGCGATACGTGAGTTCAACTGGGGGCAAACCGGGGAAGAAGGTAGCAACCTTTGCGATAACCCACGCACTATCATCAGGGTGCAGCAGGGATGTTATATCTCCCTGCGTGAAGTAGCACAAAGCCGCACTGTATCGGGAAACGCTTTCATAGGATGGGCTAATCCATTGTATGATGTCCTGTTCCCTCACCCAGATCATGTCGTCAAGATTCTGGGCAAGTTGATACCATAGGCTACTTGGTTGTTCCAGCAAAGCTAAGGATAAGGTCGTATCACTGATATGTTGCTCTAGCTCTTGGATACGTTGACGAAGAAGCTTGTTCTCTTGAGCAAGCATGAGCGTATTTTGTCGGGAGTTCTGTTCACCGTTCATAAGAAATGGTCAAGCACTGTTTTGGACATAGCGTACTACAGATATTTCGTAGAGCCGTTATTACCTATCCCAATTCCTAAATTTGTAGGTCGTACGATCAGCATAGTGGTCTGACCCCTACGAGCATCATAACCTATGAAGTGCTACTCTTCCCATACTACCACAATTTGCCATGAATGTGGTATGATTTGTAGCATAATCAGGGTCATGGCAAAGTCCGGTTTGCTCCCGATTCCCTGCCCTTCCCCCACCGAGGGGAGAAGGGAGACCGCTCAGGTGTACCCCCTCGCCCTTTATGGGAGAGGGGGCAGGGGGAGCAAGTACGATTTTGCCACAGCCCTGGTAGCCTAGTCTGGTAACAAAAGCTGAGGAAAAACTCCATTTGAAGATACGTGAGAGGAGACACAAGCATATGCGACAAGTAAGTAGGATATTGATTGCCATAGGCATTATCGTGATCATTATCGTTGGGGGGGGTGGGGTTGTGGGGCATAAGCCCCCAACAACGCTTGCTAATACCAACCGACCTATCCTGGCGTTTTACTATCCGTGGTGGGAAATCAACGACTGGAGCTATGAACGAATGAGCGATCTCCCAGACCCGCTCTACTCTGGCGGCGATGAAGAGACCCTACAACGACACATTGAACAGGCAGATGCTGCGGGCATTGATGCGTTTATCTGTACGTGGTATGGTCCAGATGAAGATCGGCTCAATAAACGCTGCCGACAGATTATGGAGATGGCACGCGAAATGGGCAGCGATCTTCAGTTTACCATCATTCCAGACCAATCGGCTTGGGCTTCGCTGCAAAGTGTAGAGGCGTTAGTTGCTGCATTAGATGTCCTAGAACGTGATTTTATGAGCCAGTCCAATTACTTTTATTTTCAGGGCAGACCAACCGTGTTCTGGTTTTATCCCCCATCGCTTGGAGGGGTAGCTACCTGGCAGGAGCTACGCAATCGGGCAGACCCCAACTATGAGCAGTTTTGGTTTGGGGGAACAGATGACTTTTCCTTCTTGGGGGTGTACGATACGCTCTATTACTTTGACATCACTTGGGAGAGTGCGCCAGGTGTTGCTATGGCATCTTACAATCGGCGGTTGGCGGGACGTGCGCCCTTTATCGCTACGGTTATGCCGGGCTATGATGACATGAAGTTTCGTGCGGGACACCAACGCAGCCGTGAAGGGGGGGAATATTATCGCACGACTTGGGAAAATGCGGTGAAGTATGCTGCTGATGCTGTTGTCATTACCAGTTTCAACGAGTTTTTCGAGGGCAGCCATATTGAGCCGAGCGAGCAGTACGGTGATCTCTACTTGCGATTGACCCGTGAATATGGAGACTATTTCCATGCGAATGTTGGGCAGGATAGTTCAACCCCTACGGTTCCTACCCCAACCCCAACTGATGCCACGGTGCCATCGCTCCCGGACGATGCATGTCAAAACTTTCCCGAAACGGGGTATATGGTCTGTGGGCGGTTGTTGGAGTATTGGCGAGCGAATGGGGGGTTGCCAGTCTTTGGGTATCCCATTACTCCCCAACAAACTGAGCTCATCGAGGGGCAGCCATTCCAGGTACAGCATTTTGAGCGCAACCGGCTGGAGTTGCACCCAGAGAATAATCGCCCATATGATGTGTTGCTTGGGCGGCTTGGGGCAGACCGTCTCAACCAACAGCTGCGTGATTGGCAAGATTTCCCCGTTGTACAAGAGGCGGCGAGTGGGTGTCGATATTTTGTGCAGACTCAGCATAGCTTGTGTGATCCGTTCTTGAGCTACTGGCGTTCCCATGGCTTGGAGCTTGATGGGGTGGCAGGCTATAGTGTGGAAGAGAATATGGCGTTGTTTGGGTTGCCGCTGAGTGAGCCACAGATGGAAGAGTTGAGCGATGGGCAGGAGTATACGGTGCAGTGGTTTGAACGTGCTCGCTTTGAATACCACCCAGAAAATGCCCCACCGTATGATGTATTGCTTGGGTTGCTAGGCAATGAGGTTGGGGGACAGTAGGGGTTGGGTAGGATAGATGGAAAGTCCACTAATTTATTCCCCTCTCCCCCTCGCCCTTTATAGGAAAGGGCGAGGGGGAGCCGCTCCCTACCCGGTTCCCCTTCTCCCCTCGGTGGGGGCAGGGGCTGCCCTGCCCCACCGAGGGCAATATTTGCGGTTTCCTATTTCTCCTTGTACAATGGCTTGCGTATGAACCCGATACCACTCCTCCAGCAAGGCATCTTCTTTCAAAACCTTGACGAAGCCGCCCTTACTACTATTGTCCAAGCTGCCACCACCCAGACTCACCCCGAAGGTCACTTTCTTTTTCACGAAAGCGACCCTGCTACCACCTTTTTTGTCATCATCCAGGGACGGGTGCGCCTCTCCCAAGTGACAGAAGATGGACGACAGGTTATCCTCGGCTTTATCGCTCCAGGTGAGGGAGTCGGCATTATCGCCGCCATCCCCCAAGCTATCTACCCCCTCGCTGCACAAACGGCAGAACCATGTACGCTGCTCTGTTGGGATAGTAACACGCTTCAATGGCTCATGGAACGTTACCCGATTATCGCCTACCACACGCTCAAGATGTTAGCGGGGCGGTTTGTTGAGCTGCAAAACCGCTACCGTGAACTGGCTACCGAACGGGTAGAAAGACGCATTGCCCGTACCGTGTTGCGTTTAGCAGACCAGACAGGGCGCAAGCAAGAGCGCGGGGTGCTCATTGATATGCCGCTCTCCCGTCAAGAACTGGCAGAAATGACCGGTACTACCCTCTATACTGTCAGCCGCACCTTGAGCCAGTGGGAACAGCGCGGTATTGTAGAAACGGGGCGCGAGTGGATACGAGTTCGTCAGCCTGACATGCTGGTGACGATAGCCGAAGACCTGCTCACTACCGCCAGCAAAACCCCGCCCGATATGCCCCCCTGTTTGCGCTAGAACAAAGACACGCTCCCGTATCTCCGGTATCATGGGGGTAACAATGATGAGATTACAAAACCAGACCAGAAAGGGTTAGTTATATGTTTTGCTATCAATGTCAGGAGACCCTCAAAAATACCGGTTGTACTATTCGTGGGGTATGTGGCAAGGATGAGGAAATAGCCGCATTGCAAGATGCGCTGCTCTATCTCGTGAAAGGTATCGCCGTTTTTGGGGTACGGGCGCGAGAATTAGGGCTACAAGACGAAGCAACAGAACGGTTTGTCATGCAGGCGTTGTTTGCTACCGTGACTAACGTCAATTTTGATTCAGAACGGTTTGTCGCTTTGGCACGACAGGCGATGACGCTGCGGGACAAGCTCCGCGATGCTGTGATGCAAGGGTGTCCGAGTGCAGACAGCGGCGATTGTCTGCACCACCTGCCTGCCCCCGCAACTTGGGCGTGGGATGGCAACCAAGAGACGCTTATCCAAAAAGGGCAAGAGGTTGGGGTGATGGCAGATACCACACTTAACCCAGATGTACGCTCACTGCGCGAGTTGCTAATCTATGGGCTAAAGGGTTTGGCTGCCTACGCTGATCACGCCGACATTTTGGGCTATCGCAACAACGAGTTGGCGGCTTTTGTGCAAGAAGGCTTGGCTGCCACGCTAGACGATGATATGCCTGTTGCAGATTTAGTCAATCTCTGTATGCGCTGCGGCAGCTCTGGTGTGGCAGTGATGGCTCTGCTTGATGAGGCAAACACCACTACCTATGGACACCCAGAGCCAACAATGGTTAATATTGGGGTAGAAGAGGGTCCAGCAATCCTTATCAGTGGGCATGACCTACGCGATCTCGATGAACTCTTGCAGCAAACCAAGGGTGCTGGCGTGAAGGTCTATACTCACGGCGAGATGCTGCCCGCCCATGCCTACCCTGCTTTCAAAAAATACCCCCACCTCGTGGGCAACTACGGTGGCGCGTGGTGGGACCAACAACGGGAATTTGCCATGTTCAATGGGTCTATTCTACTTACGACAAACTGTTTGCAAAAGCCCCAGGCAGCCTACGAAGATCGCATCTATACTACTGGACATGTAGGTTGGTCTGGTGTTCCGCATATTGCAGACCGTGAGCCAGGCAAGCAGAAGGACTTTAGCCCACTCATTGCAAAGGCGCAGGAGTGTGGCGGTTCACCCAAGCCCATTGATAGTGGGCAAATTCCCGTTGGATTTGCCCATAACAGCGTCTTGAATGTGGCAGACAAGGTAGTGGATGCCATCAAGGGTGGGGCTATTTCCCGCTTTGTCGTGATGGCAGGCTGCGATGGGCGCGACTCCTCACGTACCTATTTTACCGATGTTGCCCAGGGCTTACCCAACGATATGGTCATCTTGACGGCAGGCTGTGCTAAATATCGCTACAACAAGCTGCCGCTTGGGGATATAGGCGGTATACCGCGGGTGCTCGACGCAGGGCAGTGCAACGATTCCTATTCGCTGGTAGTTGTTGCACAAAAGCTGGCTGAAGCGTTTGGGGCAAGCCACATCAACGAGCTACCCATTTCCTATGATATAGCGTGGTATGAACAAAAAGCGGTGTTGGTGCTGTTGGCGTTGCTCTCACTTGGCGTACAGGGAATACGGCTCGGTCCCACATTGCCAGCTTTTCTCTCGCCGGGTGTGACGGATGTGCTGGTACAACAGTTCAATCTGAAACCTATCGGCACAGCAGAGCAAGACCTCATGGCTATTGCTGCCGGGGCGTAGCGTGGAGCGGGGAACCTGCCGATTCCCTTCTCCCCTCGGTGGGGGAAGGGGCAAGGGGATGGGGGCAGCCCGGAACTGCCCCCGCTCCCCCCGCTCCCCCCGCTTCCCCGCTCCC
>CAYPHM010000025.1:0-41777 GCA_964410555.1 uncultured Chloroflexaceae bacterium | reverse complement strand
CGGGTTGTTTGTCCCCCCATCCCCTAGCCCCTTCCCCCACCGAGGGGAGAAGGGGAACCGGGCGACTCCCCCTCGCCCTGGAATGGGAGCGAGGAATAAACAGGCTCATTTCCCTGGGTGGTACCTATTGCTCAAGCAGCACCTCAATAGCTTTGACCAGTTGGACATCTTCGCTCTCCATAAGCCCATCCTCGGAGAGGGCTGCCGCTTCACGCGGTGAAAGTGGCGCAACATCTACCGGCAGAGCTAGCTCAATATCCGGCGAAATCCCCTGGTTGCGTATTGTGCGACCATTGGGGGTGAGCCACTGTTGTGTCCCTAGCAGTAGCTTTGCTCCCCCATCCAGTTCATACGGAGTGAGCACCGTACCTGTGCCTACCGTTCGCACCCCAATGAGTGGTGCCCGTTCTTGGTCTTGCAATGCCCCCGAAAGGATTTCCGCCGAGCTCGCAGTATGAAAATTGATCAACACGACCATAGGGATGTCCAGAGCTACCCCGCCACTTCGTGCTTTGGATACCTCGCGGTCTCCATCGCGGCCTTGCTCAAGCAACACCGGTGTACCTTCGGGAAGAAACTGGCTGGCAATACCAATAGCCTCGTTCACCAACCCGCCGCCGTTGTTGCGTATGTCTAGGATAAGCTGTTTTGCCCCCTGTTCTTGCGCTTCCTTGAGGGCTGCTTCCATCTCGTCGGCAGACCGACTAGCAAACGAGTCTAGGTAAATAAGAGCTATATCATTCGGCAGCATAGCCCACTGAACGCTGGGTATCTCCACTGTGGCACGCTTGACAGACACATCAAACTCTTGTACATCACCGGGGCGTTGGATAGTCAACACAACCGTCGTCCCCTTCTCGCCGCGTATGGTGCTTGCTACCTCATCCAACGCCATACCGTAGGTATCTTTGCCGTCTATCTTGAGGATAAAGTCGCCACTCTGTAACCCGGCTTTTTCTGCTGGCGACCCCTCAATTGGCTCAACGATGATGGCTTGTCCGTCATGGATGTCGAGATAGGCACCAATACCCTCATACTCCCCCGCCAACGATTGGTTCCATCGGTTCGCCTCCTCGGCAGAGAGAAAGCGAGTGTGTCCCTGGTCGCCGAGTGTATTCAGCATCCCATTAACGGAGCCAGTAATCATTGTCTCAGGTTCTATTACCGAGGGGTCTACAAAATTTTCGCTGGCAAGGTCCCATGCCTGCCAGTATACCCCAAATTCTTCGCACACCTCGTCTGACTCTGGGCAGTTTGTGGAAGGTGCGATAATAAAGGCGGAGATATACCCCCCGCCTATGCCTATCAAGAAGGTTAGCCCAAGTAGAGGCATGACCAGCCAAATGGGAAGCTGAAATCTAACGAGTTTGAGGAGAAACGCTTGTATCATCTATCTATATTCCTCTCTTGCATCTCATACATCTCTATGCTATTATCCTAAGTATTCTATGAGATGCATGCTACCACGTTTATTGAGCAATTCCAATGATTATAACATTCTTAGGGACGGGAACTTCGCAAGGGGTGCCAATCATCGGGTGTGACTGTGCCGTGTGCTGTTCAGATGACCCCCGCAATCGGCGCAGTCGTACTTCGGCAATTATCCAGGTTAATGGGCTAAATCTGCTCATAGATGCTGGACCAGACTTTCGGGTACAGGCATTAACCCATCAGCTTACCCGACTAGATGCGCTGTTGCTGACCCACCACCACTTTGACCACATCGCAGGCATTGATGACCTGCGCCCGCTGACCGAGCGGCATGGGACTATGCGTATCTACGGGCGATCTGATACCCTGGCGCATGTTCGCAAGGTCTTTAGCTACGCCTTTAGCCAAGAGTCGCGGGGGTCAAGCCGCCCTTCGCTAGAACTGGTGACGATAGACGGCATGTTTCAACTGGAGGGGGTAGCTATTCAGCCCATTGAGGTATTGCATGGGACGATGCCTATCAACTCCTATCGCATAGGCAACTTGGCGTATGTGACCGATGCTAGTGCCATCCCCCCCCACTCGCTGGAGATGTTGCGTGGGGTTGAGGTATTGGTTATCAATGCGTTGCGCTATGAACCCCACCCCACCCACTTTTCGCTTGAAGAATCCCTAGCCATCATTGCGGATATACGTCCAGAGCGGGCATATCTGGTGCATCTTACCCATGCTTTTGAGCATGCAACAGTACAGGAGCAGCTCCCCAACGGGGTGATGCTTGCCTATGATGGCTTACCAGTTGCGCTAGGGGACCCTAGCTAATGCGAGTGGGGATTGATGCTCGGCTCAACGCCTATCGCCAGGGGGGGATACCTCAGTATACCCGCCAACTTCTCACCGCGCTTGCGCCACAGGTCGCAGCAGACCATGCGCGGGATACGTTGGGGATTCGGCGGCATGACGAACTCATCGCCTTACAGCACATCCGCCAGCGCACCCCGTTACTCCAGGATGCACTGGTTAGAGGGATGATACGCCATGCATCGTTGGTTACGCCACCACACCACCGCTATGAACAGTGGACTCTCCCACTTGAACTTCTGCGCTATCAACTTGACGTATTGCATACCCCAGACTTCATTGTGCCACGCTATGCCGGCTGTCGCAAGGTCGTTACTATCCACGATCTAGCCTTTCTGCACTATCCAGAGATAGTAGACGAAGCCGCCCGGAACTACTACGGGCAGGTGTATGATTCGGTGCGTCAGGCTGATGCCATCATTGCTGTTTCCCAAACTACACGGGATGACATCTGTGAATTGCTTGATATGCTGCCGGGGCAGGTAGACGTGGTGTATGAAGCAGCTGCGCCTATGTTCTGCCCTATGGACATACCAGAAGGAGAAATGCGACAGGTAGGGCAGGGGCTAGACGGTTCATTACCGCCGCCTATGCTGCAGGTAGGCAGGTTTGGCTTGTTTGTTAGCACGTTGGAGCCACGCAAGAACCTACCAACGCTACTCCAGGCATTGTATGTCTGCCAAAACCGCCGCCGTGGGGAAACCTACCAATTGGTCATTGCGGGGGGGCGAGGGTGGTATGATGATAGTATCTTTAGTGCTGTGCGTGACCTAGCATTAGGTGATGTGGTGGTGTTCACAGGGCAGGTCACAATGGATGAACTCTTGTGGCTCTACCGGGCGTGTCGTTTCTATGCCAACCCATCGCTCTATGAGGGGTTTGGGTTGCCCGTGGTTGAGGCGTTGGCATGTGGTAGCCCAACGCTGGTCTCGGATGGGGGCAGCTTGGCAGAGATAGCAGGGGATGCTGCCCTGGTATTGCCGCCGCAGGAGGTGCAAGCGTGGGCAGACAGTATTGAGCAGGTCTGGACTGATGATGATCTCCATGCGGATTTGCGGCGGAGAGGTCCTTCCCAGGCAGCACGGTTTTCTTGGCAGAAGGCAGCAGAAGAGACGTTGACTATTTACCGTCGGGTGGCAGTGCATAGGGGCATGTAGCTAGTCTCAAAGTTGGTGACTATCCCCCCCACTCCCGCTCCCCCCATCCCTCGTCCCGCTTGGAGAGACGTAGCATGCTACGTCTCTCCGGTTCCCCTTCCCCCTCGGTGGGGGAAGGGGAACCGCTCATCCCCCCCCACCGCACAACCCCCCCTGCCCCCTTCCTCCATAAACTCCCCATAGCGCAAAAACTCATGGTACAATACTTGGTATGCAGCATACTCTATCTCGTAACCTCGTCGGGTTCTTTGCGATCATCCTGGTAGCTCTAGTGCTGATCTTCTTGCTGATACCATCACCCGCTGGCGCACCAGACCAACATCCAACTACCCCATCGTCAACCATACCAACGCTTGTCCCCCCAACGCAACAACCAGCGCATACAACGCCGGGGGACACAGACCCCATGCCACAACCCATTGCCACCCTGCCCCCACCCCCACAGTTGCTGGATTTGGCGTTGGAAGAACGCATGATGGGAAATGACGAAGCATCAGCAGAAATACTGCATAGCTACCTGAACACCTACCCCAATGCCAGTGAAGAACGCCAAGCTCGCTACTACCTAGCAGAGAGCTTCGCCAAACGTAGCCGTTGGACTTCTGCTGCCGAGACTTTCAAGACGCTCATAGACGAACCCGATACGCTTACTGCTCCTGCGCTCTTCTGGCTTGCTCGCTGCTACGAAGAAGCCGGCGATCATGCCAATGCTATTGCGACCTACCAACGCTATCGGTTGCTCAATACCCCCCTTGAACCCTACGCGGCTATGCGACAGGCGGCTCAATACCGCGTTATCAATCGCCTCACCGAAGCGGCGCAAACCTATGAACATGTTGCCACAAGCACGGTGCAGCCTGCTGAACGGGCGGGTAGCTATGAAAAGGCTATTGCGCTACATCACGAGTTAGGCGATACAACAAAAATGTTGCAACTCTATACTGATCTGTTGGAGCTTGCCTCGCTCCCTGACTACCGTTCACGTATGCTCCATGAAGCGGTAACGTTGGCAACACAGATGGGGAAGCAAGAACAAGGGCAAGTCTGGCAAGATGACCTGCTGACCAACTACCCCACATCAAGCTATGCGTTGGCAATAGTTGAAGCCTCTATTGAATCGCGGAGGAATGGGGATAGCAACATTCCTCCTATAGCTCCTGCGATTATTGCCCAAGTGCTCTACTACGCGGACAAGCATACCGAAGCTACCCCCTATTTTGACCAAGCAGCGCAACAGATAGCGGCGGGGGAACCGACCACGGCAACCCTTGACTTTGAACGGCTCCGGGCAATAAACATCCGTGAAACGGGATACTTCACGCTGGCGATGGCAGCATTGGAGCCAATCTTCACGCGTAGCCCCAATAGCGTACCGGGGCGACAAGCTCGGCTTGACTGGATACAAACGCTTGGGCAGAAAGGGGAGACCCGCCAAGCTGCCGAAGCCTACCAAGCCTATGCTGCCTCCTACCCAGACGACTCGCTTGCCCCAATTGCGCTAGACCGCGCTGCCCAATTGCTAGACCGTCTTGGTGCCTATGAAGATGCCCTCAAGGTACGTATTCACCTTGAACAGACCTATCCAGAAACAAGTTTCAC
The DNA here is from genome assembly GCA_964410555.1 of uncultured Chloroflexaceae bacterium. GTDB lineage: Bacteria > Chloroflexota > Chloroflexia > Chloroflexales > Chloroflexaceae > JAAUSY01. The sequence continues at coordinate 36,729 of CAYPHM010000025.1, read as the reverse complement.
TCCCTACATCTTGCACGATGTCGCCCTAGCCCGCTACCGCAATGGTACCTACGATGCTGCACAAACCCTGTGGCAATACATTGCTATGGGACGCAAGGGCTATCTGCATGCGCTTGGTTCCTACTGGGCAGCACGTAGTGCTCAGGGGCAACAACAATCAACACAAGCCCAGACGCTCTTTACCGATGCATATACCGCATCCCCCGACTCCTACTATGGCGCACGCGCTGCCGAGCACCTCAACCTGTCTGCACAACCTACCCATGCAATTGACAACCCCATCACTGAGGATGACTGGCGTACTCTAGCGGATTGGGTCGCCGGTTGGGAAGCAACTCCACAGCCCCCCCTAACAATGACAGACCAGATAACTGCCCCGCATGTGCTGCATCATGCAACGGTACAACGGGCGATAGGCTTGGATCAGGTGGGGCTTTATAGCGATGCCATTGCGGAGTGGAACTATGCTCGTCAACTGTGGCAGGATACCCCCTCTGATTTGGTGCGCCTTGTTTACCTTGCCCATACCCACAACAATACCTACATTGCGCTCAAGATTGCCGAACAGTTGGCTGCTGCTGCTCCAAGCAGTGGGGATGGGGATGGGACAGCCTCTATGCCAGCTGTGCTGCGCCGCCTTATCTACCCCACTCCCTACACCCAAATCGTGCAGGAACAGGCACAGACCTATGGGGTAGACCCGCTGTTGCTCTATGCGCTTATGCGCCAGGAAAGCCTCTTTAACCCCCATGCCACCTCATGGGTGGGTGCTCGTGGGCTTGGACAGGTGATGCCTACCACTGGCTCTGGCATCGCCCGACAGTTGCATATTTCGCCCTTCTCTGTGGATGACCTCTACCGTCCCGCGGTGAGTATCCAGTTTGCTGCTTACTATATTGCTCAGCAGATTACGATGATGCATGGGAGCATCCAAGCAGGGTTGGCAGCCTACAATGGTGGACCGGGGAATGCTATGCGTTGGGCAGGCGGCGACCACGTAGATGATGCTGACATCTTTACCGAAATCATAGACTACCCAGAAACGCAGAACTATGTGAAACGAGTTTATGGGTATTATAAAGCCTATCAGCGGCTTTATACTGTACCGGAATAGCCACCTTATGACTGCAACAACACCACTCATATGTCCATCCTGTCAAACAACGCTCAATGTTCCTACGGATATTGGACACCTCACCTGTACGCATTGTAATACACCCTATATCGTCAACCGTTCAGTCGGTATCGCCTATCTTCAACCGGTTGAGGAACCCGATGCGGTATCGCCCACAATGCTTGATACCAGCGAGCGCATACAAGCCCTGCATACGCAGCTTGACCAACTCCAAGAGGAGTTGGCGTATCTTGCCAAAAACCCCCCGCGTGAGGGGCTAATAGGCAAAAAGGTTGGGCTAGGGCTTTTTGCTATCAGCTTCGGTTTGGTGGTAGTTGTTTTAGTGGTTGTCTTCGTGTTGGCTATACCGGACTTTTGGCAGGGGATACTTGGGGGGGCGGTAATACTGGCAGTACTGGGCATTATCTTCTATGGTGATGGCAGGAAAACGTATGCTACCGTCTGTACCCGGTATCATCAGCGTATAGAGACTCTCCGCGATCTCCAACAGGCAGGCGAGGATGAGCTTGCCCGCTTGGATAGCAACGAACCTCGCCCGTAAGTAAAGACGGTGCATGAAACGCTACTACATTAACCTAACGTGCCGTTGAAAGCGAGCGATGGGGAGCTCTTCCTCCTACTCTTCTTTGATATGCTTCAGTGATGGATGCAACTTCATAGAAGCCAGCCACGCTTCAATACCAACTGTAGGTAATACCCCTTTTTCGGTGACGATACCGGAGATATAGGAAAGGGGGGTATGGTCAAAGTAGAGATTTTTAATCGCTATATTGCTTGGGGGGGCATCCCAGACTTGGCTAGAATCCCAACAGGTCTGGGATGGTGGTATATAGCCTGGGGGCAAAAACTTACTGCTGCCACAGAGCGTATACATAGGGACATCGTGGGCATGAGATGCTAACGCCATCCCATACGTACCTGCCTTATTGACCAACTCATGATCGCGCACATGGTCGCTCCCCACAAGCACGAGGTTGGCTTCTTGGGTGAGGGAGATAGCCAGCGCATCTATCACGAGTGAAACAGACACCCCATGCTCGTTGAGTTCCATGGCCATAGTGCGTCCTTCATAGCCGGGTCGCCCCTCTGCACAGATAACGTGAAACCGTCGGCCGGCGTGTTGGGCATAGAGCAGGGCGGCTTTGACGGTGGTGCTACGACTGAGGGTGACTATCTGTGCCCGTTCGGGTATGAGCTTGAGGACGAGCCCGGCTATAGCGGCTTCACGCACATATATCTGATGCTTGAAGTCTGCAACTGCATTGACTGCCCGCTTTTTCATGGGGGTAAGCGATTGCAGTGAATCAATAGCCCACAGGAGGGTGTTTACTAGATTGACCAGCGGAGCCATAGAGGGATGCGAGCGGATAAGCGTATAGCTAATGGAGAGAATTTCTTGACGAAAGGCAATAGCAGTCTTAGCAGCAGATGTTTTGGCATAGTGAAGCAAAACATTTGCTCCTTGTTCCGCTATTTCAGCGGCACCTGAACGGTAGTCAGCCGCTATCGCGGCAATGGATTGGGCTATAGTTTTATCCATTGGGATGCTCCTGAAGGTGTAGTTTCTGCATTTGCATAGGTGTGTAGCTCGGTGTAAGCTCTTGTTGCGGTGGTTTAGATACAAAGCTCGTGGCTATTTCCCTCATTTGAATAGTCCATTCTACAACAAATCAGCTATTTTGGCAATTTTTTGGCATACTTTCAGGTCATGGCTTTGTCCTATCAAACGCAAATTGCTATCACACGTCACCTGCCATTGCGAGGATGTCTGATAACGATTGCTGTTCCTCTTCACGCAAACTGTCGGTGTTGATGATACGTAGCATAAAGATCGAGATAGCAAGCATCCCCGCTTCTATGAGAAAGACGCTCACATAGCCAATAATCGTATTGTTGACCGCGTGAGCGATGACATCCCGCACGACCCCGCCCATCAGGTTGCCCATACCACGAGCAAGCGCATCTGCCACCCCCCACGCCCCGATGAACAACCCGGTTTGTTCGGGGGTCGTCATCCCAAGCATCAACGCTAGATTGGTTGATGTGGAAATACCCGTGCCAAAGCCAAGCAGGGCAATACCCGGCATGAAGAACATCCGAAAATGGAGCAGCCCGCTGATACCAACCAAGACTAGCCCAACAGCAGCGAGTGCGCCGCCAATCATTGCCCCCTGCTTATTGGTAATCCATTTGCTAAAGAGTACCCCCTGGAGGATGAGGGCAAGCATGGTCATCCCGCCCCATGTGGCGGTAATCTGGGTCGTCTGCTTGACGGTCATTCCAAACGCCTGCGCCCCGTATGGTTCCATCAGCACATCTTGCCCTAGTATGGCAGAGAGCAGCATAATCAGGTAGATAAAGAAGAGGCGTGCTTGGGGGTTGCGAAAGACTGTCACAAGAGCTGTTTTGTGGCTGACTCGCTCTTCGCTATCGTAGCTCTCCTGTTTGGTGATACGTGGTTCTAGCCCCGTTAGCCCCAAGAACAGCAACAGGAACGAGATACCACCAATAGTATTGAAAACACGAATAAGTTGGGCATCACTGTATGGTTCAAGCGCGTTACCCGCAATGATAGCCGTGCCGATGATGGCAATGAGCATCATTACCCACATTACCGAGATAACCTTTGAGCGATTGTTTTCTGTGGACATATCGCTGGCAAGCGAGAGGTAGGAGACGGCAGCAAGGTTGTTACCCACGCCCCACATCCCAAATGCCCCGATACTCAACAGCAACCCCTGCCAGAAATTCGTTTCCATCATGAGAGCAGTGTTTGGGGTGAGCAATAGTCCCACAATGCAAAGGAGAATACCACCGAGAATGTAGGGGGTGCGGCGGTAGCCCATGATGGGGTGGCGGTCTGAAAATTGCCCTATCCACACCTGTATGGGCGAGATGAGGTAGGGAAAGATGATGAGCGCGGCGATGATGCTGGCAAGGATGCCCTTTTCGTGGATCATCACGCGGTTGAGGATGCCATTGATGGGTACAAAGGTGATGGTCGTTGCAACATGAACCATTCCCAGGCGGATGTTTTGCACAAAGGTCATAGAAGCATTGGTTCTTTCTTTAGTGTTGTTCAGGGTCTTGGGCTGCCTGTTGTTGGGCTATTAGGTAGGAGATGTAGGTTTCCCCGCATATCTTGAGTAATAGGGTATGGGCGGCAGGCAATGGGCGTTGGCTTATCCATGTCGGGTGTAGCCAAAACCCCCGTATAGCTGCCGAGTGATAGCGTCCCTGGTCGTCAGGCTTGGTGGGGATATAGTAACCCTGGGGAGAGAATTGGTAGCAACGGATAGGCGTACAATCCTGACGTGGTTCTATAATCCAGTATTCACCGATGCCCGCATGTTGGTATTCAAGCCATTTTTCGTGGTAATCGCGTATGACGCTGGATGGGGAGACAATCTCCATCACCACATCTGCTGCCCCTTCTAGCCGGTTGGCAGTGAGACGGTGGAGATTTGCGGTTGCAATGAAGAGGATGTCTGGCTCACGGGAAGCCTGCCCCGGTAGGTGGCGCATCTCAAAGGGAGCGGTGAGTACCTTGCCAAGCGAGTGCATTTCGGTATAGAGCACAAGTAGCGTATTGAGGAGACTAAGCAAACTTTGGTGGATAGTCGTTGGTGGCATAAAGATGGTCGTTTCTCCCTTAACCCATTCAGCTTGGCATGCGCCAGTATCCCTTGCGACAAACTCGTCATAGCTCATAGGGAGCCGTTGTTCAGTTGTGGGGTGGGTGTGGTGTTCGGTCATGGGTTTGTCCTTACTCGGTCTCGGTTCCAGTAGGGGGTTATTGGTACAATTCTCCCCAAACTTCGCGCCGTACCATACGGATGTCCTCCTCAGAAGGGGCGGTACCTTTTCCAGCGAAAGCCCCATACAGGGTATCCAGTCGTGTTTGTGCTAACAGGTTGATGGCAAGGATAGCTTGAATAAAATTGTGGAATGTTACCGGGAACTCCTCATAGGTGGTTGTTGTTTGTAAGACCTCATCGTCATGCTGAATGTTGAAACCATTGAGGATAACCGTCAAGGTCTCTTGTTGGGTAGGTATCGAGAGATCATACCCGTTGAGTAAGAGATCAGCGAGCGTATCGCCATCATCAGACAGATGGATATATTGACCATCAAAGCGAAGATAACATTGAATGTAATCATTATGACGGTCTAAAAATGGGACAGTAACTTCTACCCAGTTCGTATCTAGCTCTTTGGTAGAGGTCTGGTCATTCAGCCAAGTGTAATAGGAATTAAGCATGGTTTTTGTGTTCATGATAGAAGTTCATCAGTCTGTGATAACATTTTCTCCCCTTGCTTAAATTATACACGACTTTCCTTACCCTATACACAAAGCCCCCGCCCCAACAACTTGGGACGGGGGTTATCAACATAACCAAGCGTTTATTGCTCGACGGTTTGGGGGATGTTGCTTACCACACCTTCCAACAAATCTTCCAAATCATCGTAGATGTCCTGAAGTTTGTTGAGGGTCTCCTCGTCGGCATCCCAAAAGCCCCGGTTGTTGGCTTCAAGTAGGCGACCCGTAATCGCCATAGCTGAGTGCGGGTTGAGCTTTGCCAGTTTGTCGCGCATCTTCTCGTCTAGCAGGTAGGTCTCGGCTACGCCCTGATAGACCCACCCCTCTACCGCCGATGCTGTCGCGCTCCAGCCATAGGTGTTATTGACCCGTGACTCAATCTCATGTACCCCTTCGTAGCCGTGGTTGAGCATAGAGTCGTACCACTTGGGGTTGAGCAACTTGGCACGGGTTTCTAGCCGCACCATCTGCTCCAGCGAACTCAGCCGCCCGCTGCCACTGCCCACCGCATCTGCAACCATCACCGATGGGCGTTTGTTGCGGAGTTTCTCTACCGTCTTGGTGACACCGCCCAGATACTCATAGTAGTGGTCAACATCGCTAATGCCAATCTCAAAGCTATCAATGTTCTGGAAGGTCGCATCTACGGTAGCAAAGGATTTTTCCATAATAGAGCGGGCTTCACGCCACTGCCCATCTGCCCCCAACGTAAAACTCTTGCGGCTCATAAAGGCTTCGCTCAATTGATCTTCACTATCCCACGTACCGCTCTCTACCAAGTGGTTGACGTTTGCACCATAGCTGCCTGGCGCGTTGGAGTAGATACGGATAGCCGCTTCATCAATGCTAATGCCTAGCTCCTTTGATTGCTCCAGTACGTGCTTGCGGACGTAGTTAAACTCTAGTGGCTCGTTGGCATTGGCAGCCATCTTGACCGCCTTGTCCATAAGCTGCATTTGGTGCGTTAGCAGATCACGGAAAATACCACTCACCGTCACCACCGTGTCTATGCGTGGGCGACCAAGTTCAGACAGCGGGATGAGCGCAACATCACTGATATTGCCAAGTTCATCTTGGATAGCACGAGCCCCAAGCAGCGCGAGCACCTGCGCGATACCTTCGCCATCGCTCTTGAGGTTATCTGTTCCCCAAAGCACCATAGCGATTGTTTCGGGGGACTGTCCCTGCTCGCGGGTCATCCGCTCCAGCATGTCGCTGACGAGCCGTGCCGCAGCATCTTGGGCAAAGGCTGACGGCATACGGTAGGGGTCTAGCCCGTGGATGTTGCGTCCCGTTGGCACCACGCCTGGATTACGCACCACATCGTTGCCTGGTGAGGGGGCGATGTAGCCGCCTTTCAAGGCGTGTAACAACCCTTCAATCTCGCGCTCATTGATGATGTTGATCGCCAAATCATTGAGGAAGTCCCACAGCATATGCAGCGTACCGGGCTTAATATGCCCTTCCTTATGCAGGTAGGTTTCTGCTACCGAGCGGCGCGTCTGGAAGGAATCGCGCAGCATCCCCTCATCCAGCGGGTGGTCATCCTCAACCGTCCCGTGGTGGCTGTCGGTGGTGGTGATGAACAAGCGCATGGCTTCACGGCAGATTGCCTCTACCTGCTCCCAGTGTTCCTGCGTCTTGCCATCTGTCTTGAGGTGCTTTCGCATCTCCTCATAATCCCATCCAAAGTTGCGGGCGATCATCTTGGGCATGGGGTCAAGTTTCTTGTCTGGCTGGGTGAAGGTCGCCATAAGTGCGAGGATGTCAGTTAGCTCACCGGCAGTGGCTGGCTTGCCAAGCACATGCAACCCCATAGGGATCATCCGTTGTTCAATCTGGATGAGTTCGTGGGTAAGGGCGGCAATGTACATATCATCTTCTGTCTGCTGCCCGCCGTTGGTTTCGGGGTGCTTGTCTAGCTCTACCACAATCTCGATCTTCTCTGCCTGCGCTTTGATGTCTGTCAACAATTCAGCAGAGGGTTTTTGGCGGTAGCTATCTATGCTGTCCTTGAGCAAACGCAGCCCTTTGTAGAGACCAGCGTGCTTGAGTGGCGGCACCATATAGCTCACCAGCGTGGCAAAACCACGCCGCTTGGCTATGGTCGCCTCACTAGGGTTGTTCACACAGTAGTAGTACATATTGGGCAGGCTGCCAAGCAACCGGACGGGCCAACAGGTGCTGGCAAGCCCGGCTTGCTTCCCAGGCATAAACTCAAGTGCGCCGTGTGTCCCAAAGTGCAGCACCGCATCAGCTTTGTAGACCTGCTCCAACCACGTATAGAACGCCGCGAAGCCGTGGTGGGGGGCGGCATCCTTTGCCATCAGCAATCGCATGGGGTCGCGCTCATAGCCAAAACTTGGCTGCTGTCCCACAAACACATTGCCAAACTCTTTCCCCAAGATGAAAAAGTTTTTGCCGTCATTCAGCAGCTCGCCCGGTGATTTGCCCCAAAATGGCTCAATATCCTTGTAGTCGGGGAACTTGCGTAGATACTCTGAGGTGGGGAAAAGATCAGCAACGTTGCCATCTGAACCATAGGCAAGCCGATTGCCCTCAACTACCGCCTGTCGCAACGCATCGGGCGAGGACGGCACATCAACGGTATAGCCGGCTTCTTTGAGTTCCTTTAACAACCGGTAAACGCTGGCGAAAACGTCAAGATAGGCAGCAGTCCCCACGCTCCCCAGGTTCGGTGGGAAGTTGAAGAGGATAATTGCCACTTTCTTTTCGGCGTTGGCTTTGTGGCGCAGCCCAACCCGGCGAGCAATGCGGTTAGCCGATAGCTCGACCTGCTCATAGATGGGCATGGTCTTGTCGCTGCCGTCCAGGGTGCCAGCGAAAACGCGAGGCTCTGCTGCCCCGTCTAGCTCGGTAATAGCCACGCTCAATGCCAACTGGATCGGGGCAAGCCCGGTATCATCCCGTTTCCACTCTTCCACATGCTGAAACGCCAACGGTATCATATTCAGGTAGCCCACGTCGAGCGTTTCCAGCATCTCGCGGGAGTCGTCTGGACGGCTCTCGGCAGGTCCCCCGACTAGGGAAAAGCCGGTGCCGTTGATCAGCAGGTCAATAGTCGAATCGCCCTCGCCATTAGACTTCTTTTTGCCCTTGCCTTTGCTCTTGGTGAAAAACTGCTTGATAGCCGGGCGAAAGTCTAACCCGCCACTGTAGATCGTCCGCACCTCAATACCACGAGCTTCCAGGGCTTGGGTTAGCGCATTGATGTGCGCGACATTATCGCCAAGCACCGAAGCCCGCATTGCCAACAACCCCACGCTCCCATTGGGAAACTTGCGGTTGCGACTGCGCTGCCACTTCTGGTAGCTTGAAAGATCGGTAAAGGGTTCGGGGGCTTCCGTGTGGACAATAGCCGTATCAGGGTAGACAATCGGGTCGTCAACGGGCAGCTTACCCTTGTAGCCGTCTACATAGCGTTCTGCAATCAGGCAGAGGAAACGGCTCAAGTTTTCGGGCGAGCCATTGAGCCAATACTGATGGGCAGCAATGTAGGTATAGATGTCACGCGCTTTGCCGGGGATGAGCTTAAACACCTTGCCCAACCCACGCACGAGCGCAAGCTGCCGCTGGCTCTCTCCCTGCCCGTGTTTGGGGCGCAGCTTGCCCATAATCTGCTTCATAACCCCGGACTGCTTTTGCTCCTCTTTGTCATCCTGCTGCATGACAAACTTGCCAAGCCGTGTATTGCGAATCATCGAGGGGTTACTGGTGATAATGCAGATGGGGCAGGTGGATTTATCAAAGATAGCTTGGAGTTGCTGGATGATGTCTTCACCAAACAGCATGGAACCAAAGATAAAATCAGCTTTTTTCGCATCCTGCTCTAATTTTTTCCAATTATCTTCGCCGCGCATTAGCGAGACGTTGTAAATCCCTAGCTGTATATCAACCCCATGCTCGCGTTTGACGGTAGCTGCTGCTTCACGAAGCGAGACATTGTTGGTGACTTCCATTGATAAAAAAACAAAGCGCATAAAATCTCCCTCAGCTTAAAAAAGCCCTTTCGTAGTTGTCTAAAATAGAGCACCCTTATCGCGGGTAGGCTTCTAGCATTGCCACATGATAAAAGCCGTGGCTAATGCGTTGCGTATCGTTTATCTGCATACCTGCTGATTCAAGGGTCTTTTTTACAAGATTATCTGGTATCATTTGTATGGTTGTTCGCCGCTGGCTTTTGGGGAAAAGCCCACCAATCCAGTGCTTCATTGCTAGGATGCGGTTGTAGGGGGCATAGGTGATGATGAGCGGTCCCTGCGCCCGGTTTGCCAGTCGAGTACACATCTCGGTGAAGCCAGGGCGGGGGTAGTGGATAAGCACATCCAAGCAGACAACGGCATCATACGTCCCCCCGATGACCTCCAGATCACCAGCGACAAAGCGCATCTGCCCATCTAGTCCCGCTTGGATGGCATGCTCACGGGTCTTCCTGACCATTTGGGGGGCGATGTCTACTGACGTGACGTGGTAGCCTCGCCGTGCCAACGCAAGGCTGACTAGCCCCGTGCCGCAGCCGGCATCGAGTACGGATGAACCTGCGGGTAGGTTGTGGGCATTGAGCCACGCATCTACCTGCGCCATCATCATGTTGTGTCCTTCGCGGATAGAGCGGCGTATAGCAGAGAGGTTGTCATCATCGCCATAGATAGCTGACCAACGCTCAAACCCAACACCATCAAAGTAGGTTCGCAGCTGTTCTTTATACTGCACTGGATTAAATGAAGTTTGCACGCTTGTGTTTTCCCTTACTATCGCCAGCCACCGATGATGTCGAAAATCTCTTTGTCGTTGATGGGGCGTGGCACAACCCCCTCCGGGTTGTTGAGCAAATACTTTGCCAAGTTTACATATGGCTCAACGCACGTTGGTTGTTCTGGCTCTTCTTCCATCTGGAAGAGGGTTTTTCCTGCCAGCCGGCTGCGGCGGATGAGGTCGTGGTAGGGAACCTTCGCTACTAGCCGTGTGCCGACAAGCTCAGAAAACTGCTCCAAGACGTTGGTGCCGCCGCCGTGTACGTAGTCTACGCGGTTGGCAATGATGCCGGCTAATCGCACCTTGTAGCGCACGCTCTTCTGCTCAATCGCCATGCACAGCCGATTGGCAGCAAAGGTGCTGTCAAAGTCGTTGGTGGCGATGATGAGCGCGTAGTCGGCATACTGGAGCGGTGCGCTAAAGCCGCCACACACCACATCACCAAGCACGTCAAACAGGATGACATCATACTCATCATAGAGTCCAAACTCTTTGACCAACTTGACCGTCTCGCCAACCACGTAGCCGCCACAGCCGCTGCCAGCCGGGGGTCCGCCTGCTTCAATAGAGCCAACATTGGCAAAGCCAACTTTGACTACATCTTCAACACAAATCTCTTCGTGATGGAAATCTACACTATCCAGTGCATCAATAACGGTATCTTGCAACTCGCCTGTTAGCGGGAAGGTGCTGTCGTGTTTGGGGTCACACCCAATTTGCAACACCTTTGCCCCTTGCAACGCGAGTGCCGCCGAGAGGTTGGCACTGGTTGTACTTTTTCCAATACCGCCTTTACCATAAACTGCTAAAATCATAAGTTGTTATCCACCAATAGCTTCTTTAGCTGCTCGTAAAACTTCTGCCGTAATGGTTGTATGCCCATTATCTTGGGCGTATTGCTCAGTATTTTTGCGAACCTTACCCCGCACAAAGGCGGGTATTTTCTTCAGCATAGCTTCTGCATCTGCTGCCCAAACTAGCCCACTGTCAGTTGCCGTTGCCCTAGGGGGGGCAATCGCAGGAGATGGGGGATGCTGTGGAGCGTGAACGTGGGGATCCGCCATTGTCGGGGCAGCAAGAGTGGGCATAGGTACGCGCACCAGCTTGGTGATGGGCTTGAGGAAGCTACGCAACAGCCGCCCGCGCAGGTCATCCTGCGCTGTGCTACGAGTGCCTGTACTTGTGCCGCCATTGCCACTACTTGACATAGCTTGTCCTGTAGGGGTCGTCACTGGCGCACTGCTGGCAATGGGCTGTCCCATACCCGTTTCCTGCCCATTCGTGCTGTCGCCTGTTGGCTCTTCATATTCCAACCCGGCATCGCCAAACATATCTATCAGGTGTTTTTCCATACCCAGTTTGGCACTGGTATAGATACGGTCTGCTATCACATCTGCGCCAGCAAAACCAAGCATTGGGTAGTAGCCTAGCAGGTTGTTTTCGATGTGCGTAGGGGAGGAGATGACCATACAGGGGACATCCAACTTGCGCGAACTGTGCCGTTCCATTTGGGTGCCACAGACAATATCAGGTAGCGTGGCTTCTATCTGGTCAGCGACATCTTGAAAGGTACCGGTAATAAGCAGGTTGTTGACATAGCCGTCCAGCTGCGAGCGCACCCAGTCGCCATGCTTGGTGACGTAGGTGCCAGCACCGGCTATCTCCATACCTAGCTCATCGCGTAGGAATTTGACCATCCCAACGGTATGCGTAGCATCACCAAAGACAAACGCCGTTTTGCTGCTAAAGCTCTCCATATCGGCAGTGCGAGCAAACCAGGGGACGCTGCTTGGGGTGCTGAGACCGTCTAGCGAAAAGGCAGTCAGTGGTGGCATGGTCAGTGGGGTGAAGGATGCTCCGCCATGCTGCTTGCCCTCTTCGTTGACCAGTGCGATAAGCTGTTCTAGCCATGCCAGCGTAGGTTTTACCCCCATCGGCGCATCACAGAGAGCAGGGACATTGAACGTTTCGGTGAGATAGTGGGCGGCTTGTTGCCCAAGCTCCCGGTAGGGGGCAATCGTCACCCATGCTGCTGGTAATCGTGCTAGGTCTTGCAAACTGGCAGACCACGGGGCTACCACATTGACCTGGATGCCTAGCGGTTCTAGCAAACGGCGCAGCGCGATGAGGTCGGAGCGGGCGTGGAAGCCAAGCGAAGCTGTACCCAAGATATTGACGCTTGGGGTCTCTGTGCGCTGGTGTTCCCGCGCAAACCGTTTGACCAGCGTTGTAAATAGCCCCTCGCTGGCTTCGAGCTCCTCCATACGGTAGGGGTTCGCATCATAGACCAGCACCTCGGTTGAGATATTCGCGCTCTCTGCCACCCGTTCGAGGTCTTCTTGGAGCAAGATCGTGCTACAGCTTGCCGCAACGACAATCAGGTCTGGTTGGTAGTGTGCTTCAACCTGTCTGAGCCGTTCGGGGAGGCGAATAGTCCCCTGCGCCAAATCGCGCCCGGTAACAACGCTGGTGTGCATGCGGGGCAGGTCTGGTGTGCGCTCAAGCATGGTAAACACGGTATTGATATAGTCATCTCCAAGCGGAGCATGAAAAACGGCCTGGACATTTCGCAGGCTGTTGGTGATACGGGCAACTCCGTAGTGAGCCGTCCCCTGGTACATCCAGTATGTCAGGTGCATAACGCCCTATTTCCTCCAGCGTTGGTTTCTAGTACTTGGTTTTATCTATTGATTATCTGATTGTCTATGTGATTGTCTATTGATTGTCTATGTGATTGTCTATTGATTGATAGGTTCTGCTGCTGCCGATGGCATAACCCCCTGAAGCCAAATGGGATCATCGAGTTTGCCAAGCATGGCATGCCGTTTGATATTTCGGGTAAACATCCCTACAAGAGCTTGCACCCCACCCCAGCCGTGAATGGGCATAAAGGCAAATTCAGTGCTCCACTTGGCAACTATCCCCTGCCCAAGCAACGGATTGGTCGTTGCCAGGGTGCTAATAACCAGATCAGGCTGTAGCTGCTTAATGTCTGCCATCTGGCGGTCAAAGTCGGGTAGTTCAACCAACCGCACCCCGTCAAGCAATGCCAACTCGCGGGTGTGGAATTTCTTGTTGATATAGGGAGTAGCACACTCTACCACCTCGCAGCCAACACGCCGCACGAAGCGAGCCAGCGGGAGCTCCATCAGGTTGTCGCCGGTGAAGAAAATCCGCTTGCCGCGCAACAGTTCAGTCTGCTCGGCTATGCGCTCCCAGGATGTTGCCTCGCGTTCGCTTAGGTCTATCTCCTTGCCAAAGTGAGCCGCTAGGTCTTCCCAAAATGCCCGTGTCCCATCGGGACCAAAGGGGAACAGCGAAGTTAGCACTGTTGACCCACGCTCACGGGTGAGGCGGGTAGCGGATTTGGCGAGGTAGGGTTGCAGTGGGGCAATTATCGTCCCCTTGCCAATCGGGGGCAGGTCGGTAAAGTGATTGGCAGGCAAAAAGCCTGCTACGGGAATACCGAGTTGCTCCGCATCATAGAGAAAATCATCTGCCACCACATCATTGACAGAGCCAAGAAAGACGACCCGCTGGTCATCATCGGGGGCTTTGGGGCAGAAGGGTATGATGGCTTGGATAACCGAATCCTCTGCCTGACTAAACGTATACTCAAAACCACTGGCAGGCACGAAGAGCACGGGCAGGTCTTCGGTGCTCAGGCTGTGGGCGAGTCCGTCAAACTCTACCTTCATCACCTCCGGGGTGCAGGATGAGAGCAGGAAAATAACTGACGGATGATGCTGTTCCCGTATCTCATCAATGATGGTTTGCAGGTCTGGCTGCTGCTTGGAGAGGTCAGACTCTTCGAGCATCGCAACGCCAAAGCGGGGACGGGCAAAAATCATCACACCAAGCATATTTTGCAGGAAGTGAGCGCAGGTATGCGTTCCCAGGATGAGAAAAAAGCTATCTTGTATTTTCTGGTAGAGCCAACCGACACAGGAAAGCCCACAAAAACTATAGTACGCGCCGTTCTCTTTCGTAATCGTTGGTTTTGCTTTCAATCAATGCCTCCGCGGTAGGTACCTCTTGCTTTGCTGCCTTGCTAATGGGTAGGATAGGCTATGAGCCACACCAACCCCGTAGTTGCCAAGCGGTACAACTTGTTGGTATGGTGCGACTGATAGCCTAGCGTATGGTCTCGTTAGATTTTCATGGACATACCGGGAGGCTCATTGCCGGCGACTGGCTCTTCATATTCCAGGTCACGCGGCGCACCACAAGCGGAGATGTCCGCCATTGAGCCATGTTCCTCTTCCTTATACTCCAAGTCACGCGGCGCACCACAGGCGGAGATGTCGGTAAGGTTGCCACCCTGCACCATGTCGGCGGAGAGGTCGGGACGTTGGGCTTTGAGTTGAGCGATTTCCTCTTTGGTGAGAATCTTGGATTCATCAAATTGGAGATCAACCGAGAACTTGAAGCCTTTACGCTCCACCCTGCCGAGGTCATAGAACCGCTTGGACAGCGTGGTCTTGGCAAAGGCTTTGAGACAGCCAAGCATATACCTTCGCTTTTGCGGGTCTTTGATGAAGGGATAATCTAGGAACGATTTTCGCATATAGAAGCGGGCATAGCTGTGTAACACGCCTTTGAGCACATCCTCACGATCCATTGCATCTGGCTTCATGATGGGCGTAACAAAGTTGTACTTAGAGTAGTCGCGCACCTCTACCCTGTCGCCTAGCTCCTCGAACAACTCCGCAAAGGGCCAAGGGGTGTACATGTTCCAGTTTGCCATGTCGGGGTTCCAGTCCAATGCCAGTTGGAAGGTCTCCTCGATGGATTCGGGGGTCTCTGCTTCCAGCCCCATAATAAACTGCGCTTCTGCCACAATGCCATTTTCTTTCAAGATGTCAATGGCATACTTGTTTTGCTCAATGGTTGTTTCCTTACGGAAGGTGTTAAGGTTGAGTTGGCTGGCGGCTTCGGTGCCGAGCGAAACGTGCATCAAGCCTGCCTTGCGATAGTAGTAGAGCAGGTCCTTGTCGCGCAAGATGTCGGTCACGCGGGTGTTGATGCCCCATGGCACTTCCATCTTGCGGTTGATGAGTTCTTGGCACAGAGCGACAAACTTCTTGCGGTTAATCGTTGGCTCTTCGTCTGCCAGAATAAAGAAACCTACGTTGTAATCTTTCGCCAAAATCTCGAGTTCATCCACAAACTTCTTGGGATCACGGGCGCGGTAAGCACGCCAGAACTTCCACTGGGAGCAGAAGCGGCAGGTGAAGGGGCAGCCACGCGCAAAGTTTGGTACGGCAACACGGCAGTTGAGCGGGATGTAGATATACTTGGGCCAATCGAGAATACCCCAGTCGGGGCTAAGGGTTTCGTCAAGGTCGCGGATGGGTGGATGGGCGGGGGTAGCGACAACCTGCTCATCCTCAACAAAGGCAATGCCTTTGATGTCACGGCGATCTTTGAGGTCAGAGCCAGCTTCCACAGAGCGCATCAGGTTGACGATAATTTCCTCACCCTCGCCACGGACGATGTAGTCAATCCAGGGGGCTTCGCTGAAGACTTGCCCATACATAAACGTAGGGTGAATGCCCCCCAAGATGAGCTTGGCTTGCGGGCGGGCTTCGTGGGCGAGACGTAGTGTGTCCTGCGCTTTATAGATCATCGGGGTGATAGCAGTTGCCATCACGACATCCGGCTGCGCCTTTTTGATAATCTGTTTGAGCGCATCATCGGGGATGTCATCTGCCATAGCGTCAATAAAGCGGGTATTGTGGTAGCCAGCCTTCTTGAGTGCGCCACCGAGGTAGGGTGCCCAGCTAGGGGGCCAATTCCCGGCAATTTCTGCTCCACCAGCGTGGTAGTTTGGTTGTATCATCAAGATACGCATAAGAAAATATCCTCCATTCACATTTGTTTTATTGCTACAACCGGCATCCTGCCTTGCGGCGGTTCTCTAGCCAATAGTAACACAGGTTTTTTGCTTCAACCAACCTTATGGAAAAAGGCTATACCATGCAAATCATCTGCCACTTTATCGTACTTTAATAAATGAGCGGCTATTTTGTCCCATAGTCAATATAATAGGCGCAGCGAATATCTCTCGGTGCTTGTTCTGCTTTCTGTACTGTCGTTTGTGGGTCTATCAATACTTGGAATATCTGCTCAAACGTCCCAGCGTAGAAACTACAAATTTCGGCGGGTATCGTTGGGTTGGGGGTGCGGTTGGCGATAACGATAACCGCTTTTGCCCCTCCAGTAAAGCTAAATGCCCCACTCCCAACAAACGTCCATGCACTCTTGCTGATAGCGACCAACAAGAGGGTCAGGGCGGCTCCAGGGGGCAACACCTTCAAAAGTTTTTGGAAAGCGTGTGGTATCCGATGTTGAAGCAAATAAAACGCCGTCAGTTGGCCTGACCGTCTCAATAGACGCTTGGTTTGCTCAGACCCAACTTGGTTCAGGAGCACAGCAATAAGACGCAGGAACTCACTTTCGGCAACCATGCTAGAAGGCAGGTTGTCGGCGAGGTCCGGGAGTCCCCCTTGTTGCAAAATGGCTTGGGCTTGGGGTGAGCCATAACTCTCTTGCAGTGCTTCAACTGTCCGAATGATGGAGTTTGGGCCTATTTTGGCGTGTTCCATGATCCGCATCTCGTTACAAGAACCCCATCTTGGGTGTTCTGATGTTCAGGGGAGATAGGTACCAGTTTCGTCAGGTCTCCTGAATATGAAAAACTACGCTGGCGTTGACGATTGTAGCATGACGTGGGGGAATTTGCAAGTTGGGGTTTTGTATTACGTTGGGTGTGGCAGATGCTTTTCCCCCCTTCTTTGCCCCCTTCGGGCAGCCCCCTTCCCCTTCGGGCAGCCCCCTTCCCCTAGCCCCTTCCCCTAGCTCCTTCCCCTAACCCCTTCCCCTTCGGGCAGCCCCCATCCCCTAGCCCCTTCCTCTTCGGGCAGCCCCCTTCCCCTTTGGGCAGCCCCCTTCCCCTAGCCCCTTCCCCCACTACGCGGGAGAAGGGGAATCGGGCAGGTGCTCCTCCCCCTCGCCCTTTATGGGAGCGGGGGCAGGGGGGGGCGGGTAGACAGCAGGGGCAACAAACCCGCTGCCTTATAGGAAAGACAGCGGGCTTGGGTAGAAACCGTAAAGTAATCAGAATTGGTTATTGTTGACAGGCAGGTATATCTGGTGGCAGGTTGGTTATGGGGTCTGGTACACAAACGTTGGGTGGGGCTACCTGCGGGAAGTTGACCCCGGCATCCTGCGCCCAAGCGAACCAGTCAGTGACCAGTGTTCCGGTGATGAGAATACCAATAACGCCCGTGATGCCCATAAGCCATGCGAACCAGAAAGCCCAGAGGTGGATGCTGTAGGCATTGGCGTTGAAGCCAATCACCCATCGCCAGAACAACTGAGCTCGTTCTGTCCCTGTCCCTGGTTTGTGAACTTCTTCGAGTTCCTCGTGTGCCCCATACTTGGCGGTTGCCCAGATAGTCGCCCCATGCATAGAGAGGAGCAGGGTTGAGCCAAGCAAGAAGAAGATACAGACCATATGGAACGGGTTGTAGTAGAAATTGCCGTAGCGAACGCTAATATTGTTCCCCCAGTCCAGCAGGGCTTTGATGCCGTGGGACGGTGCTTCAGACCAGTTGCCTAGCCAGAGCGGGCGGACAATGTAGATAGCCAAGTAGAGGGCAATAGCACTGGTAAAGCCGTAGGAGAGGTAGGGCTTCACGCCGGCGTTGCGGGCGCGGTTGTAGAGACGTACCCACCAAAAGAGAATAGACAAGGTAAGGAAGAAGGTCGCTGCCAGCCACCAACCGCCCTGTTCAAGGGGGGGGAACCCCCAAATGCCGTTCATAGAGTTGGGGGGGTCTATCTGGAGCACGGCGAAATACTTGACAAAAGCAACCGGATTAAAGCCAACGGTAGACATCATGCCCATGCCCCAAATGAGGGAGAACATAAACCCGGAGGCGATAGCCAGAATACCCCATATCCCAATGTAGATAGGCCCAAGCTGTGTTTGTCCAAAGAATCGGAAGAGTTCGCCAAAGATGGGGACACCTTCAAATTCTATATGCTGATCAAAGTATCCTTTACGACCACCAATGTGATTATTCGGATGATACTCAAGATACGATTCGTTATCTGTGCGTGCGGATTCTACTTTCATGCCGCAATTCCTCCCTTAACTTTAGACTGCACTCCACCAGGGCAACCCATCCCAGAAGTTCCAGAAGGCAGCCCAATCCATCACGGGCCATCCTGAGAAGAGGATGCACAGATTGGATACCAGAATGGTGCCTGCTGCAACAATTGTCGCCAGTTTGTGAATACCAAGTTCGCCAATGGAATACCCTACAATGTCATACCAGAATTGGTGCAACCGCTCAATGGCATCTCCTTCGCGTATCTGCGAAGCACTGAGAATAGCTGAGCCGTGCATAGCGAGGATGAGGGTTGAGGTAAACAATCCTGTGACACCGAGACAATGGAATGGATTGTAGTAGAAGTTGACGTAGCGATAGCCAAAGTTGACGATCCAGTCAAGGTGCGGCAGTACGCCGAGGACAAATCCCTCACTCCACCTGCCAAGCAGGACAGGGCGAATCACTTGCAAGGTCAGCCAAGCCGATACGAGCACACCAAAGGAGATGGGAACGTGATAGCCCATACCTAGCTTGCGACTAATATCTACTTCGCGGAGCATCCAACAGACAAAGGCTATTGTAGCGAATAAAACGGTCATTTGCCAAGCAAACCCAGGCTGTCCTGGACCTACCAGCGATAGCCCAACACCAGCGGGAGGGGGGTCTATCTTCCCTGAAATGAAGTTTTGTGCCAGGGTATATGGTCCGTTAAAGATAACCTCGTTAATGTAAAAGGCTGCCCCAATGACAATGCCGATGATTCCCAAGAACCCAAACATGCCAAAGTAAAACGGACCAATCCAGATGTCCAGCGGGTCTACCCCAAACACTGCCCCGAATAGTGTGTTTCCTGGTTTTCGGAAGTCTGCCTCGACATCATCAAGGCTACGCCCTCCGATAACACGAGAGCTGCGGCTTTGTGGTAGTATATCAACTTCCCAAACTTCAGCCATTTTCCCATCCTTTCCAGATACTTACCCGGTTCCTCTTGCTCAAAAGCTCGGTTACGCTGTGGTCTATTAGGTTGCTTGTCCCTTCAAATGTACAGCGTATTTTGCGTGGATTCTTGCATGAAGAATAAAATTGTGTAGAACTTTGACGTGCAGTATAGTACATAGCGGGGGTATTGTCAAGTCATATACGTAATACATAACAAAATAATGATGTTGTATTGGTATGTATTTTACAGAAATAGCCCGTATATCCCAGGGGCTTTAGCCCTGGGATATACGGGCTTTCTCCGCTTCAGTCGCTTTAGCTGTTGCAAGAACTGATATGTTGTGATATGCTTGGTACAGCTATCTATACGGATCACCCTACACTATCCCCTATCTTCCTAATGTGTCGTGTTGGTACTTATGTGTAAAACAAAGAGGTTTTCACAATGAACTATACCCTAGCAGAATTAGTAGACATCCCAAGCCTTCAAGCTATGCTCGATGAGTTTTTCACGGTAACGACTATCCCAACAGCTATTCTCGATGCTGATGGGACCGTGTTGACCGCTAGTGGATGGCAAGACATCTGTGTCAAGTTTCACCGGGCTAACTCCGAAACGTGCAAGCGTTGTCAGCAGAGTGATGCGTATATTGTTAATCACCTGTCAGGCGGTGAGAAGTTTGTTGCCTATGAATGTGCCAATGGATTGGTAGACGTAGCAAATCCAATCCTCGTGCATGGGCAACATATTGGGACGATGTTCACGGGACAATTCCTGTTTGAAGAGCCAGATGTTGATTGGTTTCGCCAACAAGCCCAGAAGTTTGGGTTTGATGAAGCTGCCTACCTTGAAGCCCTTGAACAGGTGCCGGTGATTTCCCGCGACAAGATAGCCCCGTCACTCTCGTATCTTTCCAAGTTTACCGAGATGCTGGCAAGTATGGGGCAAGATCGTATGGAGCAGAGGGAAGCGCAAAAAGCCCTAGAGCAAACCCAGGATGAGCTGGTTTTTACCCAACAGCAGATCATCCAAGAGCTTTCTACGCCACTTATGCCATTGTCTGACAAGGTGGTAGCTATGCCGCTGGTTGGCACGATAGACAGTAACCGTGCTCAACAGGTTCTTGAAACGCTGCTTGAGGGTGTGGCTGAACAGCAGGCTGAGACAGTTATTATGGATATTACCGGGGTGAAAGTGGTAGATACGCAGGTTGCCAATGTGCTGCTCCAGGCTGCCCAAGCGGTCAAGCTGTTGGGGGCTGAGGTTATCCTAACGGGTATCAGCCCCACGCTGGCAATGACGTTGATACATCTTGGGGCAGATATGGGCGGTATTGTGACGTGTAGCACGTTGCAAGCTGGCATTGCCCGTAGTGTCAAGCAGCATGGGAATGGGAAAGGCAGTGGCAATGGGCATAAGCCTACTGGCAAGGCAATTTCACGGGTAGGTCAACATCCATAGTCCATAGCATAGGGCTACTGCACAATATGCAGGAGCACCAGCATATTCAGGATGGAACACCCACATACGACAAGCACCAGCACAATGGCAATACCCCCCGCTACCAAGCGACAGGTTTGTCCTGCTGGTCGCACAAAGAAGGAACGTGCCTGCTCACTGAGTTGGGTCTCGTCGTAGGGGACGTGGCATAGCCCCGCTACCTGCCGCAACATCGCCCGTTCCGCCCGCCCAATATGCCCATTGACCACAACCATTGTTACGGCTACGGTGTAGAGGGCTTGTTGCCCATCGTGTTGATCTAGGGTCGCCAGCGCAGCCAACCACTGCTCTCGCTCCATAATCGTTGTAGACGCATCGGGGTCAAGGGGTATGTCTGGATGGATCCGTTGGAGCCGATCAACCAAACGGTGATAGGCTATCCGTTCCCCCTCTTTTATTTGGTTGTCGGCAATCAGCGCATGAAACCCAGTGGAGAGCACAAGGTCTGGGGGCACAGTTGGGGGAAGCGGCAGGGTATCTACCGTTGCTTCAATGTGCAAGCGCAGACGAGTGCGCTGCTGCACCGCTTGTCCAATGCCTATGGTGGAAAAGTAGTTCCATCCTGCCCCCAGGAGCACATTCACGCCCGGTACAACTGCTTTCAAGAGCAGACTCTCGGCAAGGTAGCGGCGGGCTAGTTGCCGGGCAATGTTGCGGATTGCCCAGTCTTGCACCCTTCGTCCGATAATCTCGGACTGAAGCAGCGAGCGGGCTTGTTGTCGAAAAACCGCCGGGGTGACGCGGCGCAGCATATTGCCGCTCAATGCCCCAACCCGTACCCCTAACCCAATAGCGAACAGTTCCTGGAGATCGTCAGTGTCGTGTGGTGTAATAGCTACACCATGCAATTGGCAGAGATCATAGGCAGTGGTGAGTTGTAAGCGAATGGTGTAGTAGATTTCTAGCCCAAAGGCAAGTAGGGCTAATGGCAGGGTTAGCACAAGTGCCGGTATCCCAATGGCACTCAGCATTTCTACCCAAGAGATAATCGTGATGAGTGAGACTACCAATGCGGCAGCCCCCCCTGCCAATGCTGCTTGTCGTGCTTGTCGCTTGATATAGCGTTCTGCTATGGTGGTGGTTGCTACCCCTGGGTACTTGCGGTGCAACCGATCTGGTACGTCTCGTTTGGCGTGGCGTTGGAGTGTGCGGACAAGCAGCTGGTGGTACCAGGGCTGGCGTTGGTTGTGAGGTAGGGTAGGGGACATTAGGATGTTATCTATGTACCTTGCTTGATGTCCTAGACGGCAAATTCAAAGACGGGAGTGGCTATCACTCTGTCTGGTGATGGGTTTGAATGGATGATCTGTTGGAGCCGTTCCACCGTTTTGGGAGATTGGGTGTTCATCGTGGCTATCTCCGTGTGTTGGTTATTTGCTCGACTGTGGTTTATGCACCCGCAACATCCTCAGTTGGTTCTTTGGCAAGCACTGCTCGCACCTCTTGGAGCGATACTGTTGGTTGCGGGGTGGGGTGGGGCAGCTATTTGGGCATCTACCGTTTCCATTGAGAGTATAGGCAAATCAAACGCTTCGTGAAACCATGTGACCAGTTGGCGGAGGTCTTCTGCTGATGCTGCCGCTAGAGCAACGGGGGTTTTGCCATAGCCGATAATAGTCCCATCTTGCTCATAAAACACTTCTCGTATGGAGTAGCGATTGGTTTTATCTTGAAATACCCGATAGGTCCAGAGCATTGGTCTTCTCCTTAGTTGGTTATTGTAGATACATACCAAGATACCACTACCATTACATTGTACCTTGCTTGATGTCCTAGACGGCAAATTCAAAAACGGGAGTGGCTATCACTCTGTTTGGTGATGGGTTTGAATGGATGATCTGTTGGAGCCGTTCTACTGTTTCAGGAGAAAAGAGTTTTTCTCCCGTTTCTACATTGACACGCGCCGGGACATGCTCAATAAGATATGGTTTCCCATCAATAACGATAACATAGGTGACTTCTTGTTCAATAAACGGTTCATTCCATTGGGTGTTCATCGTGGTTATCTCCGTATTCTCTGGTCTATCCAACGATTTGGGTGTGGTTCATACACCGTAATAACTTTAATGAGTGGTCGAGAGGGATAACTACACTGAATATGCAAGGGACGTTGCTTTCTCGTATATCCTAAAACAAGGACACTTGGACCATACTTGTCATCAGGGTAATCTTCAATTATTTCACCGACTCGAATAGCCTCGCGTATCTCTTGGACTTGTATATTACGGATAAGACACTGGTCTACAGCATGCTGCGAGAACTCGAAAATATTTTGAGCTATTTTTTCTCGTATATCTTGAATCATAGGGTAGCTCATCGTATTGGTATTGTACCATGCTCGTGGGGGGGAGATAAACGTAATAAAGCAGCAGCATAATCATACCCCATGTTTTTTTCCCGTAGCCATTTTTTACGAGCCAGTATCCTCTTGCCCATATTTTTCAATCAAGCGAATTGACGCATGAATAGTGGCAAGGTAGTAGTAAAACATCCAACTATACCAAATGGGTTTATCATAATCGACTTGCTGTTTATCATTGTGATGACGAATACCAAAACCATTTGCTATGATAAAAAGGTCTTTGTCATCTTTCTTGGTAATAACTGTATTGAGCTTTGGACGCAAGAACTCCAACACATCGGCAAGGTCTCTGATAGCATCTCGCCGATCTTCAGGTGATGAACGATAGCGTCTAAACTTTAAGGTAGCATTATGGACTCTTTGCTCAATATTTTCTGGGTCGTATAGTGGGAGTTTGGCATTCAGCAAGGTATCAAGTCCTGTTTCTGGCAAGGCAAGTATCTCACCATCTTCTGAAAGTTCATACCCTTCTTGGTAATCACAGAGAAACAAATTGACTCTTTCTCTCCATTCTTTACGTCCCTGTTCAATATCAAAAGTATCATAATGCCAACCACATCCACTGAAGGAATGATACCTCCCATCTATAGGATGAGAAATGTAATCAAACAAAAATTCAATAACATCAAAAATATCTTCTTCCGAATAATTCATACAATGTTCTTCTATCGGATAAAGATTGCGTTTACGAATTCTAATCAACATCTCTCCTGCAATATCCGATCCTAACCCCCCAACTACCCATCCATCATCAACACAATCGTAACCAAATGCCTGCTGAAAATATCCTTTTGCCTCAAATGAACTATACATACTCTTGAATAAGCTCAAAAGTTCTGGTAAATCAATTTTTACATCCGCTAGGTTTTTCCCCGTGCGCCTTGAGTAATACTGTCTATTTGGCATAACAACTCTTCTCCTCACCGTTTCCAAATACCTGTACCTATTTTACCATAATCACTGGTAACACCTTGTGCTACCGTAGAGACGTTGCATGCAACGTCTCTACACCCTTGAGCCATATACAACACCCCCCCCAAATCCCCTCGCTTGTTTATGACAATATTTCCCGAAAAGGCATCACTAGTGCTATACTATATGAGGCACACCTATATTGATGAGTTGCGCTGCACCCTGAGAAAAAGGTTATCGAAGAGTGCTGAGAGATCGCGTTACAACCCTAGCCGCCTTTGCCCCCACCCCCGTGGTACTCACCATGTATACCCGGGCGCAAAATGGCGAAAATATCGCAGCGCACATGCATGCCCATGCAGAGCGCATGGATGCGGCTATCCTGTTTGCAGACGTTAGCGGCTTTACCGCATTGACCGAGACCCTCAGCCGGCAAAGTTCTACCGGCGCAGAGGAACTGACCGCGCTGCTCAACCTGTACTTCACCCGCATGATTACCCACATCGAAAGCTACCGTGGGCAGGTCGTGCGGTTAAGTGGTGATGCCATTACTGCCATCTTTCGAGTAGACGACATACCCGACCACACCCTCACCTCCGCCATGCTCTATGCCATGTATGCTGCCATAGATATGCAGATTGCCATGATAGACTTTCAGCACATCACTACCAGCGTTGGCGAAGCCTCTCTCGCGCTGAAAATTGGCATTGGGGCAAGCAACGTGGTTGCAGCCCATATCGGAGGGGTGTTTGAACGGTGGGAGTATCTGGTGGCAGGGGATGCCATAGAGCAGGCATCCTTTGCCGAGAAACACGCCCGCCCCGGCATGGTCATGCTCTCGCCACAAGCCGGCGCACTGCTGTCTCTCACCAACAACGAGTACAACGGTTGTGTTCCAGTGATGAGCGATGACCAAGACACCAGCGTATTGCTCTCGCTCAACGATAGTACCTACGCCCGCCCCTATCGCTCGCTGCCAACGTTCCTTGAATGGGACACTATCCCCACCGAACGGCTCGAAAAGGTAGAGCAACTCTTGCGCCACTACGTCCCCGCTGCTATCTCCCGCCGTATGCTCACCCGTGAACAGGCATGGCTGGCAGAGCTCCGCCGCATGACCGTCATGTTCGTGGGCATAGGGGGGCTAGATTACGATGATGACGATGAGGATATACGCAATCAACTCCAAACCTTGCTCTCTACCACCCAGAAAGTCATCTATCGCTACGAAGGCAGCCTCAACAAAATAGCCGTAGATGACAAGGGGACAGTGCTGCTTATCCTCTTTGGCGCACCCCCTCTAGCCCACGAGGACGACCCCGTGCGAGCACTCGCCTGCGCCCAGGAGATGCACCAAATATGGAGCAGTGCCACACAATCTACCTCGCATCCAACGAACTATGGCGATGACATCCGAGAAGCACAAAACCTCAACCTGCGCCTAGCCATTGGCATCACTACCGACACCGTATTTGCTGGTCCCGTTGGTAGCCCTTCACAGTGCGAATATACCGTGATGGGAGATGCTGTCAACCTTGCCTCCCGGCTTATGCAAGCCGCCAACTCTGGCGATACCTTTTGTGACCAACCCACCTACAATGAAGTGCGCCGCCATTGGAGTTTAGAAGCCCTCCCCCCAATGCTCATTAGGGGCAAGGCAAAGCCAGTGCGGGTCTATCGCTTCTCTGGTTTGCGCTCCATAACGCAGTTTGGTGATGAACGCCCAATGGTCGGGCGCGATTGTGAACTTGCTACGCTTATGAGCTATCTCGACAAGGTAGAAAATGGCTTTGGGGCGGTAGTATCACTAATTGGCGAAGGGGGCATGGGCAAAACCCGTATGTTCTATGAATTTATGGCACAGGAGAAGCAACGGGAAACTGCCACCTTAACCCTGATGGGTACAACCAACAGCATCGGGCAGCAGACCCCCTATATCGTCTGGCGTGAAGTGCTCATCCAATACTTTGGCTTGGAAAGACGGACGACCCTAGAACAACGTACCAAGCGCGTGGTATCTGTCACCAAAAGCCTTGACCCCGAACTGGTGCCACGGCTGCCATTGCTCAATGAAATACTCGACTTGGGTATGCCAGAAACCCCGGCAACCCGTGTCAACCCCCGCCAACGCCGCGATAGCCTCACCTTCCTGATTGTCCAGTTGTTGCAAGAATGGGCAAAGAACAGCCCGCTCATTGTGCTGCTTGATGATATGCACTGGGCAGATATGCTCTCATGGGAACTTGCCCTAGACGTAGCCCGTATCATTGCCTTCCAGCCTATCATGTTGATATTGAGCTATCGCCCACCGGAAAATAACGATGATATTACGTGGCGACCAGAAAAACGGGCTATTCTCGATGCTCTCACCCGCCTGGGACAACACTACCCCCTGCACCTCAACCCAATGGACAAATCCGCAATAGAAAGCCTAACGGTTGCTTCGCTAGACGGCCAGCCTGTGGCAGAAAACGTGGTCAACTGGATTGTAGAGCGAAGCCAGGGCAACCCCTTCTTTGTCGAGGAGACGGTGCGGATGCTACATGAGCAGTCAGCCCTCGTTTTTGACTCCAATGGGGTATGGTTGCTCAAAGGCGAGCACGGGCTAACCGCCATCCCATCGACGCTCAAGGGCATCATTCAAGCCCACCTAGACCGCCTACACCCTAGTACGCAGCTAACGTGTAAGGTTGCCTCGGTGGTGGGGCGTATCTTCCCAGAGCGGGTGCTAGAGGGCATCTACCCGATGCGGGAAGAGGTCGCCAACCTGCGTGACCATCTCAACATCCTCGCCGAGCAAAATATCACGCCGCTAGAATCGTATGAGCCAGAGGTACGCTACCAGTTCAAAAGTGCGCTTACCCAAGATGTCGCCTACAACAGCCTGCTCATGACTCAGCGGCAGAGTTTGCACCTTGCCGTTGCGGAGTGGTACGAGCGTGAGTATGCATCAAACCTCGATCCCTACGTCCCGCTCCTCGCCGAACACTATCGCCACACGGATGAATGGCACCGCTTTCTCTACTTTACCGAACGGGCAGGGCAGCTTGCTGCGGCAAACTACGCTACAGTAGAAGCCCTCTCCTACTTGTCAGAAGCAATAGACCTACTCAAAAACCGACCAGAACTCTTTGACGAAGAGGACAACTTCAAACGGCTATTCTCGCTCATAAGCTCGCGGGCAGAAGTGTATGAGCATAGCAGCAATACGACAGCACTAGAGCAAGACCTAGAAGAACTCAGAACCATTGCCGAAAAGCTAGAATCCCCCCGCCACCACGCCCTAACAGCCATTCACCGCGGACGCTACCACCAGACAATTGACGACTATGCATCTGCCGATAAAGCTATTCGCCAGGCTATCAAATATGGCAAGAAGATTAAAGACCACGCGCTACTTGGCGAGAGTATGAACCTGCTGGCACGCAATTCGGAGCTACGCGCCGACTACTACCAAGCCCTTTGGTGGGGGCTACAGGCAATGGAGTATTGCCGCGAGGTAGGCGACAATGCAGGCGAAGCCCGCAGCTTAAACCTGCTTGGCATTGCCTATGGCGAACTTGGCGACTACGCACAATCCGAACAATACCACCAGCAAGCCCTAGAGATACGCCGGGCTATTGAAGACCGATGGGGAGAGGCAACCAGCCTCTACCATATTGGCACACTGCATAACAAACTGAGCAAACCCCGCGAAGCCCTAGAGGTGCTGCAAGAAGTACTCGCGCTGCGAAAGAGCATCGGGGATCGCAGCGGCGAAGCCTTTACCCTGCTCAATATTGGCAATGCTTACCAATCGCTTGGCGACCTCAACATTGCCCGTTCTTACCAGGATGATGCATTGACAATTTGGCGTGAGCTTGGCAACCAGTATGGTGAGGCAACCTTGCTCATTGACATGAGCGATATAGCTACCGCCCTCGGCGATTTTGAGTCGGCACAGCGGTATGCTACCGAGGCAAAAGACATTGCCAGAACGCTTGGCAACCGCCAGATAGAAGCCTACAGTCTTGCCAAATGGGGCAATGCCAGCCGTGAACTCGCCTCCTACCAACGCCGCAAGCAAGTCACCGATCAGCTAACTACCAATGAGGAGTTGCTAACCACGATGGCATCACGGGTTTCTCGGATAGCCTCCCAACGGCGATCATCAACCCAGACTACTGTTGGTGGTATAGCCCCGCTGCCGCTCATGGCAAAGCAACATCACCAAGCTGCCCACAAGTTGGCACGCGAGCTAGGTCTCAAGCGGCTCGAAGCCTACGCGCTGCACCACCTCGGCGAGTGGGAGTGGGAATGGGGCAGTCAGGATATGCTAGAACGGGCAGCAACAGCAGCAGAACACTGGCAGCAGGCAGAAACTATCCGTGAAGAGATCGGCGAGATGCAGTTCTTTCGGGCAACCCGTTGCCGCCGTGCCTATGCCCTAGCCATACAAGACAAGCTGGATGAAGCCAAAAACTTGCTTGAAGAGGTATGGTCTGTTTGGGGCAAACACCCGCCATCAGGCGAGGATGAGGACGAACTCCGCGAGGGGTATATGGCAATGTACCAAACGTGGAAACTGCTTGGGGAAGAGCAACGAGCGGGGGCAGCCCTTGCCTGGGCATATCAGGGCATCCAAGACCGCGCCGTCCGTATCAGCGATCCTGCTGTCCGTGAGTCCTTCCTGAATCGAGTCTCGATTAACTATGCTATTATTGAGGCATGGGAAAAAGAGCTAGAAGAGATGCTATAGGCTTGAACAACATGATAGGTTTTGCTCGTAACCTTACCTTTTACCAGAAGACTGCTATTGCCCTGCTGTGCTGCGCCATTGTTGCCTGGGTCGCAGGACCAATCGGGCGGCTCGTGGTCGTGATACCCTTGTTACTCTTTGGTCCTGGCTACATCATTGAGCAATACTTTCCCTTAGACCTTCCCCCCGTCCCGTTTGTTCGTGCTGCGGTCTGGCTTGGGCTAAGTATCAGCAGCATAGCCCTACTCTACTCTTGGGCAACCGTCCTGCACCTCACCTTGACAACCCTGGCACTGGCACTGGTTGCGATAATCGTTGGAGTGGGGGTGTTGTGGTTACTGTGGTATAGCCCCGACCCTTCTACCTCCATACATGGCGAGGGGGATGGAACACCCGCTCCCCCTGCCCTCTCTCCCATACAGGGCGAGGGGGACGAAACACCCGTAGAGACGTTGCATGCAATGTCTCTACAACCAGACCTGCCCTTGAAAAGTACCACTGCCCATCTCCCGCTTGCAGGGGCAAAGAACAACCACCACCACTACACTTGGCTGGCGTGGGTATTGTTGCTAGGGGTTTTTGCCCTCACCCTCTGGAACCGCTTTCACCAGATACGTGATCTCGTATTGCCAGCGTGGGTAGACCCGATACACCACTCGCTTATGATTCGGGTTGTCTTGGAGACGGGTCAGGCTCCCTACTCGCTGTACCCCTACCTGCCCGTAGACAACCTGCCCTACCATTGGGGCTACCACGTCTTGACCGCCGCGACTATCCAGCTTTCCAGTATTCCTATGCCAGATGTGATGCTTTGGCAAGGGCAGATACTCAATGTGTTACATGTGTTGACCTGTGCAGCACTAGCCGCCTACTTTTGGCGCAGTGCTCACGCCGGCATTGTAGCAGCCATTGTCGTAGGTTGTATCTCCATCATGCCTGCCTACTACGTTAGTTGGGGTCGCTATACCCACCTCACCGGTATGCTCATCCTGCCGCTGCTGGCGATAAGCTGGCATGCCTTGCTGCATACCCGCTCCCGCGCTTGGCTCGTTGCTAGTACGCTTATGTTGGCGGGGCTATGTCTGGTACATACGCTCGTGCTTGTGCTGACACTCTGCTTGCTCGCTGCTATCACTATCACATGGATAGTTATGCACATGGAGTCTTCCTGGCATACGCTTTGGCTCCACCTGCGCTCACTGTTGGCAGCGGCAGTGCTTTCCCTGCTCCTGTCGCTCCCGTGGCTCTGGGTCATCTTGCAGCGTATCCTGCTCCCGTCTATAGATAGTGATAGCTCGCAAACGTTGATGAATGGTAGTGACTATGTAAAACTCAGTGAAGGATTTTTGTGGGCAGGGGAAAACCGCCTGCTCATTGCGCTGGCATTGCTTGGGTTGTTGTGGGCATTCTGGCACCGCTCACGGGTGAGTCTGCTGGTCTTTGTATGGGTGTTCATTATGGCAGTGCTGGCAAACCCCTGGACCTTGAGCTATATCCTGCCCATACTAGGGATGTTTACCCTGATCTGGGCATGGCAACCGCTACGCATTGCTGGTATTGTTGGGGGTATCCTGCTCCTCCTGCTCAACCCCTGGACACTCTACGTCCCCTATACATGGCTTATCACCAACGACATCATGACCTTTAGCCTGTTTGCGCCTATTAGCCTGCTTATCGGTGGGGGGGGCGTGTTCCTATTGCGCTGGATAGCCAACCGCAACCATCGGGTATGGCGCATCATCCTGCGCTCCATCTATGCGTTGGCACTGGTCGCATGGGCAGGGTGGGGGACATGGAACATTCGCAACGTCATTAACAAAGAGACCATCCTTGCCACCGCTGCCGACACGCTGGCTATTGAGTGGATAGCAACCCACCCAGAGTTGGTGCCACCTGACTCGCGCTTCCTTATCAATGCGGCAGGTTGGTTCCCTAATGCAGACCGGGGAACAGATGGCGGCTATTGGCTCATGCCGCTGTTAGGTTACTGGACCAGTACCCCCCCATCTATGTTTATTCACGGTTCGCCAGACTACGTGCAGCATATGCAAAAGATAAGCCATCAGAACAGCAGGTTTCAAGCGGTAGAACCGCAGAAAACAGCATTACACCATATTGTATTGGACTACTGGTCCAGCATACTCCCATCTATGGTTATGCATGGTTCGCCAGACTACGTGCAGCATATGCAAGAGGTAAGCCGTCAGGTCAGCAGGTTTCAAGCGGGGGAGGAGCAGGAAAGGGCATTGCACCAGCTTATTGAGCGCGAGCGGATCACGCATATCTACCTACGTGAAGGGCGCGGACCGTTGACGGCTACGCTCTTTGCTGATGACCCCCGCTACACGATGATCTATGCGTATGATGGGGTAGTTATTCTTGCGGTTAATCAACAGTCATGATATGATGATCACGCAAGTAGTAGACAGCGATAGTCCATTTCCATTGCATACCATATGCGATAAGAAGGCTATCCCCAAAAAGAACCCATGACAGAAGAACTGTCTCAAATTAGTGAACGTGAACGCGAGATACTACAAATTGTTGCCAGCGGTGCTACCAATCAGCAGATAGCCCAAAAGTTGCACATTAGTGTCCACACCGTCAAGGTCCACCTTCGCAATATCTACAGCAAAATAGGGGTTGAATCGCGCACTGAGGCGACAGTCTATGCTGTGCGGCATGGTTTGGTGCAAGTGCCACAAACTACACCAAATGGAAAAGGACAAGCAACGGTTGCTGAACCTGCCGCGGTTGCTGATCCAGCAGCGCCTGCCGCTGAGGAACCTGCTGCGCCTGCCGCTGAGGAACCTGCTCCGCCTGCCCCCAATGCTGCAAGCACAAGCAACGAAGACCTGCCACCGGCTGCGTTGTCACCAGATATACCAACAACGCAGCCTTTGGGTAGCTCTGCTGTGCCGTCTGCCCCTTCTGCTCCTGCCGAGCAGCCAGTGCCAGAAGCAGCACAACCGCCAGTATCAGACACAGCACAACTACTTAGCCAGTCGCCTAGCCAGTCGCCTAGCCGACCAACTAGCCAACCAAGCAGTTCATCAAATACTCCAGCACCAAAACCCCATCCATTGATGCACCATCCGGTGTTGCTGATATTGCTGGCAGGTCTCAGTATTGTATTGGCATTAGCATTGGCAGTTACGTTGATGCAACAGCAAGACTCGACGGCATCACCAACAACGCTCCCGACCACGCTGCCGCAAGCGACCATCGTTCCTGCGACAAACCAACTCCAAGCGGCACCAGAACGCTGGAATAGCCACGAGTCAATGGCAGAACCGCGCTCACATTTTGCTGTTGTTCCCTATGACTATGATGGCAAGATATATGTTATAGGCGGGGCAAAAGATGGGGTGCCAGACAATGCTGTGCAACGCTACGACCCCAACAATGCGGTATGGGTCACGCTTAATCCCAAGCCTACTGCGGTAAGCCATATCCAGGCTGCCACTATCGGCGGACTGATCTATGTTCCCGGTGGAGAGGGGAATGATGGCAGCATCCTTGATGTGTTTGAAGCGTATGACCCGCGCAATAAGCGATGGGAACGACTCCCTCCATTGCCAGCACCGCGTAGTCAATATGCGTTGACCAGCTTTGAGGGGCAGTTGTACCTGTTTGGCGGGTGGGATGGCGAGCGATACTGTGCCGAGGTGTTCATCTACGACCCCTATACTGAAACGTGGCGCGAGGGAGAATCGCTCCCCACCCCACGCCGCAACGCCGGGGCAGCGGTGGCAGAAGACCGCATCTATATCATCGGCGGCGAGAATGGCGATGGGTCTTTGGCTCTCAACGAACGCTACGATGCAACGAGTGGGGGGCAGTATTGGGAATCGGCGGCACCGCTCCCTATGCCAATAGCCAAGCCTGCGGTGGCGGCAGTCGTCAATACGTTTTTCGTCTTTGACGCGGAGGAGCGCACTGCCCAACAGTATACCCCCTCAACAGATGCTTGGGCAACGCTAGTGCTGCCGGAAAATGTGGCAACACCCGCACAGGTTGCCCCGCTTCGCTCAAGTTTGTTTACCTTCAGTAGCCAAGACGACGAGGAAACGCCCGGCGCGGTGAGTGAGTACCGGGCGGTGTTCATGCTCTTCCTGCCAGACGTGCGGAAGTGACTAGACCTATAATGAAGACATGATGAACACATCATCACGAAACATTCTCTTTGACGTATCAACTCCGCTTGGCTTTCATGTACGGGTAACGTGTGCCTATTGGGAATTGATAACGACTGTGAAGCATCCAAGCATGGCTGGACGAGAAGCAGCTGTCCAAGAGACATTGAGCAATCCTTCTGAAATACGCTTGAGCCGCCAAGACCCGTTTGTCTATCTGTTCTACAAACCAGAACAGATAGGACGTTGGGTTTGTGCAGTAACTAAACGCTTGAATGGTGAAGGATTTTTGATTACAACCTATCCAACGGACACGATAAAGGCAGGAGAACGTATATGGACGAAGTAAAAGTGTATTATGACCAAGAAGGACAGACTTTAACCGTATGGTTTGGTAATCCTAAAGACGAATATATTTGTGAGGAAACAGGCGAAGAAATCATCCTGATGAAGAATATGTCTGGACAAGTTATTGGTTTTGAAAAACTGCATTATGTTTTGCCACAACCCGCAGATTTTCGTGTTATGGTTGAGACCATTGCTGTTGCAGCATAGCAGCGAGGCTCCCATTTGCTCTGCAATGGTAGCGTGAACAGAGCAGAGATACAGGGCAAATCTCTAGCGCAGCAAAACGGGGGAGAGACATAGTATCGTCTCTCCCCCGGTTGCTTTTACGCACGCCACTATGAACGTGTCATACCTACACCCTTACTTAACCGAGGCGGCTTCCTCTGTCGCAGGAATGTACATCTCCCGTACATAATCTGCCAGCATACGGCGGAAGCTAAACTCTGGAGCTACTGTAATAATAGACTCTTTGCAAATATTCACCCAGTCCTGGGGTATGCCGTTGTGGTCGCGGCGTTCGTAGAAGGTCGGGATGAGGATTTGCTCCATAGTGTGATAGAGCGACTGTACATCTTGCCAGTCCTGCTCATCCTGGTTGTTGTATTCGCGTTCCTCACCGATAGCCCACCCGTTGCGTCCATTGAACGCCTCGGGCCACCAACCGTCAAGCACACTGAGGTTTGGTACCCCATTGAGACTGGCTTTCTGCCCGCTCGTACCGCTCGCCTCGTAGGGGCGGCGTGGGGTATTCAACCACACATCTACCCCCTGTACCATCCTACGGGCGACCTCAATATCGTACTCTTCAACAAACACAATACGCCCTGCCAACCCATGCTGCATCGAAAGCTGATAGACATCTTGGATGAAATGTTTACCAGGGTTATCAGCCGGGTGGGACTTGCCCGCAAAGATAATCTGTATGGGGCGGTCATGGCGGTTGATAATGTTCTTGAGGCGATCAAGGTCTTTGAAAATGAGCGTTGCTCGTTTGTAGGTAGCGAAGCGTCTCCCAAAGCCAATAGTCAACACATCTTCATCAAGGATGGGCCATATTGGGGGATGCTCCTGACCAAGCCGCTCAAAACGCTTTTTCGTCCGATCCCGGACAAAGCTAATCAGCTGGTTTCTGAGCTTGCGTTTGACATCCCACAACACCTCGTTGGGGACATGGCGAAGCTCTTCCCATACCGCAGGGTCATCTACCCGGTCTTCCCAGTCTTTGCCCAAATACCCATCAAAGATAGTCCGCATCTCAGGAGCCAACCACGAGGCGGTATGCACCCCGTTGGTGATGGAGAAAATTGGGACATCATCACGTCCCTTGTCTGGATACATCCACTGCCACATACCGCGGGCAACGTGGCCATGCAGCTTGCTAACCCCATTGCGGCGGTTGGAAAACTTCAACCCAAGCACAGTCATAGCAAATGACGGTCCCCAATGTTGATCCTGTCGCCCAAGTTCCATAAACTCATCGTGGGAGAGGTTCAGTTGGGGCCAATACTGCCAGAAGAATTTTTCAATCATGGGGAAGGGGAACGCATCATTCCCGGCTGGTACTGGCGTGTGGGTCGTAAAGTTGCTGCTGGCTTGTATGCGCCGTTTTGCATCCTCAAAAGCCATCCCCTGCTGCTGCACCATTTCCCGAACGAGCTCCAGCACCAAAAATGCCGAGTGCCCTTCGTTCATATGCCAAACATTCGGGGAAATACCCAGTGCTCGCAAAGTACGAATCCCCCCAATGCCCAGGACAATTTCTTGGGCAACACGCATCTCACGATCCCCACCATAGAGACGTGCCGAAAGCTCGCGGTCTTGCGGACTGTTCGGGTGAATATCGGTATCCATCAAAAAGAGGGGAATACGCCCGACCTGCAAGCGGTACACTTTTGCATAGATAGTTCGTCCAGGGAGTTCTACATCTATGACCACTTCTTTTCCTTCGGGGGTGCGGGCGGGAATGGCGGGCATATTGGCAAAATCCATCTTCTGGTATTCTGCAAACTGCCAACCGCTATGGTCAAGACGTTGACGGAAATAGCCCTGGGGATAGATAAAGCCAATGGCTACCATTGGCAGCCCCATATCGCTGGCTTCTTTGGTGTGGTCGCCCGAAAGAATACCGAGACCACCAGAGTAAATCGGCAACGATTCGTGGATACCAAACTCGGCACTAAAGTAGGCAATACTGGTATCTTGCTTGTCCGGGTAGTTTTTGGTGAACCACGTTTCTTTTGCGCCCACATAGGCATCGAAATTTGCCAGAACCTCATCATATTGCTTGACATAGGCAGGATTTGCTGCAACCTCATCAAGCCGCCGCTCGCGTACTTCGCGCAAGAAACTCACCGGGTTGTGATAGACGAGTTCCCACAGGTCCGGGTCTGCCTGTTGGAAGAGTTCTTGGGCTTCGGGATGCCATGCCCACCAGAGGTTGTAGGCAAGCTCCCGTAAGCGGGCGATTCGTTCTGGGATTGGCGTAAAGATTAGCTCACTCTCCAATTGTAACATACCATCTCCTTCGTTTTTAGGTAGGAATTGACCCCTTGCTCTTTTCTCACGAGAGTGAAGAGCCTAATTTGGTCAACCAATATTCCTGCTTCCTCTTGCTTTGCCTTTTCAAGCAAAGGTCTTACGCGCAAGACCGGCATTATTTTATACGTCCCTGTACTACCACGAAGTTGTACGTTATAGAGACAACCAGTTCCCTTCTGGTATCCCTGATTATACCACATCTTGGTAGTTCAGCATCTTTTCTTGCCTTTCATCTACTGGTTTGGGTGATGGGCAAGGGATGAAGGGGGTAGAGGGTTTTTCTGCTGCTAGGGGCAACTTTGTCCCAATACCAGTCGTCATAGATAATAGGTAACAGAAGAATAAAAGCTACGATGGCTCTAGTGAAGCGAGCAATCGTGAAGAGAAGGATAGACATAAGTTATGACAGTAAGTATTTCTCAACAGCGGGGTATCGGCTACTTTTTGCTGCGCGTGTTGTACTTTATTTTCGTGGGGCTCTGGCTAAGTGGCGTATGGGCAACGATTGCTTGGGTGCTAAGTATTACCATTATTGGGCTACCGGTGGGGCTTTGGATGCTCAACCGCTTGCCCCAGGTGACAACGCTCAAGCCAGAACGTAGCCACCTGATGGTCTCTTCCACCGGCGAGGTGTGGAAAACGACAGGAGAACAATACCCGTTTGTACTCCGGGCGATCTACTTTCTGCTCATCGGGTGGTGGTTCAGTGGGCTATGGCTATTCCTTGCTTGGACACTGAGTTCGACCATTATTGGGCTGCCTTTTTCCTTTTGGATGATAGACCGCGTACCATTCATCATCACCCTAGCGCGTATGTAGGCATATCGCACAAATGCTGGTTGCCCAATTCCCCCTGCCCCCGCTCCCATTTCAGGGCGAGGGGGAGGAGCACCTGCCCGGTTC
>CAYPHM010000024.1:0-43887 GCA_964410555.1 uncultured Chloroflexaceae bacterium | reverse complement strand
GGGGCTGCCCGAAGGGGAAGGGGCTAGGGGATGGGGGCTGCCCGAAGGGGAAGGGGCTAGGGGATGGGGGCTGCCCGAAGGGGAGTGGGAGACACATGTTGCCAGAATTTCTGCTATCTTACTCTACACTCTGCCACATATCCCTACCCCCTATGGTATACTAGTCCCACAAGGCAGGCTTATTGGTAAACGTTTCTTTACTTTTATGCAGTCGGCTACCACCCGATACTATGCAACGGACAGAATTTCTCTGGGACAAAGGGTTCATCCAAGACCCATTCGTGCCTCACCGCGCACGCGAAGGCAATGAAGAAGAACTCCTCTCCTCTATCTTCATGATGGTCAATGGCTTTGATGCTTTCATCGGCGATCCTGCCATGCCACAAACCCACATCCTCTGCGCCCCCCGCGGTCATGGCAAAACCAGTCACCTGCTCCAGGTCAAGAAAAGCGTTCTTACCCGTTCTGCCCGTGCATTGGTTGTGGAGCTCACCGATTTTAACTACATCCTCAAAGATGGACTAGAACACGTCACCATCTATCGCTACATTGAGATCATCAGAAAAAAGGTCATTGAGGAGATCAACAGTCAGATACACCAGCACCCCGCCTATCTGCAAAAGCTAGAACATAGCCCATACTACGATGCGTTCTGCACATGGCTAACCTGCTACAGTGCCGAAGCCGCGTGGCAAAGCCGCCGCCACGTCCGCGAGCAAGACATTATCGCCCACAACCAAGAAGCCAACAGTTATGGACCAGAGATTTGGCTGGAGAAACTCGCTGCCTTTGCCAAAGCCGCCGGCTTTGCCAGCGTCTATGTGTTGGTAGATGGTGTAGACGAAACAGCACAGACAACCCTAGAGAACAACAAATCGCTTGATATTATGGTAAAAATGCTCCTTCCCCTGCTTGCTTCCCAGGGACTTATGCACGGGCGCGGCTTTGCCTTCAAGTTCTTTATCCCAACCTACCTGCACACCCATATGAAAGAGCAGCATGTTTGCCGCCTCGATTGCTACAACAGCTTTGAACTTACCTGGACACCCACGGATTTGGAGCGCATCCTCAATATGCGGTTGAGCTACGCCAGCGAAGGGGGGATTAGCTCCTTTCTGATGCTGTGTGACGAAGAATGCGAGGAGGACTTTCAAGCGATCATCCAAGCTGCCAGCTTTCCCTACCGCCTTATCGAATGGTTGGACAAGGTTATCAACCTCCACTGCACAACTGTCACTGACGTAGACGAAAACATTAGTGCAGAGACATTGCAAACCGTCTTGCAACAGGTCTATAGCCCATCTATTATGGACATCGCGCTTACCTGTACCCCTACAACTGAACACACCATCTTGGCGACCTATATCTTTGAAGCTATCGTATCCATCCCGTCTAGTTCCCCCACATCCGTTACATATACATGGAAAATAGACGGACAAGTGGTGTCCAGCGAGTGCAGGAGTAGCACCAGCGATACCCTCGCGTGGAAGTGGGACACCCCCGGTACGAAAACCGTTACGGTGACAGCCAGCAATGCTTCAAGCAGCAAAATGACCAGTATGACGCTGACTATTACCGCACCTGCGGGGGTGTTGTGGCGGGATGAAACCGATACGTTTTACATTGGGGAACAGAAAGTTGAACTACACCAAGAGATACTCCAT
Organism: uncultured Chloroflexaceae bacterium; assembly: GCA_964410555.1. Lineage (GTDB taxonomy): Bacteria > Chloroflexota > Chloroflexia > Chloroflexales > Chloroflexaceae > JAAUSY01. Next base: position 42,223 of record CAYPHM010000024.1, on the reverse strand, counting down.
AAGTTGCTTGTGATTTTGTATGATCAGAGAGGGCAGAAGGTCTTGTATGATTATCTTATCAAGAGCATCTATAACGACCAGAAAAACCTTGATACAGATACCAAGAACTTGCAGCGGCATAAAAGCCGGTTATGCAAAAAACTTGAAACAGCGTATATCTTCATAGAGTCTGTGCGTGGCGGCTATCGGCTCTCGACTCAAGGAATCCCTAAGCAACCGCAATAATCAGGTGGCAAGAAGCAACGCCACAAGAAGTCAGAGGAACCCTAGAAAGCCAAGATGCAGAAGAGCAGGTACCAACAGCAGGTCGTGCAGAAACGGTTTGACAAATGTCTACAATATTACTACGAAATAACCTTGACCTACAAGGCTGAAACGGCTATGCTGAATGTACGTCCTGTCTGTTGCCGGTAGTCGGGACCACTGTTCCAAAAAAGCAACACAACGTTGTGTCTTTTTAACAAGTAGTAATATAACCTTTCGTAGTGGTGATGAATTATGGTAGCACAACAAAAAATATCTATACAATGGGATATGCACTGGGATAGTCGCAAGCATATCCAGCGGGAAGAACCAATACAAGCCATTGAGCAGTATAGCAAACTTCGCCTGCTTTCCCTTGAACAAAAAACAACCGACCCTCCAACGCAACAACCCTACAGCGTTGTCAACTTACACGGCATTGTTGGCATTGGCAAGAGCCACATACTCCAGTATGCCTATGCCCATTTTCGCACCACCCATACGGTTATATGGTGTAGTTTTGACAAGGTAGACCAAAGCCAGTACCCTGACCATATCGTATCCTGGTCCGAAGCGGTACACATCCTTAGCAAACACCCCAACTATGCCTACCTACCGGAACATCTAGCGATCCCCCAACAAGACGGTACCTCAAAAGAGGTACCGCTTTCCATGCTCTGCCACATGCACCAGCATGAAGACCCCAACGCTCCCCACCTGCTGCTGCTGGATGGGCTGGATGATCTCGATGCAAGTGCGTGGCGATGGCTCCAGGGGAAGCTGATAAAACCGCTTATTGACCGTCATGACACCCTCATTGTCTGCGTTTCCCAATCTCCCATCCTCTGGTATTTTTGGGAAATCCGTGACCGTGGCACCCTTATGCAAGCAGAGCCGTTTAGCCTAGACGAAACCCGACAATTCCTCCACCTTTACGATAGAGAACTGCTTGCATCCCCGCTCTATAGCCTTACTCTCGGCTATCCTATCGCGCTTAGTACCGCCCTATCTATGCTAGAGAAACCCGACCAGTACGGACACTCCCCATCCCTCACCTTAGACCAACAGCAGATTGACCTCTCCCCTGAGTCCTATCACCTGATTATTACCATTGGCGGTGGCATTATTCGCCGCGTAGAGAAACGATTGTTGCGTCAGATACTCCAAGAGTTTACCCCCCAAACGCCATCCCCCCAGATTGAACAACAGATTACTACCGCCCTCTTTGAACTCAAATCCCATCGTTATCTGGAGTCCTACCACAAAGGTCAACCGCTCCGCTTTGATATATCCTTTCGTTATGCCGTAGAACACTGGCAGCAGACCAACCAACAGCACTCCTACCTTTCCCTCTGTACCCGCCTCGCAGAAACCTACTACCAGCGATTTTCACAACAGCCGATTACCCACCTAAACGCCCTCAACGAATGGCTCTACTTTACCGCTTCTATAGCCCTGATACACCCAGAAGATAGCTATATTGAGACTTGGCAGCAACGGTTGCCAAATGTCCTAGCGCATGCCCACCGCACCGGCGAACGCCTCCGCCCAAACTGGTTTGACGAAGTAGTCGTTGCCCTCTACAAAGATGGTGAACTGCTGGAACATCTGCGAAGAAGCAACCTTTTTGAGACGGTTCATAGGGCTATACATCAGCTTATTGGGAATGATGAACATGCAATAGACCTTCCCATCTTCAACGATTCAGAGACGATTACCTATTGTATCCAAGTCCTTGATCTGTTGATAGAACGGTTGCCTGAAGATCGCCGCAACTATATGGAAGCCTTCCAACCGGGTGGCTTGATTAAGAACATAGCCGAACTCCAACCCCATCTGAATACCGTTTCCCTACGCGAGAGCATCAACACCATACGTCATGTATTAGAGCAAGACCCGCTCCGTCCAGGCTACGTTAGCCGTGCCGTTGCCTTTCTCAATAGCCGCGGCTTTTTTCCTGAAACAGACACACACCAGGCAAATAAATACCAACTCCACAAACTTATTCGTAAATTAGCCCTTCTCCCACAAGAATTGGCTCAATAAGGAACTTTGCTTATGACTGTATATCAACCATTTGAACGTCTCCCGGTAGATACCTATATTGGACGTGAAACCCAAAAAGCCTTACTGCGACAGTGGTCTCAGATTATCGCCCAGGAGCCGCGCTGTGTGCTGCTCGGCTTTGTTGCCGGGGGGGGACTCGGCAAAACGCGCTTGCTTGAACACTACCCCTGGCTCATCAAAGATGATTTGCCCCACCTCTGCTCGGCAGGCATCATAGACCTGTACGACTACGAAAGTCGTAGCCCGGATATTATCGAGCGCAAACTGATAGATGGGCTAAAGCGTATCCCCAACGAACTGCCCCACATCCCGCTAGACCAACTAGAAGCAGCGTTTGCCGAACACAATAGGCTGTATGAAGAGTATATCCAGGTACGCGGCACCCCCGAAGAGGACCAGAATTACCGCCAGCGGTTGCGGGAAAGTTTTGTGCAAGGTTGGAATAGCTTCACTGAACAGTATGCGCTGGCAATGTGCTTTGATACCATAGAAACGTTGTTTAGCCACCCTGCCCCCCCAGAAGCTGTCGTCAACTTCTCCAAGACGGGGACGGGCGCAGAGATGGTACTGGATTGGATGCTAAAAGTCTTGCCCCAACTCCGCCATACGCTGGTCTTGCTCAGTGGCAGACACTTTGCCAAGTTCTTTCTCGATGCCCTAGAGCAGGCGACTATAGGGGAAACCCCGCTGCTCGCCGCCCCCATTCAACACCTGGAACCATTCAAGGATGTAGAAGAAGCTGCCTGGTACCTCAAGCAGTATGACATTCCGCTCAAGAGCATACCCATCATTCTCCAAAGCACCGGTGGTCGCCCCCTGCTTATGGCGTGTTATGCCGAATTGGGGCGCATGTTTCCCATACCAGAAGAGCCTGCCCAACAAGCCCAGGATCAACCCAATTTCTCCCCCGAAAGACGTATGCCACTAGTGCGGTCTAGCCTAGAAGAAGCCCTCATTGAATATATCCTAAACCCGCTCAGACCCGAACTGAGCATGACCAATCGCACACGGGTATTGAGCCTCTATTTCCTCGCCTATGCTCGCCGCGGTATCCGCCGGGCAGACCTGCTCGCCCTCTGCCAGTCGCGCTCCGAATGGTTGTCTAGTGTAGACGAAGAGGTCATTGCCAATCTGCACAACCTCGCTATTGTCAAGGAGCGACAGTTTAGCCACCCTGCCGAGACCGAGCAGTCCCCTACTAACTCTAACGAAGATACTCGCTACCTCTTTTTGCATGATGAAATCCAACTGCTACTTGACAACCACGAGCATGACGAAGAGGTCATAGAGGCAAAAGAACTGGTGCTCGATCACCTGTGCGCCATTAGCAAGCAGTTGGTGCAACAGGCAATGCGCCCCGCCGCTTTGCTCAAAACAATGGCAGATCACCTCTACTACGAGATGACCCGCGACATTAAGCAGGGCTATGCAATGTACCAAGTCTATGCCGATTGGCTCATCCGTGAGCGGGATATTGACGAGATAATCCTGCTCTCCGATGTCTTTTGGAGTACGCTCAATACCAGCGTCCATCGGCATGGGCGCGAGTCCTTCCCCTACCGTGAAGCCCTCGCCGAGTCTGATCTGTACGAAGAGGACATCCTGTATGACCAGCGGGTGTTGCAGGTGAAGCTCCTCTTTGCCCATGACCGTAACGCCGAGGCAATGGAGCAGGCAGAACAGCTATCTCAATACCTTGTTGAGCAGGGCATCCTGCCTGATGACACGACAGAACCAACACCAGAACAGCTTGGTAAGCTCTTCTACCTGTATGTAGACCTCAATCTACAACGGGCTATCACAACGATCCAAGCCCGCCCCGATGTAGACGAACCACTGGCAGAGCAGATATACCCCCGCCTTATGCGCTTACTAGAAAGCATCGATACTATCCCCGAAAACGCCACGTTAATGCGGCTACGCCGTCTCTATTTCCTGGGGCAGGCATGCTTGGAGCAAGCCTTTCTCCGCCGCCAACAACAACGGTTTGCTGAGGCGGAGGTGGTCGCAGAGCTAGGCAGAAAAGCCTTTCGTGATTACCGCGAAAAGGCAGGCGATGGTCCGTGGGGTGAGTCGCCGGCGGTGGTGCTGAATGACCGCGTAGACACCGAGATGGCACAGATAACCAACAACCTCGCCTTTGTGCTGGCGTGGAGCGGCAACCTGCGGCGGGCATTGCGGTTGTCCAACGAGGTGATTAGAAACTTCATTCATGCGGTATCCGACTATCGCAAAGCATTGTTTTACAATACCAATGGGCTTATTTACCTACGGTTTGGGCGATACGAGGAGGCAAAATTCCCGCTTTCGCAAGCAGAGCAAGCGGCACAAAGCTCACGTATCAATCGGGCAAGGGGGATGGTTGCCCAAGCCCTTGCCCAACTAGCGCGGTATGAAATGAAAACCAACGCCATCCCTGACCAGTCTATTGAGCAACATTACGTTGCGGCTATCAAGCTCATGAAGCAAGAGCCAGATGCATTGCGCGAGATTTACTTTGATCAGGCAGGCTTTGCGCGGGATATATCCGTGCTTTACCGTAACCAGGGCGATGAAACCTCCGCCACTCGCTACCAACAACAAGCCCTCTACCTGATAGACGAAACGCTGGTATTGTTGCCAGATACCCCGTCTATTCACCTAGCCGATTACCTTCAGGCGAAGGTCTCCATCCTCAACGAGATGCAGCGGTTTGACGAGGCTGCCCGCTTGCTTGACCAGATAGAGTCGCAAATGGATGTGATGATGCCAGAGTATGGGCAGGTGGTGTGTGGCAAGATAGCCCTACAACACGCCTACCTCAATATCTATGGCAAGCAGGATTACCCGCAGGCGTTGCACTATATCGCCATAGCCTTAGCGCGAGCCTATACCTTTGCCCATCAGCACCGCGACCAGCTTACCTTTGAACAACTCATCCCGCAATGGTGCAAGGATATACCCACACCCTATATGGATACGTTCAAAGATGCGGTTGAGAGTGAGCATTTCTATGTTGCGGCTAGTGATTTGCCCTACCAGACCCCACCGATTAGCCGCTGGGCAGAAGCCTGGGAGCGTAGTATTGATTTCCTTGACACCATAGGGTCATGAGCTATGTCCAGCCACCGACAACGAGTACATACAGGACTATATGAACTCTACAACAGTACCTGTGACCAGACAGCGGTGCGCTGGCATCATGACTGTGCTTGTGCTTCCTACTGCGTTTCACACCCGCTGCCGCCATCGCCTACGGTGCAGGCAGAGTCGCTGTTGTTGCGCCATACTATCTATGCCTCACTCCCGTTGTATGGTGATTACCGGGTTGTGTGTGTCCCATCACAGAGTCGGTTGGCTGTCGTGAACGATGCAGCATGGCACCTATTGCACCAACGTAACTACTCGCTGTATTACCCGGTGTTTGCCAAACTGATGCCAGATGAACAGGTGATGGCAGAGTCGTTTGTTCGTCTAGGGTTATGGTATTATGCGGAGCAGGAAGCGGGGAAAGAAGAAGAGCAAGCCCCCATACCGGATGAGCTAGTCGTGTGGCTCCATATCACCGAGCAGTGCAATCTGCGATGTGTCTCTTGCTACCTTGACCAATCCCCCGCAACGATGACACCTGCGACAGGCTATGCTGCGGTAGATGCTGCATTGCGCTCTGCCCATCGGCATGGCTATTCCCGTTTGCTGTTGAAATACTCCGGCGGCGAGCCCCTGCTGCACCTGCCATTGATAGAGCAAATACACCATTATGCCCAGGAGCAAGCGGCAAAAGCTGGTATAGCTCTGTGTGGGGTTATCCTGAGCAATGGGGTAGGTATCAACCAGCAGGTTGCCGAGCGTATGTATGCGCTAGGGGTAGACCTGATGGTCTCACTAGACGGGTTGGCAGCGATCCACAACCAGCAGCGACCAATGCAGCAGGGGCAGGGGTCATGGGCGCAGGTGTGGGCAGGTATCCAGCATGCCCAAGATGCCCATATCCCATTGACCATCTCCGTCACCGTTAGCCGCATAACATTGGCGGGGTTGCCTTCGCTCGTTGCCTTGCTGCTTGAACACAAACTCCCCTTCACGCTCAATTTCTACCGTGACCACGATACCCACAATGCACCCGATATGCCCGACACACTCGATACCAATGCTGAACTCTCCCTGCTTACCCTTGATTCACACCAGGTCATTGCCGGTATGCGTGCTGCCTATCAGGTTATTGAACAGAACCTGCCAGACTACAGTCTACTTGGCTGTCTTTTAGATCGGGTGCATATGGGAGTGTCCCACCAGCATGCGTGTGGTGTGGGGGAGAGCTACCTGGTGATAGACACAGCGGGGGGAGTAGCAAAGTGCCATATGGCTATAGGGCAGCGGGTGGCTACGGTTTGGGATGATGACCCGCTGGCACTAGCGCATGCAGATACTATCAGTGTGCAAAATCCACCTGTGGGGGAACGGGCGGAATGTAGCGAGTGTTTGTGGTCGGGGTGGTGTGCGGGCGGCTGCCCCACAATGGCATTTCGCACCAGTGGGGTATATAGGGGAATATCGCCACTGTGTCGGGTGTATCGGGCACTGATCCCTGATGTGTTGCGGTTGGAGGGGCGGCGGTTGTTGCGTTCGGGGGATGCTTCCTTGCCCTAAAACGGGATAAATGCAAGGGGGAGCGGGATGTTTTGCCCCCCATCTTACTCCTTCCCCCATCGCAGGGAGAAGGGGGAGGCTCATCCTAGCCCTGGAGAGCGAGGGATCGGGGTTTAGGAAACCGTTGTAGGGATGATACAAGGTGCGCCCCCGACAGGACTCGAACCTGTGGCACACGGTTTAGGAAACCGTTGCTCTATCCTCTGAGCTACGGGGGCTTAAAACCTAGTCTACCACAAGCGATGAATCGAGGCAAGACCCATAATCTCCCTCACCCTAAACGATTTGCGAGGGTCAACGAGCGGATTATCCCTTCCCCTCCACGACCTGCGTCCCTACCCGGTTCGTTTGCACCCTTCGCCCCTCTGTGGTATGATAGACACATAAGCCCTGCTTCACATGTGTGACGACAATTTGTTTCGGGCCAACACAGTTACACAAGGGAGCCTCGTTCCAATGTGAGCAAAGCGGCGGGCCGTTGACCTCACGGGCGGGCACCCACCTGCATTATGCAGGTTCGAAACAAATTTCATCCACGGTGTAGCAGGGCTTTGCGATGGGCAAGAATTTCATATCTATAACCAACACGCTATGCTCTACCTACTGTATGGCTCTGACGAATATACCCGTACCGAAGCCCTCAACTCCCTGCGGGCTATCGTCCCTCCCGACCTGCTCCATCTCAACAGTAGCTCCCTAGATGGGCGTAAGCTCAACATCCAAGAGCTGGCTGTCGCATGTGAAGCTATTCCCTTTCTTAGCGACTACCGGGTCGTGACAGTCTACGATGCAATCAAACACACCAAAGCTGGCAAAGAGCGGGAAACCCTCCGCGATTACCTAGCGCGTGTCCCCGATACCTGCTACCTCGTCTTCGTTGAACGAGAAGATGTTGACAAGCGCAGTATCCTCTTTACCTACCTCAAAAAGCATGGCGAAGTCTATGAATATGCCCCCCTCCAGGGAGCAGAACTTATCCGCTGGCTCACCCAACGTGCCACCGAACAAGGCGTGAAGCTAGAACGTGCCGCAGCACAACACTTCATAGACTATGTGGGCAATGATAGCCGGTTGCTCATGTCTGAGCTAGAAAAACTCGTGTCCTATGTCGGACAAAAGGGAACCATCCGCAGCAGCACCGTTGACCTGCTAATCCAAGATAGCCAAGAGCACAACCTGTTTGCCTTTATAGACGACCTCAGTTTGCGAAAACGGGGCGCAGCCATCCAAGGCCTGCATGCGCTGCTCCAAGAGGGACAAGCCCCCCACTACATCCTCTTCATGCTGGCTCGCCAAGTGCGTATCCTGCTCAGTGTCCAAGAATTGGCAGAACAACGGATGCGACCAAACGATATTGCATCACACCTGCGCCAAAAACCTTTTGTTGTGCGTAAGGCAATGGACCAAGTACGGGGGTTTACCGGCGCAGAACTTCGCACCCTGCATGACCGGTTGCTTGAACTGGACCGGGCAATAAAGACTGGTCGAATACAACCAGAAGTTGCCCTAGACCTGCTTGTCGTGGAGATGTGTGGAGAACCTACGCCAACCGCCATGCGTCATGCGTAGGTGTGCATGACGCATGAAACGAACCGCTCGTTTATTGCCTAGACAACAGCAGCAGGCTTATGCCTCTGCTGCTACTGCTGTAGCTAGTTGCTGGCGGGTAGCGTCATTGTACCGCTTCATCAGGCGTGATTTGCGCCGAGCAGCATTGTTCTTGTGGATGATACCCTTGACGGCAGCCTTATCAATAGTCGCTATCGCTTCCTTGATAGTCCCTTCATTTGGCTCGCCTTTGGCAATAGCCTGCTCTGCCTTTTTGATCATCGTCTTGACTCGTGAACGGTACATCATATTGCGCGTGTGTTTACGCCTGTTCGTGCGAATACGTTTTTCTGCTGATTTTGAATTTGCCAACGTGTATTGCTCCCCTATAGGAATACAATCAAAAATTTCAATCCAAGTACAAGATATAATTATAGCAAAAGGAAGCCCACTGTGCAACTTTTCTCCCGGTTTCATGCGCTGAACCTGCAAGGTCCCTTGCTCAGTAGTCTGATTGTCATGGGGGGCTACATCCTAAGTCGGGTCACAGGCTTGCTCCGGGAAATCGTCATCTCAGCCCAATTTGGCACGAGTGCCGACTTGGGAGCCTATCGTGCCGCGTTCAAGATTACCGACATGCTCTACATGGTCATCATTGGCGGAGCGTTAGGCAGTAGCTTTATCCCAGTCTTTATCCAGCTTTGGAAACAAGGCGGTGCAGAACGGGCATGGCGACTGGCAAGTGCCGTAGTAACATGGGCTCTTGTACTGCTGGCATTGGCTAGTATGCTCGTTTGGGTGTTTGCGCCAGTGTTTACGCAGTGGTTCTATGGTGGCTTCTCCCCAGATGAACAAATCCTCACGACTAGCCTCATCCGCCTGTTCCTCCTTTCGCCACTGTTGCTAGGGCTAGGCGGACTGGCTATGGCAGCCCTCAATGCCCACGACCATTTCACCCTGCCTGCCCTAGCCCCGGCGATCTACAATATGGGCATTATCGTTGGGGCATGGCTCTTTGCCCCCCGTTGGGGTATTTGGGGCTTGGCATGGGGAGTACTGGTGGGGGCATGCTTCTACCTCATAGTCCAACTACCGGGGCTATGGCGCATGGGGATGCGCTTTGCCCCCACGCTAGGGCGCGATATAGCCGAGCTACGCACAGTAGCAAAACACATGGCTCCGCGGGTTATTGGACAAGCGGCATCTCAGCTTAGTCTGTTGGTAACAGCTGCCCTCACCGCTCGGCTAGTCCAGGGGGCAGAGCACCTAACCGGGCTAGAGTATGCCTACCAACTCATGCTCCTACCCTATGGGGTCTTTTCCCTCAGCCTAAGTACGGTAGCCTTCCCCCGATTGTCCCGTCTCTTTGCCGAAGGCAACACCAAAGAAATGGTGCAGAGTATACGCCGCACCCTCCGTATGATCCTCTTCCTCACCCTACCGGCAACCGTAGCACTCATCCTATTGGCAGTACCGTTGGTGCGACTCCTTTTTCAGCGCGGGGCATTTACCGAGATCTCGCTGGTCTACACCTTTATACCGCTGCTTGGCTATGCTACAGCCCTACCCGCCTTTTCCGTTTCAGAGATTCTCATCCGCAGCTTTTTTGCCATGCAGCAAACCCGTATTCCCGTAGCAATTGGAATAGGACAAGTAACCCTCAACCTGCTGCTTGGTTCATTGGTTCTGTGGCTAGGGGGGGGCGTGGGGATGCTTGCGTTGGCATTTAGCATAGCCAACAATATAGAAGCCTTGGTGTTGTTCCTCATGCTAGGGAGACATCTCCCCGGTATCTGGCGCGATCCTGTCCTTTGGCGCAGCATCCGAGCGGCAGTATTGGCAACCCTGGTGCTCGCAGGGGTGGTTCAAGCGGGGGTTTGGTTCTCGTTGCCCTGGTTGCCCTACCTTGCATCGGGGGCATCCTACGTCTGGCAAGATCACCTCCTCCCACTGGCTGGCTGGTTGGTGGGTATGGGACTAGGGGGAGCCATTGTCTATACCAGTATAGCGGCAGTGATGGGGGGAGAAGAAGCACGACTCATCTGGCGCAGGCTGGTTAGCGGAGCCACTTTTGGCAAATAATCCGTGTACCTACGCCCGTTGTGGTGACAATCTCCATATTATCCATAAGGCGGCGGGAGCCAGACAAACCAATCCCTTTATCTACTCGATGATGATTATTGCGTTCAAGAAACTGGCTGATATTGGTGATACCAGGGCCCTTGTCCTCAAAGATAATTTCTATCCCATGGCGATTTGCAGCATGGATTTCTTGAATCGTCACTGTCCCTTCAGTAGCATACGTCAGGATATTTCGGGTAAGTTCTGAAGTAGTCGCTGCAATACGGGCTTGGTCTATCGTATGAAATCCCATTTTGCGAGCAGCTGTCCGTGCTGCCATACGCGCAGCTACGATGTCCATGTCAGAACGAATTGAGATAATATTGGGAGCTTCTTTGCTCAAGGTTGGTTCCATTGTCAGGTCTTTAGGTCTTTTTTCTCGCCAATTGCTAGAGTGCTACCTGTTGTCTCCTAAGACTCCGATGGCTTAGGAAGGGAGCTATTTTTGTTCTACCAACAGAATAATGCTATAGATGTCAGCAGCATGAGAGAGGTATTTTGACATCCTCTCATGTAATTATACAATAAAATGGTTACAGGTAGGCAAGACAGAATAGCTCTCCCCCAAAAAATAGGGTGCATAATCATACCTTATGGTGTACAATAGGGAGTAGAGCGTTTATGATAGTAGAGAGGAACTTATGCAAACGCAACAACTCGGTACCAGCAATCTAACCATTACCACCCTGGGCTTTGGCACATGGGCTATAGGTGGCGCAGGTTGGTCATACGCCTGGGGTCCCCAAGATGACAACGAATCCATCGCCGCCATTAATCGGGCACTTGATCTGGGGATGAACTGGATAGACACCGCAGCCGTCTATGGCATGGGGCATGCAGAAGAGATTGTCGCCCAGGCAATCCGTGAACGATCCGATAACCCCCTCATCTTCACCAAGTGTACCCGCCTTTGGACGGCAACGGGTGAAGTGTATGGCAATCTCAAAGCCGACTCCATCCGCCGCGAGGTAGAAGACAGTTTGCGCCGACTCAAGCTCGACGTGATAGACCTCTACCAAATCCATTGGCCCGACCCAGAGGAAGATATAGAGGAAGCCTGGACGACCCTAGCAGAGCTGCAACAGGAGCAGAAAGTTCGCTACATTGGGGTGTCCAACTTCAACGTGAGCCAGATGCAGCGGGTGCAACCTATCGCCCCCATCACCTCGCTTCAGCCGCCCTACTCGCTCATCAATCGCAGTATTGAGCCAGAAATTCTTGACTACTGCCTAGAGCAAAACATCGGAGTCATCGTCTACTCACCCATGATGTCTGGCTTGCTCACCGGCGCTATGACCCGCGAACGGCTGGCATCTATGCCAAAGGATGACTGGCGACTCAAGCATCCATCCTTCCAAGAACCACAGTTGACCCGTAACCTAGAGCTCGTAGAACTCTTGAGAGCTATTGGTCAGCCCTATGGTCGCTCGCCCGGCGAAGTCGCCATTGCCTGGACCCTGCGCCACCCCGCCGTTACCGGCGCTATCGTTGGTGGGCGGCGAGCATCCCAGGTAGATGGCATTATTGGCGCAGCAGATTTTCGCCTAAACGAAGAAGAACTTGTCAAGATAGAATCATTCCTCCAGCAATCGTAGCATTGCCGGCTAAGAAATAACCCAGATGAACCAACAGAAACGACAACATACCCAACGATTTGGACGATCTTTTCTTGTGCTTTGTTGTTTGTTGCTCGTTCTGCCAGCAGCATTGCTCTACTGGCAGCACACATCACCACCACTACACCGTCCATCTTGGCAAGTACGCCCGACCATAACCACAACTAGGCGAATGGGTATACGGGAGACGCTAAAGACAAAGGAAACGATGGGAACACCCCCTGTCTCTGCTCCCACAATGGTATCGTCTCCCTATGCCCTGCCGCAAGTATCCCTTGCCCCTGCTGCTAGGCAGCAGCAACAAGCCTGTCCAGAGGGACAACCGAGCCAATGCCAGCAGCAGGAGCAATATAGGGTACATGAACAGCAAGAATTAGCCAACTATGTACAAAAACGTCCTGTTGTCCAGAGCAATTTCTCGTTTCCCTTAGTCTACTGGTCCAGTCGGTTTTTGTTTCAGGTAGGTGATCTAGTCCAGCCAACTACGCCCCCTCCCCCCCCCACGCCAACGCCTCAACCCCAACCGATAGCTACAGCTGCGCCAGTTATGGGACCAACAATGGACCTTCAGCCTATCGCTGATGTACTGTTGCCCACCCGCTACTTTACAGAAACGGGGCATAATGTTGGGGGCGAGTTTCTTGCCTACTACGATGCTCATGGCGGCATAGCCCGGTTTGGCTACCCCCTCACCGAAGTAGTCCAGATGGGGGACAAGCAGGTGCAGTATTTTGAGCGGGGGCGTATGGAGTTACCCACAAATACCGACCCAGATACCCCAGATAGGGTGCAATTAGCCCCGCTTGGCAGCATGCTCACTGATTATCGCCAGGAGGAAGCCGCTTTTGCTCGCCAAGAGCCACCCGACTCAGCGGTATTGGCAGAGCATGCCGCCAGGATGTTTCAGCCAACCGCCCGCTTCTACCCCACAGATAAGCTCTATTTCCCAGAAACAGGGCATTACCTGCGCCATAATCACTATAGCTATTGGATAGATCATGGTGGGCGCGAACTGTTGGGGATGCCCATTAGCGAAGTCTTCACCGAAAAGAACCCTACTACCGGGCGATCCTCTACCGTCCAATACTTTGAACACGCTCGGCTGGAATACCAAATGAGTCTTCCTAATAGCCCCTATACCATCCAAGCCGGCTTGATTGGTCGGGAATACGCCGAACTCCAGGGGATAGATACCACCCAACAATCGGCTCCCATAGAACGACTTGGCGAAACAACCTTCCAATTTGCCCCTGTCCCCATTGCCCTCATCAATGTGGGGACTGCTGCCCGTCACTTTGATAGCATGACGATAGCCCCCGGCGATACGGTATCGTTTCTTGAAACGGTAGGTAGCCTCAATGCAGAAATGGGCTATACCTGGGGGAGTGCCATTGTCAACGGCTCTATTGAGAAAGTGATCGCTGGTGGAGTCTGCTATCTATCTACTGCCATCTATCAAGCCGTCTTTGATGCTGGATTAGCGGTGCAAGAACGCCATCAACACTCGCTTTTGCTTGAAGAGTTTAGCCACCCACCCGGTATGGATTCGGCAGTCTTTATGTATGATGCCAGCGGCAAGCAGCATGGTGCAGCAGACCTAGACCTTGTTTGGCGCAATGATACCCCCCACCCTATCAAGATGAAAGTATCGCTGAGTTCGCAGGGTAAGCTGACCGTCTCCATATGGGGCTACCCTGATGGGCGTGTCACAACGGTACACCCGCCTGCGGTGCGCGAGTTGGAACAACCCGGCAAACCCCAATGGGTCTATGATGAAAAGCTAGACCGTTGCGAGGTAAAACAGGTATCCCACAGCGCACCGGGAATGAGTGCCGCTGTTGATCGGGTAGTGCAAACTAGCGAGGGCGACATCATCCATCACGACCACGTAGTCTCCTACTATGGACCATCACGCGATATTTTCAAGCATGGGGCAGGTATCACCGAAACATGGGAAATAGCCGATATACAGCAGATACAAGAACAGTGCCAGAAGTCGCCTGAAAAGGTCTACCATGCGGCAGAACAGGAGGCATCATCCCCTACAGCAATACCTACTGCTCCCGATGCTGCTGCATCCCCTCCCCAACCGCAAGCAACACCAGCGGGGGATTCCCAAAATAATCTCTTGCTGATGCCAGCACTCTATGGTATGCCCCTTGAGCAAGCGCAGGCAGTGTTGCTCGGTATGGGGGTGAGTCAAGAGCAAGTCTATACCGACTACCAGTACGCCAACGGTAATGGGGAAGCGACAGCGTGTACGCCCGGTACCATCTTGAGCACCATCCCCCCATCGGGGCAGGAGTTTGAACAGCTTACGCCAATTATTCTTGGCGTGTGTACAGAAATACCCCCACCCCCTGCGCCACCAGAACCAGCGGAGCCACCACCCCCTGCGCCACCAGAACCAGCGGAGCCACCGCCCCCTGCGCCCCCTGCGCCAGCGGAGCCACCGCCCCCTGCGCCCCCTGCGCCAGCGGAGCCACCGCCCCCTGCGCCACCAGAACCAGCGGAGCCACCGCCCCTGGAGCCAGCGGAGCCAGCGGAGCCACCGCCCCTGGAGCCACCAGAACCAGCGGAGCCAACAGAGCCAGACGAACCGCCAGGGGAATTACAGATTGTACCGTTTTAGGCTATTCAGCTAGGGAGTTATGAAAGATTCTCTCGATAACATGAACCTGCGGCTTATCGTCTGTCTCGTTATTCTGGGGGCATACTGGTTCATTCCCTATGCCGTAGCCCGTGCAGATGCTGCTGAACCATTGCATGTCCCCTCACGCTACTTTGCCGAGACGGGACACAACGTTGGGGGACAGTTTCTTGCCTTCTATACCGCGCATAATGGCGAGGTTATCTTTGGGAAGCCCATCACAGAAATACACCAAGAGCAAGGGCGAGAAGTCCAATACTTTGAGCATGTGCGCTTGGAGCAAGACAACCGGTATCCAGACCGGGTGATCGTGAGTACGCTTGGTAAGATGCTGACCAGGGAGCGCAGCAATGAACCGGCTTTTCAGCATCACCCTGCCGCACCTGCTGAGGTAAGCACCTACTTTTCCTCTACGGGACACAACCTAAGCTATGCGTTTCGGCAGTTTTGGGAGGAACACGGCGCACATCCCATCTTTGGCTCCCCCATCAGCGAAGCCTTTTTAACGTATGATGAAGATGACGGATATGCCTATACGGTGCAGTATTTTGAGCGGGTGCGCTTGGAATATCGTCTAAAGCACCCAGGGGCGCGGGCGAAGGTGCAGGTTGGGGCATTGGGGCGTGAGTATGCCCAACAATATGTAGATCAAGCCTTGTTGGAGCCTGCCCGTCCCATCGTAGTACTCGGCGACTCTACCATCACCTTTGCCCCGCTGCCTGGCGATATGCAAAATATCAGCCTAGCAGTACGCCAATTTGATGGGCTGAAAATAGCCCCCGGTGAGCATGTATCTTACCTAGAGACGGTAGGCGAACTCTCCACAGAGACCGGCTATGTCGCCGGGAGTGGCATTGTCAATGGGGGGACAGGCGAGGTATTGGCAGGGGGGATTTGCTACCTGTCTACAGCCCTTTTTCAGGCGGTGATGAAGGCAGGGTTGGCGGTGCAAGAACGCCACTCGCATACCGTACTGCTCCCGGATTTGAGCGATACACCAGGAATGGATTCGGCGGTGTACACCTCTGATGGGAAAGGGCTAAACAGAAATGGATTGTATGACCTTGACCTGCGCTGGAGCAATGATATGCCTGACCCGCTTATCATCACCACGAAAGTTATCACCAATGGAACGTTAAAGGTGCAACTGTGGGGCTACCATGATGGGCGCAAGTCTAAGCTGCACGAGCCAATCATAGACCAGCTTTCTGGTCCCGGCTCTATCTGGCGGTCAGATGCTTCGTTGCCCCCTTGTACCGTCAAACAGATCATCCGGGGAGTACCAGGGATGAGCACGACCATAGAGCGCGAAGTCCGCGATGCCGATGGTGTAGTCTTACACCAAGATCAGTTCTTCTCCTTCTATTCCCCGTTTAAGGATGTATTCATCTATGGTCCAGGTATTACGCCTATCTATGACGGGCGAGATGCGCCTGATGTAGCTGCCCGTGAAGCCTGTACCCAAGCAAGACGGTAGGTTATACAAAGGGACACGAGAGAATCAGTACGTATCATTTGCAAGAAAGGAACAACCACAGTATGGAACAATTTACCGCCTACATTGAGCGCAATAAACCCCGCTTTCAACAAGAATACTTTGACTTGCTGCGTATCCCCTCTGTCGCGGCGCAGGGGCGCGGCATTGTTGAGGCTGCCACATGGGTGCAGCAGCGACTCATCCGCCTGGGGGCAGCAGATGCCCGCTTGATAGACACCGGCGGCTCGCCCGTTGTCTATGGCACACTCGGCAGCGGCGAGCCACGGTTGCTCATCTATGACCACTACGATGTACAACCCGAAGACCCGCTTGACCTGTGGGACTTTCCCCCCTTTGAACCAACAGTCCACAACGGCAACATCTATGCCCGTGGTGCATCCGACAACAAGGGCAACCTGATGTTGCGAATACAGGCGATTGAAGCCTGGCTTGCCACGCAGGGCGACCTTCCCTGCTCCATGGCCTTTATTATTGAAGGGGAAGAGGAAATCGGCTCCCCCAACCTGCCTGCTTTCTGCAAGCAATACGCCGACCTGCTCCAAGCTGATGGTTGTCTTTGGGAGACGGGCAAGCGCGACTCTACCAATCAACCAGCTATAGACTGTGGAGCAAAAGGCTTGTTGTATGTAGAGCTAGTCGCTCGCGGCGCAGCCTACGATCTCCACTCCTCCTATGCCCCCATTGTCCCCAACCCCGCTTGGCGGCTGGTGTGGGCATTGCAAAGGCTCAAAAACCCTGATGAAACTATCTGCATCCCCGGCTGGTACGACTACGTACGTCAGCCATCCGAAGCCGACCTAGCCGCACTGCACAAGCTGCCAAACCAAGAAACCTCCATGTTGGAGGAGTTTGGCATCGGTAGCTTTCTTGGCAATCGGCAAGGCGCAGACCTCTGGCACAAGTTGCTCTTTTCCCCCACCTGTACCATCTGTGGGATGATCACGGGCTACACGAGTGATGGGGCAAAGACCGTGCTGCCGTCTGAAGCCCGTGTGAAGCTAGACTTTCGGCTTGTGCCAGATATGGAGCCTATCTATCAGCTTACGCTGCTACGCACCTACCTAGACACGCAAGGGTTCACAGACGTAGAGATTATCAACCACGGCGGCGTACACCCTGCCCGCAGCGATATAACCTCTCCCATAGTCAAAGCAACGGCGGCAGCAGCAGAGACCGTCTATGGCACTGCTCCCAACATCTACCCCACTATGGCAGGAACGGGACCGTGGTATGCGGTATGCCAACAGTTTGGGACGAACGCCTGTAGTGGGGCAGGCTGTGGCTATGCTGGCGAGAAAATTCACTCTCCCAACGAGAACATCCGCGAACAGGATTACTGGCAGGCGATGCTGTGGATGGGCTACCTCATCCAAAACTTTGGCAAGCGATAAGCGTAGTTACGTATGGATATGGATAGAAATATGGATAAACGGTATGATTATGATGTAGTCGGCATAGGAGTCACTTCGTGGGATTGTATCGGTGTGGCGAAGGGTGAGCCTATGATGGGGGTAAAG
The DNA here is from genome assembly GCA_964410555.1 of uncultured Chloroflexaceae bacterium. Taxonomy (GTDB): domain Bacteria; phylum Chloroflexota; class Chloroflexia; order Chloroflexales; family Chloroflexaceae; genus JAAUSY01. The sequence continues at coordinate 24,334 of CAYPHM010000024.1, read as the reverse complement.
CAGGGGTTGGAGCAGTGGGTTGAGGTAGGCGGTGGTCCCGTACCAACTGCCCTCACGGTCCTAGCCCGATGGGGATTATCCACCAGTATGGTGGGGGCGGTGGGCAGTGACCCCTATGGCGAACGCATCCTAGCCGAACTGCGGCAGGAGGGCATAGCAACAATGGCTATGCATGTGGGTGAGGGGACTTCGCACGTTGCCTTTGCGCTGGTGGAGCCTGCTGCACAACGCCGCACTATCTGGTGGCACAATGATCGGGCTGTGTTGGACGGGGTGCAGCTAGATCGTCACCTTGTTACCTCAGCACGAGCACTCCATATTGACACCCATCTGCCAGAACTTGCCCTGCGTGCCGCAGGCTGGATGCGCGAGGCGGGGGGTAAGGTGATGATTGATGCGGAGCGGGTGAAGGAGCAGACCATCCCTCTGTTGCCGCTGTGTGATGCGATTATCGTTTCTGAGCGATTTGGGCGCGAAATGACGGGGGAACCAGAGCCATCCCAATCGGCACGACTCTTGTTTGCCCAATATGGGGGCATTGTTGTGGTGACGGCAGGGGAGCGGGGGTGTTGGTGTGTGTTGGGTGAGGGTGAGGGTAAGGGTAAGGGCGAGGATATTGCGTTCCATACGCCAGCCTTTTCTGTTGACGTAATAGATACCACGGGTGCGGGAGATGTCTTTCACGGGGCATTTTTGTATGGCTGGTTGCAAGACTGGAATATACGCGAAGTGGTACGGTTTGCCAGCGCAACGGCTGCGCTCAAGTGTCGAGCTGTGGGGGGACGTGCGGGTATCCCATCATTGGCTGAGGTACGGGCGTTTATCGGGTAGCAGGTTGTAGAGACGTTGCATGCAACGTCTCTACAACCTAAGTAAGCTACGGCTACAGATAGCCCAACTGAATCATCCACGTACTCATCCCAAAAAAGAGCGACAAAGCCGTCAAATGTGTAGCTCCAGTGACCAACAGGGAAGCCCCCCGTGATGGGTTGGCATGAAAGGCTTTAAGTAGCAGCGGCACCACCACCCCCGCTATCGTTCCCATCAGTAGTGCGCCCCCCGCGGCGACCCCGGCAACAAGCCCCAATATACTATTGTCCTGCCAGAGCCAGCCCGCAAAAGCTACCACTAACCCTATCACCAAGCCATTGGCAATCCCAACCAGCAGTTCATGGCGCAAGACCTTCTGCACATTACTGCGGCGAATAGTTCCTACCATAAGCGAACGTACCATAAAGGTAAGCGTCTGCATCCCGGCACTTCTCCCCTGCCCCAAAACCAGCGGGATAAAGGCAGCAAGCAAGGCAATATGCGTTAAAGTTCCCTCAAAGAAGCTAATCAGCCAAGCCAAAATCCCCAAACTGACCACATGCAACAATAACCACCCAATACGACTGCCTACCGTATTGAACAGCGTACTCTCTAGCGACTCCTTTTTGTTGACCCCATTCAGATGATAGAGGGCTTCTGTCGTTTCATCTTTCACTGCTGCTATCAATTGGTTGGTGTCTAAAGCCCCGACTAGCTTGCCATCTTCATCCACAATGGGCAAAGCCATCAAGCCAGTTTCGCTCATCAGCTGAACCTGTTCCGCCAACGTTGCATCATAAGGCAGCGTAATCTGGCGGCGATCCATAAGCTCAAATAACCGTGCGCCCGGTGGGGCGACCACAAGCTGGCGAAGGCTAACAACTCCCACCAGATGTTCTTCATAGTCAGTCACAAAGAGGTAATAGATGCAATCATTTTCAGATGGCATCTGGCGTAGGGCATCTATTGCCTGCTGAACGGTAACTTGCTGTGGAAAGCTCATAGCAGGCGCGTAAATACGGCGTTGTGTGGTTGTTTCAGTAACAGGTATTTCGTGAACACGAACAACGGGTGGTCGGAATATATCCAACCCAGCAACAGTGCGTGTAGCGAGCATATTGTCCCCCCAAAGTGCTACGGAGCCGGTGACACATTATGACACCTGGCATTTAGGCGATTACCAAATTACGGGCCGCCACGCACACGAGAGGATGAGTGGAGAAGTGTTGAGGATGACTACCCCCGGTACATTGTACCCACCGGAGGTAAAGAGGAATATCAAGCGGTGTTCTAGCAGGAAAAGGGAACCACCATTAAACCATACCCCCGGTCACAGCGTACTCTAACCCTAGATCGCAGCGACCCATAAGACGGGAACTCTTGTTTTTCTTCCGGCGTATACTACTATCCATCTCTTTTCCAGGGAAAGCATTTTCAGCGAACTGAATAGGGCGCGAGCGTCACTGCTTGGCTTCTTCAGTAAACATCATGATGTTATAACAGGGTACAAATTGCCCTGCCCGAACATGATGCCGTTTCTCTTCTTTTACAAGAAGTATGAAAAATCCTACTGCTGATAAATGCACGGATACCTAATAAGTATATGGTAGCACAGGAGAGACTATTACGCAAGCAGCGGGAGATGGGGGCAATGACCAAGCGAGCTTGCATCACAGCGCATTTCTGGTACAATCGCCTCCATTATGCATATCACAAACTCAGTTTCAACGTTATCCGTGTACGATAAGCCTACCACACATACCTTACCCCTGCCAGAAATCGCCATTGTCGTCATCCTGTTTGTCCTAGCCCTTGTGCCACGCACCCTTGCCCCCGGTGATTTCTGGACAGCTGACGAAGCCAAACACTGGTCGGTGCGGGTTGAGACGTTTCTCCCTGCGCTTGAAGAGGGAAACTATGCTGCCACAAACCTTGTGGGGCATCCCGGCGTGACGACAATGTGGCTTGGCTCACTTGGCACGCTCGCGCAACAGCGCATGGCAGATATGGGCTGGATACCCGCTGATGACCCCTTCCTCCAGCGATACTTTCTGCGGCTACCTGTTGGCATTGTCACTGCGTTGGTTATCGCCCTTGCCTACCCCATGCTGCGCCGCCTTTTCAACCAGCGCATTGCCTTACTAACGAGTTTCCTCTGGATAACTGACCCCTTTATCGTTGCCCATAGCAAGGTATTACACGTTGATGCCCTGCTTACCTCGTTTATCCTGCTTTCGCTGCTCGCCGCGCTGCTTGCCTTCCGGCTAGAGCAAACTCCGGCTACCCCGCTCCCCCCCCGCTCCCCGGTACGCTGGTCCATGTTGGCAACATCTGCCATATCCGCAGCCCTCGCCCTGCTCACCAAGTCGCCATCTATGATCCTCTTTCCTATGGTCGGCTTGATAGGTTTGACAGGGTTCATTGTGTTACCCTACTTGCGGGGCAAGCAGATCAACAAAACGCAGCAGACAGGACAGCCTTTCGCGCTAGGTAAACAGCTTGGTTCCTTAACCCTAGCAATGCTTGTTTGGGCAAGCATTGCTGCTGTCGCATGGGTTGCCCTATGGCCCGCTGCTTGGCTAGACCCGCTTGGCTCGGCGTGGACTGTCATTTACGAGATTTTCCGTAATGGGGCAGAGCCGCATGGATGGGGGAATTTCTTTTTAGGTCGTCCAGTGCCAGACCCTGGACCGCTGTTTTATCCCGTTGGGGTGATCATACGGCTGACCCCCTGGACGCTGGCAGGCATAGGGCTTGCGGGGGTTGCAGCGGGGGGTGCGCTTTGGCAGAGCCGCCGCAAACAACCGGCTTTATCCAACGAAACGCATCACGAGGGGATACCTACGCTGCCTCTTATCGGCTCCCCCCCCCTGCTATTGCTCATCATCTTTGTATTCGTCTTTGGGGCTATCTTGACCACAATGCCAAAGAAATTTGACCGCTATATGTTGCCTGCCTTCCCCATGCTGAATATAGTCGCAGCAATAGGGCTACTTTGGTTTGCTGATACCATTCAGCAGAGATTACCCCGCCCTAGCCTGCGTCCGTTTGTGCTGCCTAGTTATTGGACACTCATTGTCGTGGGACTCTGCGTCAACTTGGCATGGTTTCATCCCTACGAGCTCGCCTATTTCAACCAAGTCCTTGGTGGCGGTCCCGTTGCCCAACGGACTGTCTTTGTGGGTTGGGGCGAGGGGCTAGAAAAAGCCGGCGAGTATATCAAGCAGCAGGAGAATGGCTGCGACTTGGGGGTAGCCTCATGGTATGAGTTTGTTATCCTTCCCTACACTTGTAGCCCCGTGCTGCACCAAGGGTACATCACAGTACCTGGGCACGTTCACTATGCTGTGCTCTACATCAACCAAGTACAACGGCAGATCAAGATGGATGAGATAGTCCCGTCGATAGCAGAGCGGGGGGCACTGGTACATACTGTCCGTATCCACGGTATAGACTACGCCTATGTTTACCAACTACGCCAACCACGCCAATACTCTACTACCGTTGACTTTGGCGATGAGATGCGCTTGACGGGCTATGATGTAGACGTTTCCGATGTGCGGTCTAGTGGGGTGCTCACACTCACACTGCAATGGCATACCCAACAACCAATGGACAATACCTACATGATGTTTGTTCACGTCTTTGATGAACAAGGGCAGCAGGTGGGACAGACGGATGTGCCACCCGGTGGTCATTTGCCGACCAGTACATGGGGACATAACCGCTTCATAGACTGGGTTCACCGTGTCCCCGTAGACCCGCAGGTAAACGGCGAGCGGTTGTGGGTAGTGCTTGGGGTGTATGACCCTGCTACCTTTGCGCGGTTGCCCCTCACCATAGCCGATGCCCATGACCCGTTGGTGTCCTCGCTGCCGCCCGGCGCACCCGATGATGGGGCAAATGCGCTCGTACTTGTGCCGGTGTCGCTCTCTGGCGACTAACAGGGCGAGTCACGTATGCATCCTGTTCTCCCCTGCTCCCCGTAGTGGGGGAAGGGGCTAGGGGATGGGGGGAACATGACCCGACCCCCCCCTGCCCCCGCTCCTCTTGTAGAGACGTAGCATGCAATGGCTCTACAGAAACAATATGTCTATCACTCCCCCACCACGACCTCGCCTAGCGTCAGCATATCTGCCCCGTCTGGCATACGCAACCGTTCGCCTGTCGTGGGGTCAAATAGCCCCGCGATAACCCGATACCGCCCCGCTGGTGTATCCGCTGCTATATCCAGTGGCACATCCTGCCAGATACGCTCGCCTACCTGCCACGCCGTGGTTGGGTACCAATCGCCTCCTGCTGCCCCGTTCCACTCTGCCACCTTGCGACCCTGTTCGTCAAGCATCTGCACAAACACCATGTAGGGCTGTGCTGATGGTGCTTGTGCAGCATACCAAAGCAACGAGACCATCACCTGCTCCCCCGCTTTTGCATACGGTTGACCTTGTGGCAACGATAGCTCCTGCCCCCGCAGCGCAATGCCCCCCGCAAACGTCACCGATAGCGGATCGGTGGGGGGAGGGAGCCATGCAAACTCGCCGTTGAGGTCTAACGGCACCACATTGGTTATCGTCCCCTCGCGCCGTTCAAATCGCATAAAGGGCAACACCCGCCGCACCTGCTCCCCTTGATAGACCCATAACGATACAAAAAATTGCCCATCCCGTAGCTCGCCTGTCTGCATAGGCAACGGGGTACCGTTTAGTAAAAATGCTGGTGTGAGCAGGTCAAGGTGAAGATCACTCGTGCCATTGGAGGGGGCAGCAAAAACTGCCCATGCATAGTGTAACGGAGCAATCGCGTATCCTGGTACCTCTTCATACACCTGCACCGCAAACCGCACCGCATGCTGCCCCGGATTTGCCACCTGCAAGCGGGTTGTCGCTGTGATGCCATATGGCTGACTGGCTATACCCACAAGCAGCGTGTCATCTAGCAGCGTAGGGGTATAGGTCATCGTGGGGGTGATGGGGGGAGGCGTGGAACTCGCACTGCTCACCCATCGCAGCATCACTGGCGCATCTAACCCACGCAACGTCATAGATACTGGTGTAGTTGTTGTTAGTGGTTCAGTCTGGTACAGCGATGCACCAGCCGGCAGTGCGAGGATATGCCGCTCCCCTGCCAACGTAAGCTCTGCCTGCTGTGGCACAAAACTTGCCAACGCCAATGTGATGCTCGCTCCATCACCATTCCCCGTATCAGCACGACCAACGTCAAGCGCAAGCGGGGCATCTGGTCCCGCTTGGCTATGATTGCCCACCCCCATTTGGGCGCGGGTGTAGGTGGTATTGTTCTGGAGTAATGCTCCCTCAGTGTAAAACGATTCGCGCCCGCTCACCCACCACTCGCGGTTTGGGGGGAAAGCATACAGGGCAGATTGCCCATCATGCCAAAGCAGATTATTGGGGGATACCCCATACGCCTGTGGGTCTTCGCCATCCCGCAACACTGCATACCCCGGCACATCCCCATAGGGAATATTGACCATCGGACGGTAGCCGGTGGCTATGATGCCTTGTAGCTCATGGTGGCGCAGCATATATGCCCATGCGCCGCTGTAGGGACCGCGTAGCTCCGGGGCAGAGGAGAACATCACGGGAGTTTTAGGTTCCGGGAGATTAGCGACTGCTGCCCGCATGCTCGCCATGTCCCGGCTATACACACCGGGCTGATCTTCATAGACTGCGTAGGTCTTATCGGCAGCTTGTAGGCTGGCAGCCAAGAGCAACAGTGCCAGGGTATAGCGGGCTACGTCTGTCAGCAGACGCGGCAGAGGGAAAGGTCGGGTTTGCCAGTGCCAGAAAGCCCCCGCCCCGATAATGCCAAGCAACAACGTATTGACATAGCTTGTCCCACGCAATAGCCCATAGGGGTAATCTACAACGTAGCGCAACCCTAGCAGATACACCGTCACTGACAACACAACAGTGATTGCCATGACTCGCCGTGGTACCCCCTGCCAAATTGCTGCCAACAGAAGTACTGCTGCCGCCACCAACCCCCCACGGGCTAGGGGTGTTTGGGTCAAGACAGTGATGTCCTGCCACTCGTGCGAGAAGGGCGCACTGCCAATGATGACCATTGGTGACAGAAACTGCTCAATGCCCATCGAGGGAGTCTTGGCGAGAAACATGCCTACAAAGGCAGCTTTAGCATTGATGTGGACTGGCAATACCAACAACACCCCCCCTAGCAGCACCAACACTCCCCGCCACACAACCCCCCGCCACTGCCCGGCTTTGCGGTGCTCCCACAACAACGCCAATCCAATACCAAGCCCTCCTGCCCCATACGCCATCAGCAGGGGCCAATAGGTACAGGTTAGCCCTGCCAGCAGTAACATAGCGGCAATGGGCGCGTGAAAGTCCGTTTTGCTTATGGGGTGTTCTAGCGCATACAGCGTACAGAGGAGCAGGGCGGGGAGCAGAGCTAATCCCCCAAGCCCCATACCAAAGCTGTTGTAGGTTGTCCAAAGCAACAAACTATTCACACCGGCTAACGCCACACCAAACAACGCCCCCACACGCCCAATGCCAAACCCCCCCCGCAACAACGCATAGAGTCCCCCAAGCGTCAACGTCCGCAACAATGCCAGCATAGGGACAAAGCTGTCCCACGCATCACGGAAGAGCAACACATCAGCCATTGCTTGGACATAGGTTGCGCCCATAGCACGGGATAATAGCCGTTCGGTGAGCAACAGGTCACGGAGCGGATTTGCGGGGGCTTGTGCCAGTGTGGAGTAGCTGTAGTCTTTGAGATAGTCGGCTAGGGGCAGGTAAAACTCGACATCCCAGTTGTCGCCAATTGACATAAGTGTGCCATAGGAAAGCAGCGGGGCAATGTTGAGGAGCCATGTTGCTGCCATAATGAGCAATAGGGGGAGTAGCTCTGGCAATGGGGGCATACCGGGCAACCAACGGCGTTCCCCGCGATACTCTTTGACCAACGCCAGGGTAGAGAAGAACGCAGCAATAACCAACGCCACTGGTACCAGCTGGCGCATGGTTAGCCCATTGTTGCTCCCGTAGTATCCGACCATAGCCAGCATTGCCAACCCAAACAGCGGGGTAAGCAACAGTTCGTAGGGGAAGAGTTGCTTGGGGAGCAAGAGGCGCGTTAGCCCATGTCCGCACAGGCTCAACAGGGCGACTTGTCCTAGCGTGATAAGCAGGGCAGTAGGTAAGATTTCCATAACATTTTTACCAAGTGGATTCCTTTGGGCATTTAAAACAGACTAGGGGCATAGGAAACGCCCCTTCCCCATGCCCCACGGTCATTTTTGTCTGAAATTTTCGCTTGTTTAACCGTATTGGTTGCCCTGTTGATAGAGCTTTTCTCGCAGGGAAAGCACATCGCTGCGAAGGCGCGGGTCGCTATTGATTTCTTCAGCGATCTTATCGCACCCATACATCACTGTGGTATGGTCACGTCCACCAAGCAGTGCTCCAATCTCCACCAAGCTCGTACCGGTTTCTTCGCGCAACAGGTACATAGCGACCTGTCGTGGGATAACAATATTTCGGCTGCGTCCGCGTTCTTGAAGTACTCGCGTTTCCACACTGTAATACTCACTTATGGTTTTGAGAATCATCTCCGGCGTGATGCGCTTGCGGTGAGAATCATCTAACAATTCTGCCAACGCCTCCACTGCAACGTCTATCGTAATTGGCGTATGGTTCAATTCTGCAAAGGCTGCAACGCGATTGAGACTTCCTTCCAGTTCTCGAATATTGCTCTGGATTTTCGTTGCCAGAAAGTCTACCACATTGCTAGGAATTTGCAAATTCAGTTGCTCGCCTTTAGCCCGCAAAATAGCCGTGCGTGTTTCCAAATCGGGAGGTTGAATATCTACAATAAGCCCCCACTCAAACCGTGACCGGAGCCGTTCCTCCAGCGTAACGATAGCCTTTGGCGGACGGTCTGAACTCATCACGATTTGCTTTGTTGCCGAGTGTAGCGTGTTGAACGTGTGAAAAAACTCTTCTTGGGTGGCATCTTTGCCCGCAATAAACTGGATGTCGTCAATTAAGAGCACATCAATATTGCGGTATCGGATGCGAAACTCCTCTGTTTGCTGGCGGCGTATTGCGTTGATCAGATCATTGGTGAACTTCTCCGATGATACATACAGCACGTTGATTTCCGGGTCACGGTCCAAAATGCTGTTGCCTATGGCATGCAACAAGTGAGTCTTGCCTAGCCCCACACCCCCATACAGGAAAAGTGGGTTGTATGCCATAGCGGGGTGGTCTGCCACTGCCAGACATGCCGCATGCGCCAAGCGGTTGCTTGAGCCAACGATAAACCGCGAGAAGGTATACTTCGGGTTGAGCATCCCAGAACGCATAGCACTAGACAGGTCAAGTTGCACCAGCCGATGGTCAATCTCTGCCCCGTTGGTACTTTCTGTGGGGACATGAGCGGTATGGTTTTCCCGTCTATCTCTGCTATATGTCCCATTTGTGCCCTTTGTGCCAAGCGCATGCTCAGTTACTGTCGCCTTCTCGACAAGGGTCTGGACATCCTCTGCGACTTCTGTGGTCTCTGTCGTTGGGGTTGATTTAGCCCGTAAGAGTTGGGGTGGGGCTATGATGACCCGCACTTGCACCGGAAACCCAACGACTTCTCCGAGAGATCGCCGTATCGGAGCCATATAGCCATTTTCTAACCCTTCTTTATGTGAAGGGGATGGCGCACCAATAGTCGCTATACCATTGTCCAGCGAGACGAGGGTCGCGTTACGCAGCCATGCTTCATAGTCCTGGCGTGGTATCTGCATATGCAGGGTACCGAGGGTTGCTTGCCAAATTTGTGGTAAATTCACCACGCTACTCCATTCTGTAGATAGTGGTCATCTACACTACGTTTTACGGTACTTCGTTGTTGGCAGTACACGTTATTTCGGTGGCTGCAAGTTGATCATACCCTATTTATTCATTCCTTTCAAGCAACAAAATGTATAAAATTCATTAGGATTGCTTATAGTTTAGCGGTACCCTATACCCCTAAGAGCCATTATAAGCCAGGGGTTTTTGGGGAAAAATGTAGATAACTTTTTCCAACGAATGTGGATAACTTTCTCTAGCCGTCTTTGAGGTACCAGGGTATTTGGCTTTAGGAAAAGCTATAGGCAAGGATGCGGTCACGTTGATACCATGTGGATAAGATGTGGGTAATATGGAGAAACCAAAGGAAAACCTATGTGGGCATCAGCCAATAGTCTCTAGCCCCCGCAGCACCCCCGCAACAACCTGCTCCACCTCCGCCCTGGTTAGTTCTGGATAGAGGGGCAACGAGAGGCCTTGTGCCGCCTGCTGCTCGGTGTGGGGAAGGCTGCCTGCGGCAGTAGGACGCATACCGCTCCCGGCATAGGCTTGTTGCCTATGGGCAGGCAGGGGGTAGTGGATGTCATTGCCAATAGCCGCGCTGCCCAACACCTGGCGTAGCTTGTCGCGCTGCTCGTGGGCAATGACGTAGAGGTGATAGACATGCCCTGGCTCATCCATGGGCAGCAGGAGTGGCGTATCTGCCAACAGCTCGCTATACCATACCGCCCGTTCTCGCCGCGCTGCGTTATACCCATCTAGCTTGGCGAGCTTCACCCGTAGGAGTGCCGCTTGCAGCTCATCGAGCCGCGAGTTGCGTCCCCCCGCTTCGCTGGTGATATACTTCCTGCCCCATCCATACTGCCGCAATTGTCGCAGGTGGTCGGCTAGGGCTGCATCATTCGTCACCACTGCCCCGCCATCCCCCAACGCCCCCAGGTTCTTGGATGGGTAAAAGCTAAAACAGCCGCATGCCCCCCAAGCCCCTGCTCGCTGATGTGTACCGGCTTGGTTCATACGCCATGCGCCGTGGGCTTGTGCTGCATCCTCAATAACGACCAGTTCATACCTATCGGCAATGGCACAGATAGGTTCCATATCTGCCAAGCGTCCGTAGAGATGCACCGGCATGATGGCCCGGGTGCGAGGGGTCACAGCCGCTTCAAGCTGTTGAGGGTCCATATTCCACGTAGTGGGGTCTACATCTACGAAAACGGGGCATGCGCCGGTTTGAGCAATGGCGGTAAGCTGGTAGATGCCAGCGTTGGCAACGGTAATTACCTCATCATCGCTGCCTATTCCACATGCGGCTAGGGCTAGGTAGAGCGCATCGGTGCCATTGGCTACCCCCACCGCATGCGTTACACCACAGTATGCGGCAAACTCTGCCTCAAAACTGCTCACCTCGCTGCCGAGGATGTACCACCCACTGTCTAGTACTCGTGCTACTGCCGCATCAAGTTCGGCACGGTCAGCTACATATTGACGTTTCAAATCACCAAAGGGTATAGGATTGCTCATATAATCTCCTGTCTTTATTACTTGAGGTGTTCCTTCAACAGAGGTATCGTACCATAGAATAGCCATGTCCGACCCAACCCACTCCCCCATCTCCCCACGGTGGGAAACGGGGGGATGGGGGGGATGCCTAGCGAAACGTTGCATGCAACGTCTCTACAGAAAGGGGGATTGGGATAGACTCTAGCGTTAATTATCGGGTGGGGGCGCACATACGCCAATGCTGACCCCTACGGCAGGGTCTATTGGTTCGCCAGCACCTGGGTAGCTACTCACCACTGTTTGCCTATCGCAGTTGCTATCGACAAGCTCAAAACTTGGCTCAACCCCCATATCCTGGAGCTGTTTTCGTGCCTCGTCTGGATGCTTACCAATAACGTAGGGCATCAACGGTCCCGTTGGTTGGGGTATGGGTGTTGGTTGGGGCACGGGTGTCGGCGCAGCACACAACGTTAGCACTACCCCAATGGATGGATTAACCGGCATACCAACAGATGGTGATGTCGCCGTCACTAACCCATCTTCAGTACACCCCGCCACTTGGTAGGAGACCTGCACAGGTATGGTGCTCCCCAACTGCGCCATTTGATTTCGCGCTTGCTGCTCCGTTAGCCCAACAAGATTTGGCATCACGAGGGCTGGTTCTGGAGTAGGCAGCGGGATAGGCGTAGGCGTGGCTGTCAGGACACAGATAGTCAAAATGACCTCGCCATTTTGGTCTATCGGGTCACCGGCGGGGGGAAAGGTGCTCACAATAACCCCATTTTCGCTACACTGTCCCGTTTCCTCTACCCGCACAAGCAATGTTGGGTCCAGTTGCAAGAGCCGGTTTCGCGCACTCCGTTCGCCCATGCCAATGAGATTGGGAACTACCGGGCGTGGGTCAAGTGTTGGGGTTGGTTCCTCGGTTATTTCTTCTGTTGGCGTTGCGGTGGGAGTTGGGGTTTCTGTCCTCTCGTCCGTTTCCTCGTCCATAGGAGTCATCGTTGCGGTAGGAGAACGCGAGGGAGTGGGGGTAGTTGTTGGCGAAAATTCCAGGTCTTCTATGGATATGGGGGTCGCCGTTTGTGCATCATCTTGTGCATTATCCGTAGCAGATGCCGGCTGTGCCGCATCAACTGTTGCCTGTTCGGTTTCGCTGTTTGTGCTTGCTTGTGGGGTCAGCAAGACCACAACGCCGGTTTCTGCTGGCAGTAATCCACTGGAGAGGTCAGCGGTATCGCCGTTCTGTCCAGTGGTGCTGTCAGTAGTGGTCTGGTCTCCCGGTGCAGGAGCATCGGCAGCAGGCGGTGCGCTTCCACAGGCTGCGAGCAGCAGGAGCAGGCAGCAGAGCATCCCCCAGAGGTATATATGATGGTTTCGTGATACAACAAACACGCGGTTTCCCCTATCATAACTTTTTCCCTAAAACGGGTTGATTATACCACAGACAAGGGGAGATGGGTACCCCTTTTTTTCGGGGGGGTAGAGCATCCCTTACAGGGGTAGGTCAACGCGACCTACCAGGCAGAATGTAACCATAGATGCCCATAGATACCCATAGATACCGGACAGAGTTTCCCGACAGAACCGCAGAGACGCAGAACCGCAGAGATTCGGAACGTGCCCGGTGTTGCTTTGCGCTTTGTGCTTCCTTGCCCCCCCATCCCCTACTTATAAGGGTAGGTCTGTTGGGCAACGTCTCCATTGTTATTGCCCTCTCCCCCCTAGCCCCCGCTCCCATAGGGCGAGGGGGAGCCGTCCGGTCTCCCTTCTCCCGCGTAGTGGGGGAAGGGCAGGGGATGGGGGCTGGCTCAGGGAGATGCCACCACTATAGAAAGCTATACCGTGAAGGGTTTTTTCATCTATCAGGTGGTCTTCCATACGCTTTCGCAGCATGGTACATGGTGCGGAAAAACCGCACGACATCCCGCAAATGTTGCGCTCTCACAAATCACCATCCCCCTCGCCATCATCGCCATCGTCATCATTAAGAGTGCCACGCCCGTTGCCATTGTCGCGGTCATCTTCCACTGGCACATCACCCTTTGGCGTAGAGACGAGCTCGCGGTGTATCCACCCAGACTCTGTCCCATCCTCATGCTCAATTGAGGAGCTATCATCGTGCCGATCACCAAGCTGAATGTGGTACCACATCCCATCCGGCGATGCCCCCAAGAAGATAATCTCATCCCCCTGGTTCACTGCCCCGATAGGCTCATTTTGCACCGATGGCGAGGGACGCACATTAGCCCCACTCAGCACCTTGCCGGTGATAGGCTCATCTGGCTCCTCGTCCTCTTCTGGGTCTTCGTTTGCCATATCCTCCTCCTCTTCCTCATCCGTGGTCGGGGTGAGGTCTTCGGTGAGGCTTATAGGCATCGTATCTTCAATCACCGGGCTGGCAATGAGCGGCGGCATACCCGCCTGCAAATCACCGGACTGCCCAGAATCGGCACCGGTAGTAGGCGCAACCGAGCGCATCTGTGCCATCACCTGGGTGGGATTATCGTTGCCAAAATGCTGGAGGTCTTTTTTTAGCGTGGTAAAGATGCTAAACGCCAGGATGAGCGACAAAATCATCAACACGCTAGTGATAGAAGTCTTGACCAGTTCAACGCTTTGGCTCCAGACGCTCTGCGACTGTATCTGGTCAAGCGCACTATGGGCAGCCCCCGCCACCGACTCGCCCCAACTGGTGCGTCCGTGGTCTTCTTGGGCAACCTTGCGTAGCTCAAACAATGCTCGCAAGTCGCCTATCTGCGCCAACGCCCGTACCGCACTCCAACGCACATTGCTATTCGGGTGGCGCAGGGCTTGAATAAGTGCCCCCGTTGCCCGCCCATCAGCAATGCGCCCCAGGGCTTCTGCCGCCCGGTAGGAGATGAGCCAGGGAACATCTGCATTGAGCGCATCCTTGAGCGGACCCACCGCAGGGTGTCCTGCCTCCACCAGCATCTCTAGGGAGTTGACGTGATTGGGGTGTTCTGTGTCGCCCAGGGCTAGGATGAGCGAGGCGATCTCCTCGCGGCTCAGGGTTGGCTTATCGTGGGTTTTGTGCTGCTGCTGTGACGCGGTATCTGATGTGGGCAATCGCTGCGAAATTTTGCTACTCAACCCCTGGATAACCTGTCCAATTTGCGTTACCGCATTGCGGTCTATCGGCTGACTTTGCTTTGTCGCAGCATGATTATTTGCTGACTGTTGCTGACGTACCGCAGCGGGAGGGGATTCTGCCGAAGATTCCTGCTTTACCGCAGAATTACCAGACGGCTGACTTGCAGGTATGGGGGTTGTCTGGTTGCCCGCAGTAGCACGCGAATTTGATAGCGAAGACGATTTTGCCGACTGGCTACTTGGCGCAGTTGACGGTGTGGTGGGCTTGGATGATTGCCCACTTGGTTTCCCGCTTGTCCCGCTTGTCCCACTTGTCCCATCTGCTTGTCCAGTGGTCCTTGGTGTTGAAGGGGTATCAGTTGGTGTCATTTTTGGCTTTTTTTCCATAAGTATCTATAGTCATACAAAGAGCGTTCTTGGCTCTTTCCTTATGTTTGCTTTATCCCTTTATCCCTTTTTGCTTCAGTAGTTTTTGGTGAGGGCATTGATAACAGCTTCCCAAATTGCTGCTGCTGCTTGGTGTTTTGGCTGTCGTTCCAAATAGACAACCGACATATCAGGCTGAATAATCGTTATTTGGATGTCTTGCTTGCCAATGCTGGCGATAGCTTCATTGGCAACGATCATGTGTAGCCCTTTTTGGGCTAACTTGGATTGGGCATTGGCGAGGATGTCGTGGGTCTCGGCAGCAAACCCGACCTTAAACAGATCAGTACGCTGCGCTAGTTCCCCAAGAATATCTGGATTTGGGACAAGATGGAGATCCATGCCGGACTGTTTTTGCTTCTTAATCTTTTCCTCGGCGAAGTGCTCTGGACGAAAGTCTGCCACCGCAGCATTCATTACCAGAATTGTTGCCTGTTCACAATACTGATGCACCGCATCTCGCATTTCTTGTGCCGTCTCTACAGAGACGACATCAACAACCGCCGGCGGGGTGAGGTCAGTTGGTCCGCTAATGAGCGTCACCTCTGCCCCAAAATTACGGGCTACCTCTGCCAGCATATAGCCCATCAAGCCGGATGAGCGATTGCCAACGTAGCGCACGGGGTCTATTGGCTCACGAGTGCCGCCTGCCGTGACGACAACCCGGTGTCCACGGAGGGCTCCGCGCATGCGCCCAAACAAGGCGCGTATTTGCCCTTCCAATTCGTAGGGTTCTGGCAACCTGCCCTTGCCAAGCATTGGCTCAGCCATCCGTCCCTCTTCAGGCTCAAGGATGGTAAACCCCCGGCGGCATAACGTGGCGATGTTCTCTTGTGTGGCAGTGGCGGCGTACATTTGCACATTCATCGCCGGAGCACAGAGGACAGGCGCAGTGGTTGCCAATACAACGGTGGTTAGGAGATCATCACTGATGCCTGCGGCTAGACGTGCCAGCGTGTTTGCGGTGGCAGGCGCGATGACGACCATATCGGCGGTTGTGCCGAGAGCGACATGCCCAACTACGCCGTCTTCTGGCAGATCCCACATATCAGTAAGCACCGGGCGACCAGTAAGGGCTTGGAACGTTGCGGTACCGACAAACCGCTCGGCGGCTTCAGTCATTATGACATCTACCTTTGCCCCTGCTAGGGTTAGGTTGCGGACGAGGGTTGCAATCTTGTAGGCGGCGATGCTACCACACACGCCCAAAACAATATGTTTGTTATGTAAATTATTCGTCATGGTATGAACAGCCAGGGTAGTATCAAAGGGGACGTTGGTAGCCCTTGCATGGCATACCTATTCTACCAGATACATGCTGGCTCTGATATGGTGCATTGTAGCATTAGGTGAGACGGGAGTCAATTCTGTGTTGGTGCCAACATAGCAGAATTTCCCCTTGACGCTTGTGCAGGAGCATGGTACTATTATCGGGTGATTGCGAACGCCGGGGTAGCTCAGGGGTCAGAGCGAACGACTCATAATCGTTAGGTCGAGGGTTCGATTCCCTCCCTCGGCACCAAGCACACCTTTTTTCTTCCATGCTCCCAATGCTCCCTAACCAAATCTTTAACCACTACACGCGGGTTTGGCAGACATTTTTCCCTCACCATAAGCTATGTTATCCAATGAAAGATTGAAGGCTATATTGCCCCTGCTGTCCACCCTCTCGCTCATGTTCCCCTACATCGGCTTGTTGACCCTCGCGGCTCGAATAGGGCGATAAATCTCTCCCCCAGACCCATCCTTTCAAGGGGTAGGTCAACGTGACCTACCGGACAAGGTTAACCATAGATGGATGTAGATGCACCCAGATGCCGGGCAAGATTTCTCAGACTAGATGCTACCGCATAGCCCTTAGCTGTCGGAAATCTCTGCGTCTCTGCGTCTCTGTCGGGAACCTCTGTCCGGTATCTCTGGCTATCTCTGGCTATCTCTGGCTATCTCTGGTTCCATTCTGCCTGGAATCCCACCTACCCCTGAAAGCGATAACCCTTTCCCCCCAGACCCCGCTCCCATAAAGGGCGGGGGGGATTCGACTCCCTGCCCGGTCCCCTTTCTCCCCCAGGGGGAAAGGGATAGGGGGGGTTGCTCGGACTTTGACGTAGCCCTATGCCCCTCGCTTTGGTGTTGTCATGGAGACTGCTTTACGGTATACTGAAAACGAAATCAATCAAAACGTTCTTGGCTTTGAGGCACCGGAGGAAAGGGCATCCCTGATATTCCATGGGTATTCGCATACTAAACCAGGAAGGAGCAGACATAGACAGAAACGCTTTGTTCCAGGCGTATTGCTTTTGGCATAGCCCCGATATTGGTTGATAGAAAGGGGTATTATTGTTGGTTTCCCCACGACCAAAGAAAAGATATGGGCATACTTTTTTGCCATCATTATTAGGTCACGTAAAGACCAGTGGCGAAAGGAAGTTGGCTAAAGGCTGATTATTTTTCTGTTTCCCAAGACAACTTTTTGAGAAATATAGCCATTGAAAAGAAATCGCTTTGTCATTGGGAAACTACTTATGGAGCTAGAGAAATGATACATACATTAGAAGAACGCAAAGAAATGCGCTGGATACGTGCTGATTTCCATATACACACGCCTGCATCAGAAGATTATGCTGAACCGGAGATTAGTTACTTAGATATTCTCAAGGAAGCCGAAAATCGTGAGTTAGAGATTATTGCCTTTACTGACCATAATACGGTACATGGATATGAGCAATTTCGGCATGAAATCAATATTTTGGAGACCTTAGAAGAACGAGGACGGCTAATATCCGAAGATGAAGAACGGTTACTGGAATTTCGCCGGTTGTTGAAGAAAATCACGGTGTTACCGGGATTCGAGTTTACTTCTCATTACGGCGCACATGTCCTTGGGGTGTTTTCACCAGATACCCCTATCAGTGTGTTGGAAGCAACGTTGCTTCAGCTAGGTATTCCATCGAGTTTGCTTAAATCAGGCATTTGTGGTATCCCCAATACACGCCATGTCACAGAAGCCTATGAGGTTATCGCTAAATCGGGAGGGTTGGTGATAGCTCCCCATGCAAATGGTCCCAATGGCGTGATAACTGAGACTATACGGATGGGGACGAGTGGACAATCGCGGGTTGCCGCAACCCAGAGTCCCTTTTTGTCAGCACTAGAGTTTATTAACTTTTATACTGACCACGAAAAGTTCACGTCACCAAGTTTTTACAATGGTAAGACAGAACACTATGGGCGGAGAATGTTTTGTATCCAAGGGAGTGATGCCCATAGACTCCGCCGAGTGTCAGGGAATCATGGGCAAGATTGGCACCGACATGGGATTGGGGATCGGTATATTGAGCTGCTCCTGCCAGAAAATACCTTTGATATGCTGCGGGAGTTATTCGCCGGCGATGAGTTTGACCGGGTACGAGTCCCCAAGCGCGACCAGAAACAGTGGGAACTAGACGCGCTCCGCTTTGGGGCGGTCTCTGAACGGCAAATCCTACGGCCTATTCGTCAGGCTGAAGATGCCGAACAGTTTTGGCAAGATGTCGCTGCCTTAGCCAATGCTGGTGGCGGTATCCTGTTCTTGGAATGTCAAACACCGGAAGCATCAACCGAGTGTGTCCGTCCAGACCTTGTGAGTGAAGCGTTGCGTCGGGGAGTGCAAGAAAACCTGGATCAACAACCCTATCTCTCATTGGAATTGATGAACTATGAGGGGCGGGATGTAGTACGGGTTGAGATCAAATCGGATGATTTGCCCCCTTATCTCAGCAACAATGGGCAAGTCTTTGTTCGTCGAAATGACGAAACGGTGACAGCTAATCGTGGGGAGATTATGCAGTTATGCCGTCGTGCGCTGGCAGAAGGAGGCGACTCACCACTGGACAGTGGCGTAGAATTAGACCTCCCCCGTAGTGGCGTGGAGATTGTCAATGAGCAACAACGCGGGGGGATGTGGTTTTATGAAGTCCGTGATTTGCGAACGACAGCCGGGGTTACTCGTGATAAAGCCCAGGGCCTTTGGGCTTATGCTATTGGGCGACACGAGGATATACGGGATGGGAAAACCAACATCTATAGCCAGATACACTGGCGGGGGCGACTCGGTATCTGGCGAGCATATCGCCAGGGTAGTCGTATCAAGTATGACCTGGTCCATCGTGATGCCAATGGGTTAATTAGCCATGTCTTCTATGGCGTGTCAGATTGGGGGTTGAGCGAAGGTTGGGCAGAGTTACTCCACGAGCGTAGCGATGAGGAAGTGGAGCAAGAACCCCAGATATATGAAGAGGATGAAGCTTCTCTCTATTTGCCTAGCGATGATACCTCCCCCAATCTCCCAGAGCTGGCTTTTCCCTGGGGAGACCGCCGCCACCGCTGGCGTGGGCGGGGGGGGTTGTGGCGTATCTTTTTGGATGAGCAGGGAGTCACGCGATTTGATCTGGTCATGCGTGACAAGGATGGCAACGGGATACAGGAGTACAACGGGGTACCGTTGGTGAAGCTCACTGACCCCTGGCTCAATCTCATTCGCCTAGCCCGCCCCCGCACCGGTATTGAGGTGGTTAGCGCAGTACCAGGCGAGGATGGCGAATGGCGGTATGTCTTTCGTGATTTGCGGACGGGAGATACAAGTGGCGCACCCTGGCGATTGCAGGATATTAAAATAGGGACTGTCCGCGAGTATGCGGCACGGATGTATTTACAAGATACGCCACTTGATGATTCGCAAGTGCGATGGTGGGGAAATGTGGGCTATATGCGCCCTATGCGGAGTCAGGTAGATTTGGTATACCGTGATGAGCACGGGGTAGACCACTTTTTCTATGCAGCCCGTCGTGAGGAGTTGCAAGGAGAATGGCGTGACTTGCTAGAATTGTATGATGAAATCTAGCGATAGCCTAGGGTTCTTGCTTGCTCCCTGGGAGAGATTTGGGCGGGAGAGACGGTGCCCTTGCACCGTCTCTCCCGCCCACTGCCCCTTTGCAACCTGGCTTAGATGCGGTATCATAACCACAAGATGTATAGTTGAAAAATGGCAAAGGACACCATACCTGATATGGCGCAAGCGGCAGAAAACAGACAACCAACACCACCTCAAGAGGGGGTAAGTATTGTGGTACCAGCCTACCACGAAGAGCATGCCATTGGTGCCGTGCTTGACCAGATCAACGAGGTGATGCAGCAATCAACGCTCACGTATGAAATCATCGTGGTAGACGATGGTTCAGATGATGCCACCGCCACCGTTGCCGAGCAGAGTACGTATGCTACGGTCCTGTGTCACAGGACCAACCGTGGGTATGGTGCTGCCCTCAAAACCGGCATACGCCATGCCCGTTACCCACTGGTCTGCATTACCGATGCCGATGGCACATACCCCAACGAGCAAATACCTACATTGGTCAACACCCTGACAACCTACAACTATGATATGGTTGTTGGTTCGCGCACGGGTGATACTGTATCTATCCCATTGGTGCGCCGCCCGGCAAAGTGGGTTATTAACCAACTTGCCAACTTTGTAGCGGGGGATACTATCCCCGACATCAACTCTGGCTTGCGAGCGTTTCGCACTGATATTGCGCTGCGGTTGCTCACGCTGCTGCCAGATGGCTTTTCGTTCACCACGACCATCACGTTGGCTATGCTCACGGGTAATTATTTGGTAGACTACATCCCAATAGACTACCACAAGCGGGTAGGCAAATCTAAGATTAAGCCTATCCGGGACACGGCAAATTTTGTGCGACTGATCTTGCGTATGGGACTCTATTTTGTCCCGCTCAAAGTCTTTTTCCCTATGAGTGTTGCCATGATTGTCTTGGCTATTGTATGGGGAGTAGCAACGCGGGTGCTCTTTGGGCAACTAGCAGATGTGACGACTATTGTTATCGCTATGACAGGTATACAGGTGGCAATCTTTGGCTTGCTGGCAGAGCTGATCAATCATCGTATGCCGAGTCTGTATCGTAAAAAGGAGGAGTAAATGGCTGATTTGCGCCATGTGTATGCTCAAAAAGCCCTAGCACAAATACCGCGATTGTTGGGCAACCAAGACCGCAACCCACTGTCGCCCACCTACGGATGTTTTCATCGTGATTATTGGCTAGATAAAACCTCTGATTTTCCTGATGCTGTGCGACAATTTGCTGTTCATGCCCTAGCATTGGTCTATACCTATGACTTCCCAGACAGCATCTATAAAGGACAGCCAAAGATTCGGGATTGGGCTATAGCAGGGCTAGACTATTGGGCAAGTATTCAACATAGCGATGGGTCGTTTGATGAGTTTTATCCCTATGAGCGTGGATGGGTCGGTCCTACAGCCTTTACTACCTTTACCAGCATTGAAGCCTACAATTTGCTCAAGGATGAAATACCCCCTACCATAGCTGAACGGGTACTGACAGCTATTCGCAAAGCTGCCTACCTCATTATCGCTGGTGAATCTGAAGAAGATCACCTAGCAAATCATCACGCTATGGCTTGCCTAGCAGCATGGAAGAGCTACGAACTGCTTGGCGACCATGCCCTCAAGACAGGATTTTCTCGGTTGTGGCAAGGCTTTTTGAGCTACCATCACGCTGAGGGTTGGTCACGCGAGTATGACGGCGTAGACCCCGGCTATCTCTCGGCTACCGTATCCTTTTTAGCCAAGATATACCAGACCAACCCTGACCCAGAACTGCTCAAGGTGATGCAAGAATCTGTCAACTTTAGCAGCTATTTTGCCTATCCTAATGGGTTTTATGGTGGCAGTATGGGGAGTCGCAATACGCTACACTTCTATGCCCACGGCTATGAAGTGATGGCGCAAGAGATACCATTGGCTGCATCGGTGGCAGAAAAGATGCTCCAGGGTCTCGCACAAGATAAACTCGTACCACCAGAGATCATTTCAGACCGGTATGTTGTTTATCGTGTGCCGGAGTTTTTGCAAGCCTACTTGGACTATACGCACCGTCCCGCAAAGCTCCCCTCACTCCCCTACGAACAGGATCAAGAAACACGCTATTTCCCCGGAGCGCGGGTATTTGTCTCCACAACCGACCAACACTACGTTATTGCCAATCTTGCAAAAGGGGGTGTGGTCAAGGTATTTGACCGACAGAGTGGGGAATTGCTATTAAATGACTGTGGGGTGCTTGGTAGTTTGGAAGATGGACGGGTGATTACCTCACAGTGGGTAGACCCCACAGCAGTTGCCAAAGCTGACGACCAGGGATGGGATGTCACAGGCTCTCTCCACATCGTCCCATCGAACAAACGCTTTACCCCTATCAAAAACATTATCTTTCGCAGTGCGCTTGTTGCGCTTGGATGGTATCCGCCTTTCTCCCACTCCCTCAAGGGGGGTATCCGTAAGACGCTGATGCTTGGTCGCCGTCCTGTATTTATTCGTCATCACCGTTCTTTCCAAGTGAATGATGATGGAATTAAGATGATAGACAAACTCCAAGTCTTGGGGAGCGAACGAGTGCAATCCCTAACCATAGGGGATGAGTTTTTTGTGCGGTATGTCCCACAGAGCCGCTACTTTCAGAGCCAAGAGCTAGGCATAAGCGGGTGGCAGGCAGAGCCAGAACACCTCGCTGCGCTCAATCAGGGGTCGGTGCTGGTTCGTACCATGCAATTGAGCAACGGTGCGCCAGCACAGAGCATGGTTCAGATGGAGCGTGATCTGGACTACTTTACACCTGTTGCTACCACTCCATCATCCACTTCCCCTGACCCAACCCAAGATAGACAAAAAGCCTATTGGGAAGGGCAGCGCAAACGAAGACATCCTACAGACCCCATTGTCGCTGCTTTTGTCCAGCCAAAGCTGGCATTTGCCGCTCAACATATCACTCTGCCACGCAAAGCCCGTGTGCTTGATGTTGGCTGTGGCAATGGCTATTTTACATGGTATTTTGAGCAGTTTGGCGAGACCGTAGGGATTGACTATGCCCATGCAATGTTGGCAATGAATCCTAGCAAACAGCTTGCTCAGGCTTCTGCATTGGAACTTCCCTTTGCTGATCAGTCATTTGATCTCGTTTTTTGCTCAAACATTCTGCACCACATTGAAGAGCCGGCAAATGTTGTGGCTGAAATGAGTCGGGTAAGCAATCGGTATGTCGTTATCCATGAGCCAAACCGCAACAATCCCTTAATGCTGGCACTAGGTATAGCCAAGCCAGAGGAGCGGTTGTCATTGCAGTATACCCGTTCTTTTGTTCAAGAACTAGCCCATCGGGTTGGGTTACGGGTATTGGCGTGTGAGTCTATTGGGTTTATCACCCCTAACCGTTTGCCACGTCCTATAGCATCGCTCGTGGGTAGTATGAATGAACCCACACCACTGAGTGCATACATTGTATTGGTGGGGGAGAAAGCGGATATTACAAACAGTACGGCACAATGAAAACCAAGACTATCTCCCGCTCCTTCCCGTGGGCAAGTCTCATTGGACTAGTGTTGCTCGCCATACTCATTTGGCAGGTAGACCATACTGCCCTCATTGGCGTATTTCAGCAGGCAGCACTGCCCCTGCTCCTGCTGGCAGTGTTGCTCAACATCCCAATGTTAGCCCTGAAAACGTGGCGATGGCGGCTTATCCTGCGCTCGCAGCAGATAGACTATGCTATAGGTAAAGCCTTTCTTGCCTACCTCGGCAGCATCTTCATTGGACTTGTTACACCGGGGCGGTTGGGGGAGTTCGTCAAAATGATGCACGTCACCCGCGACTGTGGGGTAGCATCGGCACGGGCATTTTCTAGCGTTTTGGTAGATCGTCTCTTTGATTTGGGCATGCTTATGCTAGTAGGGGGGGCAGCGTTGATCACCCTGGGACAAACAGGGTCTCCGCTGCTCTCCTTTGCCCTCTCTGTCCTCATCCTCGCGTTCCCCTTTGTGCTCTTCTTGCACCCCACAACCTTTGGGTATATGCAGCATATGGGGGTCAAGATGGGGCGTATAGGTTACAAGCTCTTTGCCCCCGATGGGTGGGTAGTGGAGATGCGCCAGGGGATGCGTGAGTTGTCGATAGGCAACGCGGTAGCCTCTGCCCTGCTGACCATCGCCGCCTACGCCGTCTTCTTTTGCCAATGCTATATCTTGGCAATAGCCCTCGGTATGCATGTTGGCTTCCTCTCCATTAGCTACACCATTGCGCTTGGTAGTCTGGTCACACTGCTGCCCATATCTATCTCTGGGCTAGGCACCCGTGAGGCAACGATTATTGCCTACCTGCATACGCTCCATGTTCCCAACGATCTCGCTCTCGGTTTCTCATTGCTGGTTTTTGGCACATTCTACCTAGCGGGGGGACTGATGGGAGCGGTAGCGTGGTGGATAAAGCCGGTGCCGTTGGTAGGGCTACGTCAACGTCCGGTTTGCCCCCATCCCCTGCCCCGCGTCCCACCGCGGCGAGAAGGGGAATGAACACCAGGCACCCCCCCATCCCCTAGCCCCTTCCCCCACGGAGGGGAGAAGGGGAACCGGGCAGGTGTTCCCCCTCGCCCAATGGGAACGGGGGCAGGGGGAGAGGGTTGTTTGTCCCCCCATCCCCTAGCCCCTTCCCCCACCGCGGGGAGAAGGGGAACCGGGCAAGTGTTCCCCCTCGCCCAATGGGAGCGGGGGCAGGGGGAGAGGGTTGTTTGTCCCCCCATCCCCTAGCCCCT
>CAYPHM010000023.1:0-44379 GCA_964410555.1 uncultured Chloroflexaceae bacterium | reverse complement strand
CACCACTGGGCAGCCCCCATCCCCTAGCCCCTTCCCCCACCGAGGGGAGAAGGGGGATCGCTCATCCCCCACCACTGGGCAGCCCCCATCCCCTAGCCCCTTCCCCCACCGAGGGGAGAAGGGGAATCGGACAGGTGTTCCCCCTCGCCCTGGAATGGGAGAGGGGGCTAGGGGGGAGAGGGTCGCTCCCGGCATACCCCTATGTTGCCCGGTCTCTGCGTCTCTTCATTCTTGTCGGGAAATCCTGCCCGGTACCTCTACTACGTGCATCTATGGGTACTTCACGCTTGGAACGGCTTGACTTACCCGTGTAGGGTTAGGAGTTGGGAGGGGTATAAGGGAGAAACAACCGCTTACTCTTCGTCAAGTTCAAGCTCATCCCGCATCAACGTCTCTACAGACACCGCAAAAAAATCAGCTATTTGGAGGATAAGCCTTGCGCTTGGGGTACCATTATTATTCTCAACTGAACTGATGAAACTTTTACCAATACCAATCTGTGTGGCAAGTTGACGTTGTGATAACCCACGACGTTGGCGTAGTGTGCGTAATTTTCCCCCAAGCCGTTGCATCTGTTGCATTCTTCATCCTACTGTGGTATATTGCCCGTTATAGGTGTACACCCACCCCATATTGTGGTTTGAGAGCGCAATATAGGGTGGTAGCAAAAGCCATAGGGGAAATCCCCCATAGGATTCCTATGATACTCGATTTTTCGTAATCGTGTGCAAAGGGAAAGAACAGGAGTAAAACGTATGGGTATGCATACCCTCGATGACCTCATGCTCAAATGGCAGCATGAGAAGCTCACGGCGGAGCAGATGATTGGGCAATTGTTGCAGCACATAGGAGTGCTGTATGAACGGTTGCGTTTGGTGGAGCGGCGGCTTGGTAGCATGGAAACACCTAACGCCACACATCCATCCCCCGTACCTAGTCCCACCGAGAGGAAAAGGGGTTAGGGTCAATGCACACGTCTGTGTGTCCTTTACCCCCACACCCACTACGCGGGGATAGGGTACTACCCGGTGAGCCGTTGCATGCAACGGCTCATCCTCCCCTTGCACAAAACCCCAAGATCGTTTTGATACTTTCGGGTACAATGAGTAGCAAGTGTTGAACAGTTTGGCTAGTATAGCCAATTTATAGAACACTTTGGGAAACAGTTTTTACCTATGGGGAAAGTACTCATGGGTATTTAAGATTCGTGATTATCAGGGAATTTTCGTCTTGCTAAGTTCAACCACATGGCATAAAAAAGCAGGTAATGATGAACCCGGTTTACATCCAGAAATACGAGATTATCTTGTAGATATTCAACGAACGATTCAATCTCCTGATCTGGTATTTCAAAGTAGGCAAGATGAACGTTCCCATATCTTCTATAGGCTAAATGCGGGAAGAGAACAGGTTACTGGAAAGCATTTATCATTATTGTCAAATATGTACAGGAAACCATTGGTGTTCGTGGATACGTAAGTACCATGTACCTCAGTCGTTCTGTTTATGCGAAAGGGGCTAAAATATGGCAGGCAAAGAATCATCTGCTCCCATAGTACGGGTAACATATGAAGAAGAGGAAGATACCCTTATCTTTCTGTTTCCTCCCCACCCGACACCTGCAATAGCAGAAGAAATAGGCGATGAAGTATGGGTTCGTTATGATCTGGAGACCCACCAAATTGTGACGCTAGAAGTACTCCACTTCTCATCACGTATCAAAGGGTTCTTTGGACCATCGTTGACCTATACCGAACGAGAAGATGAACAGCGTCTACCAGCACTCTATGGATTGCCGCCAAACGAGCCGTGAGGGGGTAACGAGCCGCGAGGGTCAACGAGCGGATGTTTCCGGGCAGCCCCCATCCCCTACCCCCTTCCCCCACCGAGGGGAGAAGGGGAATCGGACAGGTGTTCCCCCTCGCCCTCTGGGAGAGGGGGCTAGGGGGAGAGGGTCGCTCCCCCCCATCCCCTTGCCCTACCCCTTCGGTCAGCCCCCATCCCCTTGCCCCTTCCCCCACTACGCGGGAGAAGGGGAACCGGGCGGCTCCCCCTCGCCCTGGAATGGGAGAGGGGGAAGGGTGCGAGGGTTGTGGGGAGCCGCGAGGGTCAACGAGCGGATGTCCGGGCATCATCCAACAACGGGCTATGCAGTAACATCTCTGTCTATACTATGTGCATCTATGGGTACTTCACGCCCTGGTATGTATTGCTTGACAACTCCTTTACGAGTCTATATTATATGATCTACTTTTAACGTGACGTAAAGGATACTCAATGGTTTCTCAAGTCTTTTCACAAATAGCCCCTATATCACGGTTTTGTTTGTTGCTTCCGTTGTTGCTGCTCTTTGTCGCCTGCGGCAATGCAGAACCGCTGCCTGCTCTCCAGGCTACCATCTTGGATTCCTACACGGGTAATCCAGTCGCCAACGCAACTATTACAACAGGTGGTGAAACAGGCTACACCACTGATGCCCAGGGCAAGGTGATTGTCGAGTCTTGGAGCCGTGATGCTACGCTGACCATTCATGCCGATGGCTACGAACAGCAACAGATAGCAGTGGCTTCTGTTCCCCAGTTGGCTGAAGTGACGAGTGAATCTTCCAATGTGACCGCGGATTTTCAGCTACGCCCCAACACCCTGTCTGGTACCATCATCAATGCGTATACCGACGAGCCAGTAGCCGATGCGCTGCTGACGGCTAACGCAAGTGTGCCACAACCACAACATGACCAACAGGACGAACCCACACAAGGGGCAACGGCTCCTATTACCGCCACCGCTGGAGGTGACGGGAGCTACATGCTTCGCAACCTGCCCGAATCCTTTACGCTTCAGGTGCAAGCCCCCGACTACAAGCCATTGGAGACAGCCATCTCCCGCGAGACAACCCAACAGATAGCCCTGCGCCCAAGCATCCTCACCGGTGTTGTCACCAACCGTTATAGCAGCGAGCCGCTCGATGGGGCAAGTGTGGTGTTGGCTACCGAGGCAACAACGCTAACCAATACGGTAACGACAAGCGGTGATGGTCACTATACCCTACACGACATCCCCGATGGTCCATACCGCGTGGCATTCAGTGCCGATGGCTTTGCGCCAATTACCCGCACGGTAGAGCAGAGCGCAACGTTGGATGCTGCGCTGCGTCCAGACCGCCTAACTGCCACAGTGACCGACCAGGAAACCGGCGAGACTATCCCATTCGCCACAATTATCGCCACCACCAGTATGAGCAGCACGGCGGTGACGATGGAGCGCATACGTAACAGCACCGATGGCGAATTTACGCTAGAAGAGCTACCAGAAACAGGCTACATCCAAGTGCTTGCGCCCGGCTATCGCAAAGCTGTACATGAGCTTGCGCCCGGCTCCTTCCCCACGCGCATTGAGCTTGAGCCGCTCTTTGTGAAATCACTCTACATTAAGTGTACGACCATTGCCTATATGCCCGGAGTTTTGGCTGAATTCTTCGATACGATAGATAGTACCGAACTGAATGCGATTGTCATAGACCTAAAATCGGATAATATCTCGGACTTGGGGCTTATCTACTACGATTCCCAAGTGCCGATTATTCAGGAGCTAGGCACATCGGCAGATTGGATGGACATTGGGGCTATTTTGGAGGAAGCCCGGAGCCGCAATATCTATACCATTGCCCGCATCCACATTTTTTCGCACGACAACCTGTTGGCAGAGACGATGCCAGCATGGGCAGCACAGGACAAAACCGGCTGTGAGCCAAACGACAACCGCAAGTGCAACGGGGATGTTTTCTATGCCGACTGGGATATAGCCTGGCTTGACCCCTGGAATCGCAACGTGTGGAATTACAATATTCAGCTTGGCGTGGAAGCCGCTTTGCTTGGCTTTGATGAAATCCAGTTTGACTATATTCGTTTTGCCAGCGATGCGAAGAACCTTGATGATATGGTGCTCTCCAAGCCAATAGACCCGGCAAACAACCCAGAGCCAATGTATGAAAACATCGCTACCTTTATGGAGCAAGCCCACGAAGCCATCAATGCTGCGGGAGCATTCTTCTCGGCAGATGTCTTTGGCTATGCCAGTTGGACTCCACAACCCACGATTGGGCAAAATGTGTCGCTCATGGCAGAACACGCTGACTATATTTACCCAATGGTCTACCCCTCTCACTACTACGTGAATGAGCTAGGCTTTGAGAATGCTGCGGCTCACCCCTACGAAATTGTGTATGAGAGCCTGAAACATGGTCACAACATGATGGCAGGCAAATGGGCAAAACAGCGTCCGTGGCTGCAAGATTTCACGCTGCTATGGGTGCCAGATGAATACATTGTGGAGTATGGGGCAGCAGAAGTGCGGGCGCAGATAGATGCCACTGAAACCTTTACTGGCACGGCAGGATGGGCATTGTGGAACTCGGACAATGAGTATACGTTTGATGCCATAAAGCCGGAGTAGGAACAGGGTTACATCTATTCGAACCGCGAGTATGAACGAGCGGAAGGCTCCAAACGAACCGCGAGGGTCAACGAGCGGATGTTCGCCCTCTCCCCCTCGCCCCCTCTCCCAGAGGGCGAGGGGGGACACCTGCCGCGGTTCCCCTTCCCCCACTACGCGGGAGAAGGGGCAAGGGGGGTGAATGTAGGGGACACAGGACGGGAAAAATGACTGTCACACCCTAGCATTATCCCCGCGCTTCAAAATTGCCTTGTTTTCGTGCTATAATCAAGTTGATGGATGGACATGAGAGCACTGTCAAACCGGGGGAATTGCAAGTTAAAGACAGGAATCAGTATGCACCAGTCAACAAGTGTACGACAACATCGCAAAGCTAGATTATGGATTCTGGGGATACTCATTATGATTGTCGGCACCAGTCTTCTAGCTACCCAGTTGCTTACCCATACACCGGCTACACCAGCTAACCATGTACCACAAGAAGGTCTCCTCTCCGAAAATCTCTCCCCGTTTCTCCCCCCCTCCCCATCGGCAACCATCTTTCCGCTCCCATCCGCAACACCAACTCCCCCACCAGTTATTCTCTACATCTCTGGTGCCGTCTTTGCTCCGGGGGTATACATGCTTCCCGCAAACGCCCGGTTATATGATGTAGTGTTAGTAGCAGGGGGCTTGACCAACCATGCCGATACTACTCGGATAAACTTAGCAGCATACATCTACGATGCAGACCACATCCACATCCCATACAAAGGGGAAGCCTTGCCCCCAGACTATGCCCCCATCACAGACGTAGCAGACCCGGCACAAACAGCAGCAGATCTCATCAATATCAACATCGCCACAGCAGATGAACTCGAAAAACTCAAAGGAATTGGCAAGGTCATTGCAAATCGTATTATTGCGTATCGTTTATCTCATGGGGAGTTCTCTTCGCTGGAAGACCTCCAGAACATTCAAGGTATTAGTGCCGCAATGGTTGATGAACTTAGCGCATCTCTTACAGTAGGTCAGTGATGATAGTAACAGCTGGAACGCTCATACAGGAACGCTACCATATAGACAAACTCATAGCTCGTGGTGGGATGGGAGCCGTCTATAAGGCTACCGACCAAAAGACGGGCAAAGTCGTTGCCATCAAACAATCGCTTGTCAAAGATCAAAAACTCCGCAAAGCCTTTGAGCGGGAAGCCCGTATGCTTGCACGACTCCGCCACAACGTGCTCCCTATGGTGAGCCACCACTTTGTTGAAGATACGGGGCAGTTTCTTGTGATGCAATACATCCCCGGTGAAGACCTGGGAACGATTATTGAACGCCAAGCAAAAAAATTTCTCTCCCCAGGGGCAATCCCCTGGGTGCTCAATTGGGCTGACCAATTGCTTGATGCCCTCGCCTACCTGCATGGGCAAGAATACCCCGTTATCCATCGGGACATCAAGCCACAAAATCTTAAGATTACCGCCCAGGGACAAATAAAGTTGCTTGATTTTGGCTTGGCAAAGAGTGCCAGCGACCACACCCTACGCTCTGCAGTACAAAGTGTGCGTGGCTATACGCCACAGTATGCCTCGCTAGAACAGATACAAGGCACAGGAACTGAGCCATGTAGTGACCTCTATTCGCTGGCTGCTACGCTCTATCACCTCCTCACGGGTAGCCCACCGATAGATGCCCTTGAGCGCGTTTCTTCCACCCTCAGCGGCAAGAGTGACCCACTACGTCCCCCACACGAGATCAACCCGCATGTCCCCCATAGTATCTCGTTGGTTTTGATGCAGGCGATGGAGCAGGAGAAAGAACATCGGTTTGCCTCAGCGACAGCTATGCGAACAGCCCTCCGTATGGCGAGCCAATCGCGCATGATGGATGGGCAAAAGGGGGCTTCTACACAAGCCCAAGCCAAATCTGCCCAAGCCCCAAACAATGGCGGCAGCAGTGGGGCGCAAACGATTGTCTCCACGGAAGATAACCCACTTGACCCTGCCTCGTCTGCACACTCTGCCCAAGCTGCCCAAGCTACGAGTGGCACTCCCTCAGACCTCGATCAACCTTACCCCACCATTGTGGTTGCCCCAGGAGGCTATGCCCATTTCAAAACCATTGGCGAGGCAATCATGCATGCCCAACCCGGTACCCGCATTGTGGTGCATCCGGGTACCTACAAAGAAGGGCTATTGTTGGATAAACACGTTGAGATTATCGGCGATGGTCCGCGAGACAAGATTATCATTGAGAGTACCGGCTCGCACTGTGTCCAAATGAAAACCAGTTATGCCTTGTTGCGCGGTTTGACGATCCATGCCCGCAGCAGTGCTAAGAACACGCCGCATGTTGCGGTAGATATTCCCCAAGGTCGGTTGGTGCTAGAAGAGTGTACCATCTCATCAGAAACGCAAGCCGGGGTCGCTATTCATGGAACAAAGACAAACCCGCTGTTGTGGAGATGTACTATTCACAAAAGCATCGGCACGGGAATAGCTTTTACCAAACAGAGCGGCGGCATTGTAGAAGAGTGCGATATAACGGGCAATAGTATCGCCGGAATAGGCTTGCTCCAGGGAAGCAATCCTATCATCCGCCGCTGTACCATTCATCATAACCGCCAAGATGGTATGTACATTGGTGAGCGGAGTAGTGGCACGATTGAAGATTGCGATATACACGACAATGAGCGAGCGGGTATTGAAATCAAGCAGGAAAGTAGCCCCTTTATCCGGGCTTGTACTATCCATGAACAGGTCAAGGGCTACGGTATCTACATTCACGATCATGGCGAGGGAATTATAGAAGAGTGTAATATTTTTGGCAATATGGAAGCCGGTATTGGCATTACCCAAGAGGCAAACCCCTTTGTTCATCGTTGCCAGATACACAGCGAAAAACAGCGCGGTATTGTCATTATGGACCATGGCAGTGGGCTTATTCAGGCATGTGACATCTTTAGCAATACCCGTATGGGCATTGGGATAGGCAAATATGCCCAACCGACCATTCGTACATGCCAGATACGCGATTCTGGACAGATGGGCATACTGGTCTGGGACAATGGTGCTGGTACCATTGAAACGTGTACTATTGTGGAAAATGGGCAAGCGGGTATTGAGATTGGACACTATGGCAATCCGGTTATTCGCCAGTGCAACATCAATCGTAACAAGCAGGTGGCAATTGTTGCCCGCAAGGATGGTGGCGGCAGTGTTGAGGGGTGCGACCTCACCGACAACCGTCGGGGGGCGTGGGCATTGGAAGATGGCAGCCTTGTGCTAGGAAGCGACAATATCGAGTAGCTCAAACCAATTTGAGATTACAAAAAACCAGGGCAATAGCAACGGCTCACCGGGCATCCCCCCATCCCCTAGCCCCGCGTCCCACCGCGCATCCCCCCATCCCCTAACCCCTTCCCCCGCTACACGGGAGAAGGGGAACCGCGCATCCCCCACCACCGGGCAGCCCCCCATCCCCTCGCCCCGCGTCCCACCGGGCAGCCCCCCATCCCCTCGCCCCGCGTCCCACCGTGGGGAGAAGGGGAACCGTAGAGACATAGCATGCTACGTCTCTACAAGCGGAGCGGGAGCAGGGAGAATCAGCAGCCCCCATTGGTATCAGGGTTGTTTCGACTATGGTACAATACCTGGCAATGGTAACGACAGAAAGTGAGAATCAGCTATGACACATACAGAAACGCTTCCCGTACCTGACCAATTGCCCATTGAAATTGGTGATGACCTCTCCCCCCCATCCGATGACCCCTTCTTCTATGGCTGGCGTATGGTCGAACGATACACCAATGGGACATTAACCATAGACTATCAACCATTGACGCTCATGGATGTTCTGCATCCGCAATGGGAAGACCACATCATGCAAAATCACGAGCATTACTCGGTGTGCAAAGATTTGTTCAATGGGTTGGAAATCCATCTTGTCCATGAGCACCAGACCGTGCTCTTACACGATACCCTGATAGACTGGGAAGATGGGCAAGTGAAGCCGATGTGTCCCGACATTGCGGTCATCCGTGAGGTACACCAGATGTTTCCGAAGGGCATAGTTCATGTGCGACAATCAGGAGGACATGTAGACCTCGTAGTTGAGGTCACGTCTCCTAGTACCCGACAGGTGGATGTGGCGGAGGAACATACGCCCAACAAGGTTCAACGGTATGCCCAAGCCGGGGTGCCCTACTACATCATTGTGGATGATGCGAAACGTAAGCCGGGCGAAACTCCCGCGATCACGGTGTATCGTCTCGGTGATGGAGAACGCTACACACGCGAAACTGCCGATGAGCGGGGGTGGTATTGGATTGGCGTGGTGGAGTTATGGATAGGACCATATGAAGATTGGGTCTCGTGGTACGATGAGGAAGGGCAAAGGATACAGACCAATGTGGAGCAAGCCCAAGCCCGTGTCGAGGCTGAAACCCAAGCCCGTGTCGAAGCCCAAGCTCGCCTGCAAGCCGAAGTCCGCCTGCAAGCGGAATCCCAAGCCCGTGTCGAGGCTGAAACCCAAGCCCGTGCCGAAGCTCAAGCCCGCCTGCAAGCCGAAGTTCGCCTGCAAGCCGCCGAAGTCCAAGCCCGTGCCGAAGCCCAAGCGCATGCAGAATCCCAAGCCCGTATTCAGGAATTGGAAGCTATGCTTCGCAAGGCAGGTTTGGGGTAGGGCAAGGCTAGGTCATACTTGAATGATGATAGCGAGGGGGAGCCCCGCCCGGTATTCATCCCCCTCGCCCTGGAAGGGGATTACCTTTGTAGAGACGTAGCATGCTACGTCTCTACAAGCGGAGCGGGGGATAGGGGGAAGAAGGGGAAAAGACGGCAGCTATACGTCTTTCATTATGACGGGGGAAAAAGATCTGCCACACCCAAGTTGACAGTCAATCTGGTACATGATACAGTTAGCAAGTATGCGACCAGCAAAGCATCATAATCAATCTCTATAACCCTATCCAAAATTGATACCTCAAGAAGAGTGGAGATATAGCGAGATGGAGCAACAACACGGAATTTTTGATATTGCTATTATTGGTTCAGGACCCGCAGGGCTTTTTGGGGCGTTTTACGCTGGTATGCGAAGCATGAACACGCTTATCATTGACGCACTACCAGAAATGGGGGGGCAACTCGTCACCCTCTACCCGGAAAAGTACATCTATGATGTCCCCGGCTTTTCCAAAATCCTAGCGAAAGATTTGGCAAAAAACCTTATCACCCAGGCAATGCAGCACAACCCATCTATTCAGCTAGGCGAGCAGGTGCTAGACCTCGGCTATACGAACGAAGACCACCGTATCCTGCAAATCACCACCACACGCAACACCTATCAAGCCCGTTCAGTCCTTATCGCTGCCGGTGTGGGAGCGTTTGCCCCCAATAAACTCAACGTCCCTGGATTAGGAGAAATGGAAGGCAAAGGGGTACATTACTTCGTCAAAGATAAGCAAACATTTGCGGGAAAACGGTTGTTGATTGTTGGCGGTGGCGATAGTGCCGTAGACTGGGCTCTCAACCTCCACCCCATAGCCAACCACATAACCCTCATCCATCGTCGTGAAGGGTTCCGCGCTCACGAGTCCAGCATGCAAGCGTTGCGAGCATCCCCCGTAGACATCAACGTGTTCTATGAATTGCATGCGGTGCATGGGACAGACCATATAGAAGGGGCGACCATTATCAACAACCAAACAAAGCAGACCGAAGAGATCGCAGTTGATGATGTGTTGCTCAATCTTGGCTTTAAGGCA
Organism: uncultured Chloroflexaceae bacterium; assembly: GCA_964410555.1. Classification (GTDB taxonomy): domain Bacteria; phylum Chloroflexota; class Chloroflexia; order Chloroflexales; family Chloroflexaceae; genus JAAUSY01. The sequence continues at coordinate 34,181 of CAYPHM010000023.1, read as the reverse complement.
GATTTGGGACCGATTAAGGAGTGGGGATTGTCTATTGCCAAACGCTCCATCTTGGTAGACGAAAATCAGGCAACCTCGATGCCTGGGGTCTATGCAGCGGGCGATATTGCGGGTACATCCGTCAAACTGGATTTGATAGCGGTAGGGTTTGGGCAGGCGGCTATAGCCGTCAATAGTGCCAAAACCTATGTAGACCCTTCAGCCAAGCTCTTCCCAGGACATAGCAGCGATACTACACATAAGTAATCAATAAAGATACCAATGAGAGATCGCTAGGGCAAGACCCCAGGGCAATTGCAACGTCTGGGCAATCCCCCGCCTCAGCCCCTGCCACCACCGAGGGGAGACGGGGTTGTTACCGGAGAGCATGCAACGACTCTGCCCTCCATACCCTTTTATGGGAGTGTGGAGACAAGGGGAGCAGGTGGAAAGGCGGGGGTATTGTTCTCTTGTTCAGCAACATAGCAACGAAGTTACCCCTATGCTAGACCATCTATCCCCTACCATAGTGCTCCTAGCCCTCATAGCCCTAGCTAGTGCTACGCTGGTCCATACGCTGTGGGGCAAGCGTTGGCGACAAATTCCCCTCTACACCCTAGCCGCTTTTTGTGGCTGTCTCATCGGCTATTTTTCCAACATCCGCATTATACCAACCTTGCCCACCCCCGCGGGAGTCCCTATCCTAGAGAGTCTCATTGCCGCGTGGGTATGCCTCTTCATTGCCTCACGACTACGAGTGTGATATAATCTGCTTTGTTAGCAAAATGGCAAAGCAGAGGACTCGGTTTCCAAACGGACAAGATACAGGACAAGGAGCGTTTTTGTGGGGAAGGCAGGAAAATGGATAGGTATTGGGGTCGCACTCATTGGATTGATTGCCATTGCCTTTATCGTAGCGGCGGCACTCTTTCCAGAATTTCGCGTTATATCGCGGGATATAGCCATCGTTATTCTGGCAGTTTTCATGATGCTAGGAGCAATCCTCGTAATAATCCTGCTCCTTGCGGTATTGTATGCAGTCAAGACACTTCAAAACCTAACCCAAAAAGAAGTTGTCCCAAAGATGAACACCATGATTGCAAAGGTCAACGAACTGCTCGACATCTCAAAGACCATCACCAGCCGGGTGCGCGATTCGGCAGATACCGCAACCGAGACTACCGTCTTTGTCGCTGAGCAGGTCGCTTCACCTATCATTCGCGTTTCCGGGGTAGTCGCAGGGGTACGAGCAGCCGCCAGTATGCTCGCCCATCGGGGCAATGGGAAAGATGCTTCTGCCAATCAAGACTCCGACTATCACAGCAATTAAACCAGAAAACCGGAACCATACTGGTCAACGTTTGGCAAAGATGCCGTGCTCTGGTATACTAAGAAGTATCTGCACTATGGGCTCTATGGGAATAGTTCCTAGCATCTAGCCCAGAGGCAGAAGCAAAAAGCAAGTTAGGACTAGCGAACTATTGTCGTGGGATGTATTCCATGCTATGATAGGATGTGCGGTAGCAAGATATTTGTCAAGGCTTGTAAGTCAGAGGTCAGTAGTTAAGGGAGTTCATGAGCAACCAGCACTTCTCCTATGGAGGTCAAGCTGTTCTTGAAGGGGTGATGATGCGCGGAGTGCGTCAAGCAACTGTTGCCGTGCGTCAGCCTACCGGGGGGATAGCCTACAAACATTTTCCCCTCGATACCCAACGCCGTGCCAAGTGGGAAAAAATCCCCTTTGTACGGGGCGTGGTGTTGCTTTGGGATATGCTCAACCTCGGCGTTCGTGCCTTGAACTTTTCTGCAAGTGCTTCAACAGGAGAAGATGAAGAAACTGTCGCGCAAGCGTCCAAAGGCTCGCTCATTGTAGCACTAGCACTAGCTATCGGGTTTTTCTTTCTGCTCCCAATGGTCCTAGCAAATGTAGTGGCATCATACGGGGTATCGCTATTCTGGCGAGAACTGATCGAAGGCGTGTTGCGCTTTGGGTTTATCCTCGCCTACATCGTCGGGATAAGTTTTCTGCCAGATATTCAACGGGTATTTGCCTATCATGGGGCAGAACACAAAACCGTCAATGCATATGAAGCAGGTGAACCCCTGACTGTTGAGCATGTTCGCCCGTTTAGCGTCATCCATCCACGGTGTGGAACCAGTTTTTTGCTCGTGGTAGCGATTATTAGCGTTGTGGTGTTTCTGTTTCTTGGGGGGATGCCTTTTTGGGTGCGGTTGGCATCACGAGTCGTCTTGGTGCCGGTTATCGCAGCAGTGGGGTATGAGATCCTGCGATTGTCGGCAGCCTACTCGCATCGTCCGTGGGTGCAAGTCATCATGGCTCCTACGCTGGCGTTCCAACGATTGACGACACGGGAACCAGATGATAGCATGATAGCCACGGCGATAGCCGCATTGCAACCCGTATTGCAAGCTGATGGAGTACCAGGACACCATCCGTCTCCATCATCAGAAGAAACCGGGACGAACAACGACCCAGTGGTTGCAAATCGTATTCTCTTATAGCCTATTTTATGGTAGACTATAGGGGGAATTATTGAGAATTGATGTGTTGTAGCGTTCTGGAGGCACAACGATGGCTCTTGTTGGCAACATCCAGGATTTTGGTCTCTCTGATTTTTTATATCTAGTGGACCGAGGTTATAAAACAGGGTGTTTGTATTTAACCCATGAAAATGAAACTGCTGTTCTCTTCTTTGAGAAAGGCAAGTTGGTCTATGCTTCAAAGGATGAAGGGGAGTTCGCAGGCGACCTTTTGGTCAAACTAGGAACATTAACACCAGAGCAAGTTAAGCAGGCACAGCAGGTACAGAACGCCAGCAGCAATGGGATGAGTTTTGCTCAGGCGGTAGTCAGTGCGGAGATTCTGAGCCAGGATGATTTGCAACAAGCTCTCCAAACGCACATTGAAGAATCTGTGGTGTATGGGTTGTTTGGGTGGCCCGATGGGGAGTTCCGTTTTGAGCATGGGCAAAAGCCCGATGCCAAAGCCCCTATCATGCCGCAGCCAGTGCCAGTGGAACACCTCATCATGGAAGGTGTCCGCCGCATTGATGAATGGGGACGGATTAAAGACCGTATCCCCTCTACCGACATGGTCGTCCGGTTTGTGGATCAACCCGGTGAAAAAGCCAAAGGGGTGAAGCTCGCCCCAGAAGAGTGGCGGGTCTTCGCCCGGATTAATGGCAAAGATACCCTCGCCACCATTGCCAAAAAGACAAATCTTTCGGATTTCGATGTCTGTCGTGTTGTGTATGGCTTTGCTACCGCAGGGTTGGTAGAAGTACTCAAGAAGCCTGCCACACCTACGGGCGGGCGAGCACAACCTCGCGTTAAACGAAGCCTGGTTTCTCGTATTATTAATCGTGTCCAGAGCATGTAAGATGTGTGCGCTCCAATCACAGGGCACATACCATAGTGGAGGTTCGGTGTGCAGACGGTAAAAATGGTCATCAGCGGGGCAGTCAATTCGGGCAAAACCGAGTTTATCAGAACCATCAGTGAAATTGAAGTCGTTTCAACCGAGCGACGAGCCTCCGACGACACCAAGCTGATCAAGAAGGAAACGACTGTGGCGATGGACTTTGGTCGTATTGCGATAGGCAAAGACCTGGTGCTTCACCTCTTTGGTACGCCCGGTCAGAAACGTTTTGATTTCATGTGGGAGATTCTAAGCGAGGGCATGCTCGGTCTCATCATTTTGGTGGACAGCACCCGCCCTGAGACCTTTCGTGAAACCAATCGCATTATTGATTTCTTTATCTCCTACCGCGACACGCCCTATGTGGTTGCCGCAAACAAACAGGATCGTCCGAATGCCTGGTCGCCAGATGAGCTTCGTTTGGCGTTACGACAACCACCACATATCAAGGTTGTACCCTGCGTTGCCGTTGACCGTGACAGCGTAAAGAATGTCTTGCTTGAGCTGCTCTACGTCATCTTGGATCGCAGTAGTGACGATGGGTAAAGCATAAACACGGAGCATACAAGGGCTGCCCTTGTATGCTCCGTGTTGGGATGCTCTCCCTAGAGGGGGTTTCTCTCGCTAGGGTCTTGGGTTTTCTCCTACTACCTGTTCTCGTCCTAGACTTTGATTGGTGTGGTCTTGCTTGCTTTTCGGTGTCGTTTTGGGGAATCTGGTTTTTTGGCATGCTGCCTCTTGAATGACAAGAGAGCGTTTAGCTATAGCCGGTTTTGTGGCAGTGGTTGCCAGGAAAAGGCAATCCCTACTACGAAAAGCGGTTTATTTTTCTTCCCTGCTCTTCCGGTACTTCCCTATATGTTCCCCGCCCTACCGCATTAGGGTTGCTGTTGGCGCATGCGCTTCTGGCGCAACGCTCGCATATGCTCACGGCGGATAACGAGTTTCCACCATAGCCCAATCAACTGGATACCTGTTCGCCACAACCGCGGAAAGTTGAAAAACTGGCTTTTGCCATAGGTGCGGTGGTAGTGGTGTACTGGCACCTCGGCAAAGCGATAGCCGGCATCCTGTATCTTCTTCACCAACTCCAGACAGATTGTCCCACTATCTGAATACAGGTCTATCATGGCAAAGATGTTGCGCCGGATGAGCCGAAAGTCGCAGTCTACATCACGCAGATTGAACCCAAAGAGAAATTTTACCAGATGATGATAGACGCGCCCGATGATGATGCGGTGCAGGGGGTCGCCCCGGTCTATTTTCCAACCATTGACTATATCTATGTCATCACGCATCGCATTGAGCAAGAGGCGCACCTCGCGGGGGTCATATTGCGCGTCACCATCGGTATAGAAGATGAGGTCTTTGGTGGCGTGGGCAAACCCGACCCGCAATGCGCCGCCATAGCCAAGCGGTTCGTTGTATGTGAGTACTCGCAGGTGCTCAAATCGCTTGGCGAGTTCTTCTAGCACATCTTTGGTATAATCTGTGCTGCCATTTTCTACCACGATGACCTCGTAGTCGTCGGTCAATTCTGCCAGGGTGCTGGACACAATGACCACCATACTGGCGATAGTGCCGGCATCGTTAAAGGCGGGGAAAAATGCCGTTATACTCGGACGTTCTTTCATGGCGTTTCTTTCTTGATATGCTGAGATATTTCCTCTTTATGTTGCGTTGGTTTGCAACGCTGCCTGCTGCTGCTCCAAGAGGGTAGCAATGCCGGTATGTGCCATATCTAGCATATCGTCAAAGGTCTGGCGATTGATGGGCGTGCGCTCGGCGGTACTCTGCACCTCAATAATCTCACCGCTACCCGTTTGCACAATGTTCCCATCTACCTCGGCGGTGCTATCCTCGGAGTAGTCCAGGTCAAGCACAATGGTGTTCTCTACCATACCAACGCTCACCGCAGCTATAGCCCTACGAAGCGGGTTGGTACCCAGTAGCCCGTTGGTCTGCATATGCTGAATAGCCAGGGCAAGCGCAACATAACCACCGGTAATAGCGGCGGTGCGTGTGCCACCGTCTGCTTGAAGGACATCACAGTCTATGGTGATGGTATAGTCGCCAAGCAGGAAGAGGTCTGCTGCCATCCGCAACGAACGCCCAATGAGCCGCTGTATCTCCTGGGTGCGCCCAGATGGTCCGTTGCGCTCACGGCGAGTGCGGGTGTGGGTTGCCCGTGGCAGGAGGGCATATTCGGCGGTAATCCACCCGCGCCCCTCATCGCGGAGCCAGGGGGGGACACCGGCTTCTACGCTGGCAACACAGAGTACGTGGGTGTTGCCCATCTCTATGCGGCATGACCCCTCAGCATAGGGTGATACCCCTGGGATGATGCGGAGCGGGCGGAGTTCGTGCGGTTGTCGTCCGTCTCTTCGGAACATAGGCTGGTTCTTTCATAGATGCTTACCTTAAATAACGTTCCAAATCATAGCATAGGCAGGGGCAGACGGCAAACCAGAATCATGGCAATATCCGGTTTCCCCCCATCCCCTTGCCCTTTCAGGGGGAGGTCTGTCGGGCAAAGGCTACCTTTTTATTCCCCTCTCCCCCTTGCCCCCGCTCCCAGAGGGCGAGGGGGAGCCGTCCGGTCTCCGTGCTCCCGCTTGCGGGGGAAGGGCAGGGGATGGGGGCTTGCCCCCCTAACCCCCTCTTTATTGGGGGAAGAAGGGGAACGAACACCGGACAACTCCCCCTGTTCCTGCTTGCGAAAAACTATGGGACATGCTATTATCCATGCCATTAGGGTAATCCTCGGTACTTTTACAAAGATAGCCCATAAAGCCCAAAATAGGCTTGTGGACTACGGGTCAGACGCTCCCATGAGCGCACAGGGCAGAAGCAGGAATTTCCCACCTGGATAAGGCGTACTTTCGGGTACATGTGAACACCTAGAAAATAGCAGGGTATTATGAAAAAAGAAGTACGGATATGTGGTTTTGGCGGACAGGGGGTCGTGTTGGCAGGGCATGTGCTTGGCAAAGCTGCCGCAGCTTACGATAACCTCACCGCTATACAAACCCAATCGTATGGACCTGAAGCCCGTGGCGGCGCAGCTCGCTCCGAGGTCGTCATCTCAGATAAGCCCATTGGCTACCCACGTATCGTCACCGCAGACATTCTCGTTGCCATGTCAGAAGAGGCGTTTCAAAAGTTCAAGGGGGATGTCCGCCCAGGCGGTACCATTATCCTTGACCCTGATCTGGTAATAGATCAACAAGCAGAAATCCCCCCCTACAAGGTGCGGGCATCCAAGATTGCCGAAGACTTGGGCAACAAAATTATTGCCAACATCGTGATGCTTGGGGCATTGGTCGCTATAGCAGAGCCAGTGACGAAAGCGGCAATGGAAGCATCGGTATTGGAGAGCGTGCCATCACGCTTCCGGGATTTGAATAAGCAGGCGTTTGAGTCTGGCTATCAAGCGGGGCTTGAAGCCCTACAGCACCTACAGGCTGTCGCCTCTTGAATATCCTCCCCCCCTGCCCCCGCTCCCATTCCGGGGCGAGGGGGAGCCGCTACCTGCCCGGTACCCCTTCTCCCGTGTAGTGGGGGAAGGGGCTAGGGGATGGGGGGCAACAAGACTCCCCCTTCTCCCGTGTAGCGGGGGAAGGGGCAGAGGGAGAGGATGAGCAAGAAGAGGCAATACCTCTGTGATCGTGCGACATTGCCCTTGCTTAAACCAAAACCGCAGGAGCAGTACGGTACCCTATCATTCATTGGTGCAGGTTTGATACCAAATTGGTATCAGGGCTAGAGATGGGGACAAATTAATCGTGGAACCAACCTCATGACATCCGAACAGCCTATCCACCTCGTTGTTGCAGCAGAAAGCGGTGGCATACGAGTAGACCGCTATATCGCGGATACCCTAGATGCCCTCTCCCGCTCCCATACCCGCAAACTCATAGATGACGGACATATCTTGGTGAATACTGCCCCCTGTAAAGCATCCTACGCCATCCGAACAGGGGATACCATCACCATTACGCTGCCCCCCCCACAACCAACCGAGATCATCCCTGAAGCCATCCCCCTAGATATTCTCTATGAAGATGAGCACATCGTCATCATCAACAAACCGGCGGGTATGGTCGTTCATCCTGCGCCAGGGCATACCAGCGGCACACTCGTCCATGCGCTGCTGTCCCGTTACCCTGATATGCACATCTCTGGTGATACCCGCCCTGGCATTGTTCATCGGCTTGACCAAGATACCTCTGGGGTAATGGTAGTCGCCCGCAACCAGCAGGCAATGCACATGCTCTCTGCTCAACAAAAAGCTCGCGCTATGCACAAAGCCTACCTACTCGTGGTGGAAGGGCGGTTTCGGGAGCCTAGCGGCAGCATAGAAGCCCCCATTGCCCGCCACCCGCAAGATCGCAAGCGACAATCGGTGGTAGCGCATGGTCGCTATGCCCGTACCCATTATCGGGTGCTTGAAGAGCTAGGTACCTATACCCTCGTTGAGGCAGTGCTAGAAACTGGACGTACTCACCAAATACGAGTCCATTTTGCCCATATCCATCGCCCTGTGTTGGCAGACCCACTCTATGGTCTTCGCAAGCCGCGTGCCACCTTTGGGCTACGCCGACAGTTTCTCCATGCCCACAAATTAGGGCTTACCCTGCCCACAGACGACACATGGCAAGAGTATACCGCACCGTTGCCAGCAGATTTGACAGCAGCCCTAGACCGCTTGTATGCCAGTGTGCGCCGATAATTGCCGGAAAACTCGACCATCGCCGCTAGAGCCGCTCTACTCCTCCGGGTAGTCTGAAGAACGTTCCAACAAGATGCGTGCTAGGGGCTTTGTCCGCGCCACCCAAAGCTGCAACAACTCCACCTGAAACCGATAGGACAACGTAGTCCCCACCGCCCGTTCCTCCAGAATATCGCGCCCACACAAATGCTTCAGGGTAGCGAGGGCTTGTTCTCTGCCGAGCTCCCGCTCAACCGCCCAAAACTCCACCCAAGTATCGGGCTTCTCGCCCTTGTGCTCTTTCCCATTGCGTTGGGTGGCTTCATGGGCAATGATCGCCAAAGCCAGCTGGTCATTCGAACGGGAGTGTCCCCAGAAGTAATCGTCAAAGTAATATGTCCCACTAGCAATCGTCTGCTCCAACACCAAGTTGATATGCTCAACTGTCGTGCGGTTGCTCCGATGGAGCGGATTATTCAAGTGGGTAATCAGATTGAAGCATAGGGCTTGAATGAGGTAGGGTTGTCCATGCGTGGCGGTAATAATGCGGTCTGTCGCCGCCTTGTCATATTTCAATGGGAACTCATCTATAGGACTGGTTATCAACCCCCACGCCTCAGCTTGCGATAGATAGGCAACTTTTATCGGCTTGACACTCAAGAAGAAGGGGTGCCAGTAATCATAGCTCATTTGCTCCAACGTATGGAGTCCAGAGAAGAGCAACACGATACCATGTCGGGTCTGGGTCATACCGCGTAGGAAGGTGAAAATGCGCTCATCCACATGCCCATTAGTTACCTGCTTCTCCAATTCCTCAAATTCATCAAACACGAGCACAATGCGCTGCCCCAACTGGACGCTACGTTCTGCATCGCTGAGGAACTGGTCGAAGGTCAAAAATGGCTCAATAGTAAAGGTGTCCATTGTTGGCACAACCGGCGCGGGACACGCAGCTTTTTCTAGGTGCGAGGCAATAGTGCGGCAGAGCGAATAGAGCAACCCTGCCGTTGAGCCAGCTTGGAACAGCTGCAAGTTGAAATAGACTGGCAGCAGGGTATGCGAAAGGTGCTGTTGCAAATGGAGCAGGATAGACGTTTTGCCAATACGCCGCTGTCCATAGAGCACAACTGTCACACCGGTATGCAGCGTCTCTTCCACCTGCCGAAAGACCTCATACCGTCCCACAAACAGTTTGCCATCTGCTGGGCCTAATGCTCGACCAGCGACATATGGGTTGGGCAGCACCTCAACCTCGACCCCCTCGGCAATCTGCTCGCCCTCCGTGACAAACAACCTTCGCCACTGTTCAAGCCCTTCTTGCAAAAATCGCTGTTCCGGCTGATGTATCTTGAGGACGAGCCGTCGGGCTTCTTCAATTTTGCCTTGCGCTTTGAGCAAGGCATCTCGCAGGTTGACCGGATGCTCGCCACTCAAGAAGATCATCGCATCTATGGTGATAGCATACAGGACGTGAAATACGCGGATAAGGTCTGGATAAAGCGTTTCTGACTCGTCCATTTCCAGTAAAGGCTCAATGACCTGCTGACATTGGGCTACCTCAGCCAGATATTCGCAGTGTAACGCGGTATCGAGGGCAAGAAACGTCTGGTACATTTCCTGCCCATACGGTTGGGCTTGCGCTTTTTCAAAGAGAGGCAACACCTTTTGGAAGATAGTATCCGTACTGGCATGGCTGGTGAGCAGGTAGAGGTAGGCTAGTGCCAACGGCTCATAGGGAGAAACGCTTCGTGTTCGCAGTATCTTGGTAAGGGATAGGGCAAGTCCTTCGGAAAAGCCCATGCGCTCATCCGATGTTCCATGCACCGGTGGAGCAGCGGCTATTTCTGCCAGTAACAGACGGGTAGTAAAATAGGGGTCAAGGGCTTCGTTGTGTTCGCTCCCCCCAATGGCGTGGTAGGGTTCAGTAATAGAGAGTAGCTCATGCACCAGGAGGAAAAACGGGACGGTATCTTGTTCTAACAGCGTTCGTATAGCCCGTTGGGCAGCCCAACGTTGAAAGGGGTTACTGGCAACGCGGGCAATGTGGCGCAGCCCGGAGCGGAGGTGGCAGCGCGAGATAACCAGCAATAGCGAGGTAAGGTAGGGCTGTGGTAAGATAAGCATTTCATCAACGTACACCGGGGAACGCTCAATATGTCGAGACAATTTCCAGATGTGTTGGATAACATCTTCCCGCTGGAAGTATGTTGAAAAATCCTCTTGGGCTTTTTGGTACGCACGAATAGCAAACCCCAACTCAACCAACGCAAAGGATACCCGCAATACGCCCATAAGCACGGCTAGGCTGAATGCCAGCACTGCCGATACATGCACCGCCAGCCCCCCTGCCATACCGCCCGCCAGCCCCCCCACGAGACCCACGAAGGGACCGCCTATCAAGCCCCATGCAAGCCCAGACTCCATTGCCACCGCCAGGCTCCCTGCCATACCGATAGCAATCCCCCACGCTAGGGCGACAACAAGATCGTTGTGTAGACCACCAGATAGCCCCCCAACAATACCTAAACTCAACCCCCATCCCATACCTAGCGTTAGCCCCGAAGATAGCCCCCAGGTGATACCAAGCGTCAACCCCCAGGTCAGGCTAAGGATAATGCCTAGCCCAAGGGCTAACAAAATGCCATGCAGACAGCCATACCAATCAAAGGATACCCCCAGGATCAAGAGGAGTGATCCTATGGCACCATTGATGAGAAAAGGGGTAATAAAGAGGACCATTAAGGCATGCAACTGAAACCGTCGTAGCAACTTGTTGGTTTGCAACAATTGCCAACGGTTCCCTCGTTGACCATCGGTCAATTCTGGGGCTACTTGGCGGAGGTGGTCTCGCAGGGCAGTAGGCTTCATAAATACCCAGTAGACCAAGGTCAACCATGCATGAAAAAATGTGCGAATAGCAGCAAACATACTAACAACCTTAATGCTCTGTTCATTTGATCATAGCATGGGCAAGGGGAAGGTGCAACCGCTCGTTGACCCTCGTGGCTCGTTTGGCAGGACGCGGGGCAATCTTAGACTCCCACATCTCCGCTGGACACCTGATGGACAACCCCATCAGCACAACGCACCCGCAACGCCCCGGATGGCTCCACATCTTCGGCATAGCCAGCGATAATCCCACCAGCCGTTTCTATCTGTACATGGTTGCCAGGGGTAATGAGCAGGTTTCGCCATGCGACAAAGAGGGGGTCATGGGGGGGGGATGCCACATCCCAGTGCATAGCTAACATACGGGTATACCAAACATCCATACGTTGCAAAAAACCACGCAACACAGCTAAACGGGGGACTGGTGCTTGGGATGCTGCGGTTAGGTGGATAGACGGATAGCGGGTATCTTGTGTGGGTGGGCTGGCACTGATATTGATGCCACATCCCAATATAGCCCAAGATAGGGTATGGGTTGAGCTCCCCGATTCCAACAAAATACCAGCGACCTTATGGGGAGTTGGTTGGTGGTGGGGGTGGTCTGGTGGCGTATAGGCTATCATTACATCATTGGGCCACTTGAGCCGTGCATGGAGACCCGTAGCAGCACGAATCCCCTCACACAACGCCACACCTGCCAACCAGACTAACCGGGAAGCATACATTGGCTTGATCCAATCTGGGCGCATCACCAGCGAAAAGAGCAAAGCACTACCAGACGGTGCAATCCATGGACGCTTCAGTCGTCCCCGGCCTGCGGTCTGCTCATTGGCAACGATGAGCAAGGGCAACTCTTCGCTGCTGGCAGAGCGTAGGTGTTCACGAGCAAGGTCCATAGTGGAGCCAGTTTGGTTATAGACCAACACCTGACGGGGAATAGTCTGGGTATGGAGTTGGTGCAAGATGGCTTGTGGGTAAAGGTCTGGAACACGCATAGTTTGGTGATAGGGGTAGCTATTCGGCGTTAGGGAATAGTCGCTACATCTTGGAGATTCCATTGAATCATCAGGGCTTCAAGCGTACCATCAGCTTTCATCTGAGCAAGCGCAGCATTGATAGCGTCCATAAGGTCAGTGTTGCCCTTTGGCAGGGCAATAGCATAGGTTTCTGTCGTGAATGGTTCCCCCACAACTTTGATGCTTTCTACTTGGGATGCATAATAAGCCGACAAAGGCCCATCGGCTATGACTGCATGTATTGCCCCAATTGCGAGGTCTTGAAAAGCCCTATCTATAGTAGGATACCGCTTGATTTTTTCCTCTGGTACCCCAACGGCTTGGGCGGCATCATCTCCTGTTGTACCAATTTGTACCCCGACCAAATCAACAGTTGCCAAACTGAGCACGGAAGTAATCGTATCGTTGGTTGCTTGCACCGAGACCACCTGTCCAATGCTGAGGTAAGGGTCTGAAAAAGCGACTATCTGCTGGCGTTCCTCGGTAATCGAAGCACTAGAGACCACAAGGTCAAATTGGCCTGCTGCAAGGGCAGCAAATAGTTGTTCAAACTCTTTGAATGGCTGAAACTGAAAGGTTGCGTTAATCCGGTTGCCGATTTCTTGCATCATGTCTACATCAAAGCCGACAATCTCTTTGGTGTCATGCTGGATAAATTCCATTGGGAGATAGGTTGTATCACTTCCAACCGTAAAGAGTTGTCCCCCAAAATCAGGGATAGAGACAGCGGTTGGGGGGGATGTTGGGGCAGTAGTTGGGGGGATTGCAGTTGCCTCTGGGGTATCAGGTTCGTCAGTTTTCCCTACAGCAGTTGGTGCTGTATCGGTTGCTGATGATTCTTGTGCTGGTTTGTCTGCTCCACCACAAGCAGCGAGCACAAAGAGGAGCAGGGTTGCTATACAGATGGTTTTCACCCAATAGTTCATACCATATCCTTTCTCTCCAGGGTTGACATACCTCTTTTGGTTCTTTTGTCTAGTATCTATTGTAGCATTAGTTGGGAAGGGATACAAAGGGCAAGTGGTGTGGCAGATAGGGTTCCCTCGGTATAAAAGACGTTATAGCCCCCGCCTTTCCCCCCGCTCCTCTCCCCTCTCCCCTCTCCCCTCTCCCCTCTCCCCTTTCCCCTCTTCCCTTTCCCCTCTTCCCTCTCCCATAGGGCGAGGGGGAGCCGTACGGTCCCCTTCTCCCGCTTACGGGGGAAGGGCAGGGGGTGAGACATTGGTTACTCTCCCCTAACCCTTTCCCCCTGGGAGAGAAAGGGTTAGGGCAGGTGGGTTCCCCCTCTCCTCGCCAAATGAGCTGCGAGGGTCAACGAGCGGATGTCTGGGGGTAAGGGGGTGAGCCACCTAGAGGTGTTGGCTACCGTCCTTGTTCCGCCTTAATCGCTGCAATTTCTTGCTGGAGTTGCAGGTACACTGGACGGGGAGACCAATCGCCATTGAGGATGCCAAACGAAGCCTGTTCGTGTAAAGGTTGCGCTGGATTTTCCTCATTCCAATACAAGTCCAGCAATTCTTGCTCCTCTGGGGTAATATCATCCTTCTGCTGCAAAAATTCTAGGTGTTCTTTCCATGTTACAGCAAAATTCAAATTCCACAGGAACATCACCCCTACCCATGGATAATCTTCATAGGTCATACGCACCGCATTGGTGATATACTCTGCCTGTTCTTCAAACGTCACTTGATTACCAAACTCATAGCCGGGGGTCGTATTTTCTGTTGCCCACCCAAACTCGGTAATCCATATATCGTGATCATCCATCCCATACTCAACCATCACCTCACGCACATGCTCAATGTGGCGATAGTAGAAGGTACTATCTTCAGTCCATCCCTCAGCAGTGCTAGGATTATCGGGCCAAAACGTTTCCGGAGGATTGGCAGAGCCAGCAGGGTGTACTGCTTGAATATCGAAGTAATCAGCAATAAGGCCATCCTTGTAGGAATACATTGCCCGGTAGTAATCAAGATCGGCAAGAGCTACATCCTCTTTAGTAAAGCCCGTGGTTGAGGGCGCACCTGCTAACACATAGACATTAGGGTTCACCGCTTTGATGCGGGTGTAACACTCCATAAGGATTTCCACATAGTGTCCTGCATCCTCTGGGCGAATGGTGCCGCCAGTCTCGTGTGCGAGGTTTTGCTCATTCCAGATTTCATATGCCTGGATTTTGTCGCCATAACGTTGGGCTATTGCCTCAACGAAGTTGCCCAAATCTTGGGGATTTTGGGGCAGCCCATGATTGGGATTGTACTGCTCTGGTGCTTGCACTACGCTAATCATTAGCTTTAACCCATAGTTGTTTGCAGCCTCAACAATCGTATCAAGCTGATCCCAGACATACTTTTTCTCAGGCTCGAACATTTCCATATCTTTCCATACCACCTGTTGGCGTATCCAACCAAAACCGGCATTTTTGGTGAGTTGCAATGCCCGCTCATGATCGGTATAGAAGAGGTGGGGGACTACACCAAACTCAAGGTAGGGGGTGTGGAGTGGTTCATCTGCTGCCGCAGGCTGAGATTCTGTCTCTCCTCCAGCAGCAGCAACGGCTGTTGGGGTAGCTGAAGGGTCTGTCGTAGCTTCCCCGGACTCTTGGGTATCTGTTACTGGGTCTGTCGTGGTTTCTTCTCTGTCAGCAGAGGTATCTGCCACGGGTGTTGGTGCTTGTTGGTCAGGAGCTTCGGTAGGTTGCGGTTGGGCAGGTTGCTGCGTGGCAGGCTGCTGAGCAGCAGGGCCACCGCATGCTGCTACGAGTACTGCTACAATGAGCAGCAGGATGAGCAGACTATTGGTCTTCGGACTACGGAAAAACGTGTTCATATGGCTTACTTCTCCTTTGTGGTATTTGTTCCTTATCGTGAGTTTTCAATGACTCTAACACGAACGCTAATACTTATGGTTAAACTTTCTCAGAGGCATACCTGACCTCATAACCCCTTGGTCGTTATCGTATCCGTCATAGGGTGTAGCAGACATTTTTTCTGTCCTTTGCTTTGCCCCCTTCGGGCAGCCCCCGCTCCCGTACCAACTGCTCGTTGACCCTCGCGGCTTGTATAGGGCGAGGGGGAGTCGCTTCCCTTTCTCCCCTTGGTGGGGGCAGGGGGAGCGGGAGGTAAAGACAAGGGCTATACATCTTTTTATGACAAGGAAAAAATCTGCCACACCCTCCGTCATACCATTGTTACGTGGCTCTATTATAGCAGCAAAGGACAAGCATGCTGCTGGTATATGCCTGATGGGGAGGTGATGATTAGGTGAAATAATGGGCGTAGGGGCAGGGGGAGCGGGGCGTTCTGGGTTAGCCCCCCCACCGCGGGGAGAAGGGGAACCGGAGAGACGTAGCATGCTACGTCTCTCCAAGCGGAAAGGGGGCAGGGGGAGCGGGTGTCGCCCTATGGGAGCGGGGGCAGGGGGCAAATACCTAATTGTCGCTACAACCTGCTAGTAACGGACATGCACTGGAGTGCCCATAGGGGTCCAATTGTAGAGCCACGCCGCCGAATCCTGCGGCAGGTTAATGCACCCGTGGCTCATACGCATCCCCGTGCCAAACTGGTTATGCCAGTAGGTGCCATGCAGCGCCACCCCACCATAGATATACATGACGTGGGGGACATTCGGTACATAGTAATACTCGCCACCCAAGTTGCCGCTCATAGTCTGTGATGGATATTTGGCATAAACAGAAAAGGTACCAACCGGCGTATTGAAGCCATCCCGCCCGGTGGACACCGGCGCATTGAGGACCTGAACATCGCCTTCATACGCATATAGCCATTGGGTGCTCAAGTTGACAACAATGTACTTGCTGCCCCCTCCACCCGTTGACGCAACCGATGGGGGAATGGGGGTAGCAGTCGGGGGGGCAATAGTTGGCTCCAGAGTGGGCAGTGGGGTAGAGCTTGGTGTTGGGGGGGGCGTGATAGTAGGTACGACTTGCGCCTGCGCCACCGGGATAATCGGAAGGTCACCGGGCTTTGGGGGGGTCATGTCATAGCCACGCAACAACGCTAAATCGCGTCCTAGCGAACTAATACGGACATCGTACCCATCCTGCCCTGTTGAGTGACGCTCTAGGCGAGTGCGCTCAAAGTACTGCACCATGAGGAGGTTATCATCTACATACTCCCACAATGGCTGACTGATAGGGTAGCCAAAGGATTGTAGCCCATTATGCTGCTTCCAGAAACTGGTGAATGGCTCTTTTATCGTAAAGCCATTGTCAAAGATCATTTCCCCCGGCGCAGGGATCAGCGCATCATCAGAGAAAAACGTATTCCCTGGTTTGGGCGCACGTAATGGCGGAGCTTCAAACGTGAAACTCAACCAAAGTTCGGCGGCATAGTCTGCCCCCACCCGTCCAGGTAATACGGGGGAACCCTCTAGCTCGGTATGGAGCTCCAAGCGTCCACGCTCAAAGTACTGGACAAACAATCCATGCTCTTCCATCGGACGAGTCACCGGTGCGCCTAGCAAGGTTTCGCCATTATGCTCACGCCAATAGCTCAAAAAGCCATAGGTATCATCTACCCAATGCCCTGAAGGAAACATCAGGGCTTCTCTGCCCTGTGCCTGCACAGGGGGCATTATTTGCCAACCTATCGCTAAAACGAGGATAAGACAAAAAACTACTTTTCCTACAGTACTCCATATCCATTTCATTTCTAGCTCCTCTTGTACATCTTCCATAATCGGTTATTCCCAAGAGAGTCATGCTGTGATGTCTGTGCATGTATCCTACCACAAAATTTCCAACCTTGTGTTATGGCAATGGCAAATCTGTGCCCATACCCCGCCCCGCTTACAAGGGTAGGTCATGCAAAACCTACCACGTTATGACCCGCTCACCCCTGCCCCCGCTCCGCTTGGAGAAACGTACCATGCTACGTCTCTCCGGTTCCCCTTTTCCCCTTGGTGGGGGAAGGGGGCTGACCGGTGAGACCTTGGTTACTCTCCCCTACTACCCCTGAAAGACCCTGCTCCCGCCTCCCACTACGGAGAAAAGGAGCATACTATGGGTCTACAACCGGGCATGGGAATAGGGACAGGGAAGAGCGGGTCGTTGGGCTCGGCTCCCCCTTGCCCTGGCGCATGGGAGCAGGACAGTGGAGCAAGAGGATTTCTCCTCGTGGTTAGTGAGGTTACTTTGCCTTGCCTTGGCTTGCCACCGCCTGCATTGCTTGTTCCACAGCCGATTGGTCGCCCAAGTAGTAGTGGGTAATAGGCTTGAGGTTTTCGTCTAGCTCATAGACTAGCGGCATCCCCGTGGGGATGTTGAGCTTGACGATTTCCTCTTCGGAAATGTTGTCCAGATACTTGACCAAGGCTCGCAGGCTATTGCCGTGCGCCGCAATGATGACCCGCTTACCCGACATAATTGTTGGAGCGATGGTATCGTGCCAGTAGGGAACAAACCGATCAACCGTATCTTTCAAACATTCCGTGTAGGGAAGGTCTTTTTCCTCCAAGTCTTGGTAGCGGGGGTCATTGCCTGGGAAGCGGGGATCGCTCTTCTCCAGTTTGTCTGGGGGGGTATCATAGCTGCGCCGCCAGATCAACACCTGTTCATCACCAAACTTTGCAGCGGTCTCAGCCTTGTTTAGCCCTTGCAGTGCGCCATAATGTCGCTCATTGAGCCGCCACGAGCGATGTACGGGTATCCACATAAGGTCCATTTCATCGAGCGTAATCCAGAGCGTTCGGATAGCTCGCTTCAAGACTGAGGTGTACGCAATATCAAAGGTATACCCTTCTTGTTTGAGCAATTGCCCGGCTTGGTGGGCTTCTTTCACTCCCTGCTCTGAGAGGTCTACGTCAGTCCATCCGGTAAACTTATTCTCTTTATTCCAGACACTTTCGCCGTGTCTGATCAAAACAACTTTCCACATAGGAAACCGCCCTTTCCTTTTTTTCTGCTTTTCTGCTTGTGTACACAGTATCTAACTTGTGTATTGTGCAAGCAGTATAAACGACAATAGGGGAATCTTCAAACGGGAGTGATACCCGGTGTGGGGCAGACGTTTTTCCCATCTTTTGCCCCCCATCCCCCGCCCTTACAAGGGTAGGTTAGGGGAGAGGAGAAAATGTCTCACCGGTCAACCCCCCATCCCTCGCCCCGCGTCCCACCGCGGGGAGCAGGGGAACCGGAGAGACGTAGCATGCTACGTCTCGACAAGCGGAGCGGGGGCAGGGGGAGCGGGTGTCGCCCTGGAATTGGAAGAACCCCCCCCTTTTCGCATCTCCTGGGGTGTTTCCTTACCCGTTGCACAATTTGCCAAATCGTTGTCCCAAAAAAGGGTATGCTATTCTCCGAAACCCGTAGGGATACGACAAATACTAGCAGATAACTGCTAGTTCTTGATACATCTTTTCCCTATCTCCTCTCTTTTTTAACCATATCTATACTATTTTTTCTTTTCTTTCCTCTATTATGCTAGGGGATTTTCGTATATAATCTATAGTAGCCGTATTTTTGGCAAGGGAGCCAGAGAGCCTTGTAAGGTCTATAACCAGAGCTCTATGCGTACCCATAAGAGGATACCCTCCAGATTAGCTACGATTGGGAATATATGACAAATAACATAGGCATCAATGATAAACGACCCAAGCAAGCAGACTGGTATTCTCTTGCAGCACGTATTGCCAATGATGGTCTCTGGGAATGGGATTTAGAAACCAATCGTCTGTATCTCTCCCCCCGTTGGCGTGCTATCCTTGGCTGCCACGAGATAGAAACAGGTCCAGGCGAATGGTTTAGTCGGGTTCACCCTGATGACATCAAAGGCCTTCTTTCTAAAGTTATCGCCCATCTGTATCACCATATTCCCTACGTTGAATATGAATACCGTATCGTTCGCCGAGATGGCTCCCTCCGCTGGATACTTTGTCGGGGGTTAGCGCAACGAGATGCTACCGGACGCGCCTATCGGATTGCCGGCTCACAAACGGATGTCACCGAACGGAAAGAACACCAATGGACCATCGCGCAACTTCACCAAAATGCGCTCCAAGATACCCTCACGTTCCTGCCCAACCGGACCTTTTTTCTCAAACAATTGTCGCAACGATTTGCCCAGAAGCCAAAAGAAGACTCCTCATTCGCTGTGCTGTTGCTTGATATAGATCGCTTTCGAGTCATCAACAACAGCCTAGGACCGTCTATCAGTGATCAAGTGCTTATTGGGGTTGCGCGTCGTATGGAAGAGTATATCTCAAATACAGCTAGCATTGCCCGTACCGGCAATGATGAGTTCGCCATATTGGTAGATCAGGTCGTCAATCCTGCCTCGATTATTGAACTGGTAGACCGTGTGCAAAGCCAGCTTACCGTTCCCTTTTTTGTGCAAGAGCATGAGATATTCATTACCTCGAGCATAGGTATTGCCCTCTGTACTTCCGTCTATAACCATTCGGAAGACCTCGTACGGGATGCAGATACCGCTCTCCATCGGGCAAAGGAGATGGGCGGCGCACGCTACGTCTTTTTTGATGCGGTTATGCATACGGTTGCCCTTGAACAACTCCACCTAGAACGCGATTTGCGCCGGGCACTTGAGCAGCAGGAGTTTTGCGTCTATTACCAGCCAATTATCTCGCTGAAATTTGGCAAAATTGTTGGCTTTGAAGCACTTATCCGTTGGAATCATCCAGAACGGGGATTGCTTGAACCGGCTGAGTTTATTGTCTTAGCAGAAGAAACCGGCTTAATCAATAGCCTTGATCGATGGGTACTACGTGAGGCATGCCAACAGTTGCAAAAGTGGCAGCATCAGTTCCCCCAATATCACTCTCTGTCTATGAGCGTCAATCTTTCTAGCAAGCAGTTTACCCAACCAGATTTGGTTGAGTATGTTGGCAAAACGCTGCGGGAAACGGGTATAGCTGCACATAACCTCAGTTTGGAGATTACCGAAAGTGTGGTGATGGAAAATACCGAGCATTCTATCAATATGCTGTCTGGTTTGCAGGCGTTGCATATCCAGCTTGATGTTGATGACTTTGGCACAGGCTACTCTTCCCTCAGCTATCTCCATCGTTTCCCCACCAGTTCGCTCAAGATAGACCGCTCATTTGTCAGCCGGATAGGACTAGATAGCGAGAGTGCCGAGATTGTCCAGACGATTGTACGGCTTGGGCAAATTCTCAATATGAGCATCATAGCCGAGGGAGTAGAGACAGTAGAGCAATTGATGTACATACGCCAACTTGAATGTTGTTTTGCCCAGGGCTATTTCTTCTCCCGCCCGCTGGACAGACAGTCGGTAGAAAATCTGCTGGCATCAAACCCGTGTTGGTAGGTTGTTGCTCCCTTACTCTTTCTGGGGTACGTTCGGTTGGAAAGTTGGTGTATGCTACGCCTCTCCCCTTTCCCCCCCCTTCCGCGGTGGGAAGCGGGGCAGACCGGATGGGGGGCAATGTTCAATGGATTGTGGCTCACCGCCAGAGAAACCACGCTACAGTGGTGCCTGCCCACACAGCCAACAACCCTAGCACAAGCTGCCCCCCGATATTTGCCAATGCTAACCAAGGTTGCCCTTTATGCAGCAGAACAAACGATTCGTTGCTAAAGGTCGAGAAGGTAGTAAAGCCCCCTAGTAACCCGGTTAATACGAACAACCGTACTTCGTCACTCAAGATACCCCGAAGGGCGATGACCTGGGAGAGTAGCCCAATAACGAAACAGCCGATGATATTTACGGCAAATGTCCCGTAGGGAAAGCTGACACTCCCGGAAAGCTGTTGTACATATCCACCAACGAGATAGCGCAAGGCTGACCCGATAAACCCGCCTGTTCCAACCCACAGAATCTTGTCCAAACCAAACTACTCCTCATGCCAGCAAACCCCTACATTCCCCCAAACATATCACGCAGGGATTTGAGCAACGAATGGGGACGATGTGGGGGAACATACCCCTTGCAAGAAATTTGATAGATGGTCTGCTCCCCTTCTATCCCTTTCAAATTGACCGTATGGCGACGGAACCCTTCCAAACCAGCATCCTGCAAGATAGGAAACCACGTCTCATCTTGGTAGATTTCTTCTGAAAGGGTAATCTCGCAACTCCCCGAAAGGGCTTGAATACGCGCCGCTTTATTGATAGTCGAGCCAAAGTAATCAAGCCGACCATTGAGATTGACCAGGATAGCCGCTCCGCGGTGTACGCCTATTTTCAGATAGACGTGTTCGTTGTCCTCACGTTGCTGGTTATAGCGGTCTATCTTATCCAAAAAAGTGACGATGCTCTGCATAGCTTGGGTATTGGTGATGAACGATGCCATCACCGCATCACCTATTGTCTTCACTACTCTGCCACCTTGCTGTTCAATGGCATCAAACAAAATGTCAAAGTGATCACGCACGATATTGTAGGCGATAGCATCACCAAGCGTATCATACATCCGGGTGGAGCCGGTGATGTCGGTAAACAGCGTGGTTACTGCGGCAATCTGCAACCGTTCCCGCTGCGATAACACCTGACCCCCAAACAACTGCTGAAACTCTGGGTAATGGATGATGTCCAATCCTGATAGCTGTGGCGGTAGCGTATCTGGGTCTAGGACTGGTAGCTCGTTGGGGGTGATAACCAAAGTAGCATGGGGATGTCCTACATTAGATAGGGTCATGGCTATGGGACCAGGGCGGGCTGCCAGTTCGTCAGGGGAAAATGTGTTACCTTCCTGCTGGGTCACATGCCGTTCTTGCACCTCTTCGGTAGGTTCCCCTGCCACTGTTAGGATGCCTTTGGCATGCGTTATGGGACTGAAGTAGCGATAGGTTCCTGCTGCCAACGTCTCTACGCTACGGTCTTGTTCATCTCGTGCCGCAGTAAGCGAAAAGCGTGGGTTGAGAACAGCCGGGGGGGGACAGACTGCCGGCATATCTAGCTCTTCTATTGCAGAGTTGAGCGAGAAGGTTACTTCTACCCGTTGCAAGAAATCTGCCTCAAAATCCATCTCGCACATGGAGCAGTAAGACGGTCCCGTCAGATGGGAAAGGTTGTCATGCTCAGCGGCGATCATATGGCAGTGGGGGCAGTGGGTATCCCAATAGAGATCAAACAAACCCATCGGGACACCATACAACAATACGCGGACAAGAGTATCTATTGGGCATCCCAGGTCATTGGCGACTGGGTATGGATGGATACGGTGTCGCTGATCGGGGGAAGTTTGGGTAATCCATTGGTAGAGCGCATCTATTAGGGAAGCATCCTCTTGTGAGGAATGGCGTAACTCGGTAAATTTCTTTTTCAGGAGGTCAGTATGCATAGGTGTTATCCTTCCGTTAGGAATTGCGAATCAATACCTCTTGTCCCTATGAACGCTCGGAGTACCCAGGTTTCTCTGTGCTAAACCAATACCGTAAGCAAACGGTCATCTCTAGGTATCTTACCACAGAAGCCTACGGGGTGTTTGCTTGAAAATGGAAGAGGGGATGCAGGTTGTTACCCCTAGGTTGCCCGTGTAGGGGCATACGGCGGTGCGTTCCTCTTGGAGAGCCGTTGTATGCACCGTTGCCCTTTCGGACAGCCCCCATCCCCTCGCCCCGCGTCCCACCGTGGGGAGGGGAACCGGAGAGACGTAGCATGCTACGTCTCTACAAGCGGAGCGGGGGCAGGGGGGAGCGGGTGTCGGGAGCGGGGGCAAGAGATGGAGCGGATGGAGATCTCCTCGTGTTAGCGAAGTGCTCCACTCGTGACATTTGCCTTGGCTTTTTGCAACAAACACACCATGCGACAAAAAACCGAGACAAAAGGGCAATAGCTACTCGCCTTTGAGCGCGGCAAGCAGTTTCCAACCACCTGGCAACGCCAATGCTGCCAGCCCAATTTTGAGGATGTCACCCACAACAAAGGGCAACAACCCAAGCACCACCGCCTGCTGCATACCAACCAGCATGGACAGCCATGCCACACCAAACGTATAGATAACCACGTTCCCTAAAATCATAGACAATATTGTCATAGAAACCTTGCGATCCCACCCACGCTGCGCCAACCAACCAGTCAACATTGCTGCCAGTGGGAAGGCTAGTAGGTAGCCAAAGGTACTCCCCTGGATATACTGCCAACCAGCTTCACCGCCAGCAAAGACCGGCAGTCCAATAGCCCCAAGCAACAGGTAAAACAACAGGGTTATCCCCCCCTGACGTGAACCGAACAAACTTCCGACCATCAAGATCGCAAATGTTTGCCCCGTAACGGGTACTGGTGTAAAGGGTAGCGGTATGCGTATCTGAGCGCAGAGGGCTATAAAGAGGCTACCCCCCACAATAAGGAGCATGTGGTAGAGGGTTGTATTGGCGAGCATACCACGGCGCGGTTGTACCTGATGGGCTAGTGTCCCGACAGATGGACTTAGGAAAGACATAATACCTCCTTACTTATCATAGAAATACGATCAAACTTGGTTTTTCTTGCCTCATTTGAGACAGAAGCACTATGCGGCTCATTGTACACGATTTTTGCCTTCTTGTCTTGGAGTGTACACCCTCCGGGTGTGGCAGATAGGTTTCCCGTTTCTTCTTGGGCAAGGACAACATCCCCGCTCCCCCCCGCCCCCGTTCTCTCTATCCCCGCTCCCTCTCCCCCCTGCCCCCTGCCCCCTCTCCCATAGGGCGACAACCCTCTCCCCCCTGCCCCCTCTCCCATAAAGGGCGAGGGGGAGTTCGGACAACCCCTTCTCCCGTGTAGCGGGGGAAGGGGCAGGGGATGGGGGGATGCGCGGTGGGGGAAGGGGTAGGGGATGGGGGCTGCCACCGCGTAGTGGGAGAAGTATTGTAGGGGCGTACGTACGCCCCTCTAAAAGGGTAGGGGAGAGGGAGACAAAATTTGACAGTACACCAAAACTAAGTATAATACCGCGAGTCCGAAAAATTTGAACCAGCTAAGATAGCCATCAAAGGGACACAACACGTCCTCAAGGCGGCAGGTAATCTGCCCCCTACCCAAATAAGGTATGGGGTTTTGTTTTGCCCCAAATTGTTAGATTAGGTTAGAGCTGTATGCTAGGGCAAAACTAGCTGATACCAATTTACCCTAGTTTCTTGTCATAGCGATCTCAAATTGGTATGAACAGACTATGCAACGAACGTTGATAGTCACATAATAGTCACAAAGAAAAACCAAACCTGCTCCACGTTTGAGCAATTGAAAGCAAAGGATAAAACATCCATGGTTGATACCAAGCACCAAGCAGTGCAACTATCCCATACACACCTTCCCCATAGGGGAAACAAAATCATTCGGTTTATCGTGTTCTTGGTCTGTGTTGTGGTACTAGCAGTAAGTTTCCTACCCACGTCACCCTTTGCCAAAACTACTACCACCATTGTTTATGCCGATGAGCCTTCACGTCCATCGCCGCTGCTTGTAGATACTGATGATCAGCACAATGATGATCGTCACCGTGATAGTGATGCGCGTGATGAAGATACAGGGGAAAATCCCCCCCCGGCAAATCAGGAAGAAGCTGTCCCTGACGAGGAACCTGCTAACGAGCCTGGCGAGGAGCCTGCCAACGAGCCTGACGAGGAACCTACTAACGAGCCTACTAACGAGCCTGGCGAGGAACCTGGCGCGGAACCTGCCAATACCCCCAAACCCTTTCTTGGCGACCCACCACCGGAAGATGAACTTCCCCCGCCACTTTCTGAAACATCACCAGACCGAGCACTGGCACCAGTAGAGGTCTCTGCCAAAACGGGTACCAGCCCAGTAACCCTGCGTAAAGGTCCAGGGAGAGAGTATCCTGCCGCTGACACCCTAGACCCAGGTACATCCATTACCATTGTTGGGCGGGCAGGCAACTGGCTCCAAGTACGCCTAGAGGGAGACGACACCCTCTACTGGGTGGCAAGCGCGATGGTTGATATTTCTGATTACTGGCTGTATACCCTGTTCAAAGTGAACTTTGACCAAGCACATCCATCGGAGCCAGACGGCGAGGATGAGGAGCCAACAAGCACTGAAGCTGCCACAGACTCTGAAACAGAAGCAGAACCGGCATTGCTTGTTGGAACAATCAATGATGCTCCTGTGAGTTTGCACAACGGACCGGGAACACTGTATGCAAAAATTGGGACGGCTCAACCAGAGACCAAAGTCACATTACTTGCCTACTATGAAGATTGGTACCAGATAGAGCTAGAGGATGGGGCTGTTGGGTGGGTGTTTGCTGACCTGCTGACTATCTCGCCAGCAATACAAGAGCGTGTCCCAATGGCAGAGCATGTTCCTCCTGCACCATCGGGGGTACGCCCAAGTGGTGATGTTGCCAGCTATGCCATCCAATATGTTGGGTACCCCTATGTCTATGGTGGCACAACCCCTCACGGCTTTGATTGTAGCGGTTTTGTGCAGTATGTCTATGCCCAACATGGAGTCTATCTCCCCCGTACTGCGGCACAGCAGTATAGCACAGCGCATGGGGTGGTGGTAGAGCGTATGCATGAACTTGCCCCAGGTGATTTGATGTTCTTTGTGAATACATCAACACCGGGTATCTCCCATGTGGCTATCTACATTGGGGATGGTCGTATGGTTCACGCCATGTCCTATTCAGTAGGGGTCGGGGTGTCCAACATTTGGGATACCTACTGGGTGAGCCATTATTATGGGGCTATTCGCGTACGAAGGTAACAGGGAGTAGCCAGGGCTGTGCCAAAATAAACCGCGGAGCAGGGGGGAAGGGGGGGACTTTCAGGGATAGGTTAGGTTGTAGAGCCGTTGCATGCAACAGCTCTACAACCTAACCTACCCTTGAGAGGGGGAGATTCCCCCTCATCGTTGCGTTTTGCGCGTTGTATTTTGTACGTTGTGTTTTAGGCCTCTTGTACGTTGTATTTTGCTCTTTAGCGGGTGTCTAACGGGATGATCTGCTATCTTTGGGATGCAGACCATCATTCGTGGAGAGACTCCCGGCAGCAACACCTGGTCGCAGCGAATTTCTCCCCCACCAAGCCTGGCAATGGTGTTGGTGGCACTCATAATCTCCTCTGCAATATCGGCTCCTTTGGGG
Source organism: uncultured Chloroflexaceae bacterium (assembly GCA_964410555.1). GTDB lineage: Bacteria > Chloroflexota > Chloroflexia > Chloroflexales > Chloroflexaceae > JAAUSY01. The sequence goes on along the minus strand of CAYPHM010000023.1, from coordinate 8,117 downwards.
GCAAGCACCTCGCCCCCCACGCGCACAAACGGTAAACAGTACTCTGCCAACTTTGCCAGCGAAGCTACCGCACGCGCTACTGCCACATCATATTGCCTCCGATAGGGAGGCATATGGCAGACATGCTCGGCACGGGCATTGAGGATAGTCACATGGTTCAGTTCAAGCACCTGCACCAGATGCTCCAAAAAGCGTGTTTTCTTGCCCGTAGCTTCTATCAACGTCAAGCGTATCGAGGGAAAGACTATCTTGAGCGGTACACCTGGAAAACCCGCACCACTCCCCACATCTACCAGGGCATTGGGGGTTGCTTGCCACGCGAGGCTACACCACAGCGAGTCGAGGTAGTGGCGCACGACAATATCTTGCTCATCCTTGATTGCCGTTAAATTGATATGACTGTTCCAGGCTTGCAACTCGCTGGTATAGCGAGCAAAGCTGGCAAGTTGGGTATCGGTGAGAGAGATACCCCATGAGATTGCCGTGTCACTCAGCAGGGACAGAGGGGATGGGGACATAGAGGTTGTGCTCCTGGATATAAGCTAGTATTGAGTCAGGGAGTTGGTAGCGCACCGGCTGCCCCGCCATAAGCCGTTGGCGCAAGGTGCTGCTGGCAATATCAAGCTGTGGACCAACAATCGTTGTGATACGCTGGCAATTGTTGGGCATAATAGTGTCAAGGGCGGAGGTATCTACTGGATTACCGGGACGGGCAACAATGGCGAGGTGTGCCAAGGCGAGTATTTGGTCGGCAGCATGCCAGCGGGGGAAGAGGGAGAGGGCATCACTGCCCATGATAAACCACAACGTCACATCATCCCCATACTGGTTGTGCAATGTGTGGAGGGTATCTATGGTATAGGAGGGGGGGGGACGATGTAGTTCTAAGTCAGATGGGATGAACGCATGGTTGCCCTGACACGCCAAGCATACCATGTCGTAGCGTTGGCTAGGGGATGCCATATGCTGCCCCTGTTTGAGCGGTTGGTGGGCAGCGGGGATAACATAAACCAACTCGAGCCCAAGCATGTAGCGGACTTCCTCTACTAGTGCTAGGTGCCCATAGTGGATAGGGTCAAACGTCCCACCAAATATGCCGATGGCTCTAGTGGTACTGCTGCTCAAAAGCAAACTCGCGGGCATCCTGGAAGAGATGCCAGACGATCCAGGGGATAGCTTGTTGGTCTTCTCGTTCCAAGTCGTCTATATAGGGGGCTATCAAATCAGCTATATCGCTGCGTTGCAAGCGTAAGGCTCTCCTGCCCATCCATGCATGTAGTTGAATAGCCAGCGCATCGGCTAGTTCGTGCAATTCTGCATCGGAGAGATACGCTGGCTCGTGGTGGAGTGTTCGTTGTGCTACCATAGTTGTTCTAGCTACTCATCATCACCATAGCTACTAAAGGTGTTGCCCTCTGGATGCTGTCCTTCAGATGTTAGGCGGACGGCAGGGCGTTGTTGTTGGTTGGTAATAGCTCGCTCTGGAGCCTCAAACTGGCGACGTGCTGGAGGGTAGGGTTCCTCTCTATCATCAACAGGATACTGCTGTTCGTAATCCTGGCTATACGCCGGTTGGCGTTTACTATTAGGATGGGTACGCGCTTGGGGGGCGGCATCCATCTGTGGTTCAGGCAACACATTGTCGGCGAGATCGTTTTGGGTAAGGCTATTGTGGATATAATCCAAGTATTCTTGTATATCCGCGTTGTCCTCTAGGCTGTTGAATGGCACCGTTGCGCCACTCACCGTCTTGACACTCTGTCCAATGTCCTTAAGGGTGTTGTCTATACCAAGAACAAGCCCACGCATCGCATCGGCGAGTTCAACCCGTTCGGCGACGGTTAGGTTCGCAAACCCCTTGAGGGCTTTTTCTTGCGCCCGCATCAGCGTCTCGCGCAAGATGGCAATATCTGCCTGTGTTTGAAGTTCATATCGTTTGACGAGATGCGCTTGGCGCACCTGCTCGACGAGTTCTTCAGAGGTGACGGGAGTCCAGAGTAGCGCGGGGATGATAATAAAGCCGATGATGCCAATAAGCACCTGTTGCAGCACCAAACCGGTGTCTACGACTACCTGCTGCGTTGCCCACCAGCTATACTGTATCTCGAAGGAGTAGTAGAGGAGGTAGAGAGCGGCTAGGATGATGACGGCATAGCCCCATGTTTTGGCATTGATTTTTTGGAGCAGCATACCACCCGGTGACCAGGGAATGAGAAAGGAGGTCAAGACGGGAGGAGCCAGCACAAGAATAGCGGTAAACGCTAAAGCCATCGTCATGTTGTTGGTAAGTTCGCTCTGTACGCCCCACCAGTAGACGGCTGACCCTATCATAGCCACGATAGCCAGCAGGCTCAATACCGACTTTGCGGTAAAGAACTCGCCCCCCCCTTTGCGGTAACGTTGTCCTCGTATCATGTTTAAGTAACGGCTGCCCATACAATACTCCCTTTCCTTGATTCCCACATGTTTCTCGTCTCCGCGTTTCTCGTGGTTGTTCAGCAGATGAAAGCGAAACCTGTTATAGGTTTCAGGTAAAGCTATTTCCTAGAAGAACGAACACCAGAGAATTTCTTGTTTACCTGATACTCGTTCGTTTTTGTTATTGTGGCGTGACTTGGGGAGAGCTAATCACATAGGTTTCTATCCATTCCCCATAGCCTGCTCCTTCAATACGCTTGAGTAGCGCAGGAGAAAGAGCCGTTATGCCATAGCTCTGATTGACCTGGTAGGGAACTTCCAATGCCGGCTCTTGGGTTTTCGCTAGGATAAACGTTGCCTGGGCATCAAATGTTCCTGAAAAACTACCAAGCGATACATGCTGTTGATTAACAGGATCATACCACCACAAGGTACTGTTGCTGGTACTATAGGAACGCAGCGTAGCAAACGGAGTACGTTCTTCCTGTTGGTTACGCCACCGCTGCTCATTGGTGAGCGTTGGCAATGTTGGCAACACGATGGTGACTATCGGTGTTGGTGTCGCCGTTGGTGACGGTGTTGGTGTCGCCGTTGGTGACGGTGTTGGTGTCGCCGTTGGGGTTGTTGGTTGGGTTACTCGTATGCGTGTTGGTGATGGCGTTACCGTTACCATTGGGCTAAGGGTTGCTTCCCCTTCCATCGGGACACTACTTGTTCGGGTGGCACTTGGGTACTGAGTGGGGGTAATAGAAGATACCTGTACCACTTGGGTAGCGGACAGGTTCGTTGTTTGTTTCACCGTCATTGGTGTGCCTTTCTCTACCGTACCCGATAGCCTAGTTGTCGTGCTCGATAGGGATAATGTGGGCGTTGTTGTCCCTTGTCCCGTCTGTAGTGCTTGCATACAACCAACAAGCAGCAAGACGATGCTACTCACGAGCACCACCCGGAGAAACCCACGAACTGCTATCATTCAGACCAACCTTCAATGAGCAGTAGTTGATTCTCTCCTGCCAATAGATAAACCCTCAAAAGAGCTAACCCCAGTGTACAAGCCTACTACAAAACACCGTAGCATGGCTTTCTAACACCAGATAAATACTTTTACTAATAGTAGATTGTACCACAGATTAGCATTGTTGAAAAGGTGTTATGTGGGGGCAGAGTTGTGTCAAAGGCACACAATCACGGGAGTATTGCTCCTGTTTGCACTCCTGCTCCCAGACATCCGCTCCCGAGAATGTGGTAGATATTTTTCCCTTGTCATTAAAAAGAACTTATAGCCCCCGCCTTTCCCCCATCCCCCGTCCCTTCCCCCACCACGCATCCCCCCATCCCCTAGCCCCGCGTCCCACCGCGGAGAGAAGGGAGACCGGAGAGACGTAGCATGCTACGTCTCTACAAACGGAGCGGGGGCAGGGGATGGGGGGCAAACCGATCTTTGCCATTGCTCGGAAGGGACTGCGTTACTGTCTATGACGTAAACGCTCCCATAGTATTGTCCAAGAGAAGAGCGGCACGGCTACCCAGATACGCCGCCAGCGTTTGGGCTGATGTATCAGACGATAGAGCCACTCTAGCCCAATACGGCGTATCCAAGCCGGGGCAAATGGCACCCGTCCGGCGAGGTAGTCGAAAACTCCACCAACCCCCATTGCCAGCGGTACCTGAAGGTCGGGTTGATTACGGGCTATCCAAAGGTCTTGTTTTGGGTGTCCATAAGCAACCAGTAACACATCTGGTCTTGCTGCCGTGATATACTGTCGCAAGAAAGGCTCATGGCGAGGGTGGGGGGTACCGGCAAAACAACCAGCAATGGTGATACTGGGGTAGAGCCGCTCCAACACTGCCGCCGCTTCTTCTGCTACCCCCGGTGCTGCGCCGAGTAAAAAGAGGCGATACCCCCGTTTTGCTGCAAGGTCAGCGATGCGGTGGGTGAGCGCAACACCAGTGACGCGCCCGCGTAGGGGGGTTCGTTGCCAGCGTGCTGCCAGGATAAGCCCAAACCCATCTGGTACCGAAAGGTCTGCCTGTTCAAGCACCTGGCGAAAGGTAGCATTGTGTTGTGCTTCCATCACAAACTCTGGGTTGGTCGTGACGATATGGTGAGATCCGCCTTGTTTCAGCAAAGTAGCGACATGGGCGATTGCTTCGTCCTCGGTAACATTGGCTATTGGCACCCCTAAGATGGTAATGTGTTCCATAGACTATTGATTACTTACTCCCGCTATTTGTAATTTGTAGCTATTCCTCGGTCTATTATACTCTCCGTTACCCAGGGCTACGTCAAAAGCTAAATTGCTCCCCTCCCCCCGCTTTCAGGGGTAGGTTAGGTTGTAGAGACGTTGCATGCAACGTCTCACGGGTCAACCCCCATCCCCTTACCCTTCCCCCACCGAGGGGAGAAGGGAGACCGAACGGCTCCCCCCATCCCCTATCCTCGTATACCCTACCGCTCTCCGATGAAGCTTAGAATGTGGTATGCTAGACGAAAGGGAGCGGGGGAAAAAGAGCGGGCAGACAGCAGAGGCAATAGAGCTTTCCCTGGGGAACTTTGCATTGCTATAATGAGGGAAAGGTATCTGTCACACCCTATAATTGTTGGGCATCCCATAATGGGACGCAAGCATCTATGAGATTTGGCTACCGTACTTTAGCAAAAGGAGCGTTGATGACGCAATCACAACCATACCTACAATCACCCTTACAACCACAACCCCTGGTCATTACCCAAGAGGATGTGCTCTATGAAGATGCATGGCTTCTGGCACTCTACAAACAACCTGGCTGGTATACGACCCCTACCCTCAACGATGTGGTGGGAAACAATATCCGGGCTGGCTTGACACGCTTTTTGCGAGCGCGTGATGGTGATACGATCAGCTTGCACCTTGCCCATCAGCTAGACCGCGATACATCAGGTATCCTGCTCTGTAGCTTAAATCGTGAGGTCAATGCACCATTGCAAGAGGCATTCGCTTCGGGTAGCATAGAGAAAACCTATCTTGGCATTTGTGTAGGCGAGCCACAGGAAGAGAAATTTGAACTTATCACAGGACACGGACGCAAGCGCGGCGGATGGACGGTCTATGATCTTAAACAAGTGGGGGAGATTTTACCCAATGGAAAACCCATACGTCGTGCCCATACTAGCTTTGTAGTCGAGCGGCGCATGGGAGACGCAGCAGTTGTGCAAGCTATGTTGCATACCGGACGCACTCACCAGATACGGCTGCATCTTGCGGCAGTGGGACACCCGCTTGTAGGAGATACCCGTTATGGGATGGGCACATCGTTTCGAGGGCAAGATGTGCCATTCCATATGCTCCACGCTGGCAGTATGCGGTTGATGCATCCTGTGACGGGGGGTATGCTAGAATTAGAAGCATCGCTGCCGGTGCATATGGCAGCAGTGATGAGGAGCGATTATGATCAATCTCATACAATGGTTTCTGGCAACAGAGCAAACCCAAGAGCGTGAAGCACGTTCTACCGCAACGCTTATCCATCCAGATGACAAAATGCTTGCCAGAACCCCCCGTCTTGTCCCAAAAGGGGGAAGACTCTGTCTGCTTGCTGGCAAGGTAAGCAATCAATCTTCGACACACAGCAAGGAAAGCCCCCTTGCTCGCTTGCGTGATCTCTATTCCTACCATTTGCAAGATGGCATCCCAGATCAAGCTATCCAGTCTGCCATTCGTCAGTTTCGGCGGGATGCCCACGGCGGTGAGCAGGCGGCAATCAAGGTGCGTTCGTCTGGGCTATCGTTGGCTTTTGCTGTCGTAGATGGTAGTCAGGCAAGCGTAACATGCTTGGGGACAACCCGGGCTTATCTGTGGCGTGAAGGCAATCTCAGCCTGTTGACTGCCGCTGGTGAGGTTGTGGATGAGCGCAACCCATCGGTAGAGCATGTGCGTCTGCAAGCACGAGATCGGCTGGTGCTCTGCACAGAAGCAGTGGCGCAGGCTGTGGGGGAAGACTCACTCTGCACAATGGCTGGTGGCACACCAGAACGCACCGCGGCAAAAATCGTTGGGTTGGCACGGGCGCAGGGTGCCACGGGACCGCTTGATGCTGCCATTGGCTACTACGGTCCACTCCGCCCCAACCTAGGGCGCAGTATGACGGATGAGGTAGTGGCATGGGTCAAGCAAGTACCAACCACATGGCTTGTCGGAGCGTTAGCATTGGTATTGCTGCTCTGTGTGATAGGGAGCGTACTCGTGGGCTTTGCTGGTGGCAAAGAGCCACAAACTACCTCGGATCCAACGACTATGACCACCCCGACAATTGTTGCGCTCAATGCGCTAACGCCGCCGAGTACCCCCCCCACGCTTACGCAGACTATGCCCCTCTCCCCCACACTCTCGCCTGTCCCTGCCCCCACGTTTACCCCATCACCGGATGCTCGCCCAATGACAGTGCAGTATGCTGAAATGCCCTTCCCTCGCGTTGTGGTACAGCAGTTGAGTGAGCAATCGCGGTTGAGCGAGCAGGAAAAAACGGTGTATGATGATTGCCTCGCACTGATTGAAGAAAACCCAGAACGGGCAGGGTTTCTGCTCTCGCGGGCAGAAATATCGCCTGACCCGCTCAACTATGCGTTTACCCGTGAGAGTGGGGCAAACGAATTGGCGGGTATTCAGCCCGGCGAGAAGATGCGCTCGACCTGTTTTCAAACAGCCCTCATGCCGGTTGCAGTGGGGGTAGATGATCTGCCGGTATCGCGCACCTATCCCTTTGCGGCAGGCAATATCTATCTCGTAACCTATACCGAAGCCTTATTGCCCATCTTTGCCAGCAGCGAAGTGCGTGCGACAGAGACGGTGCAACAGGCAGAGCAACAAGCAGCGGCGACCTGTCCCTACCAGCATACTATGAGTGATGCCGATGCATTGGTCATTTTCTCCGCCCAACCTGATGCGGTTTTTGAGACGATAGATGAGATGACACCAGAAGGTATCCCCTATCGGTTTACGCTGGATGGCAGAGCAGCACGATGCTTTGCCATCAGTAGCAATGTGCAACGTCTTCGGTTGGCAGGTGATGGAGGGGGTGAGATTCCCATTGAGCTAGAGCCGGGGCAATTGTATATGGTCAGACAATAGCTAGAGGGTAGGCGAGCAGGAGTCACGGTTTTTCGCGCAGTTTATGGATGCTCCATATCAGGGCGGTAGTGACGGTAGCTTCGTCTAGGTTGCCAATGACCGGCAACACATCGGGGATGGCTTCAAGTACGCCGCTAGACGGGTTGAGTAGATAGATAACACACATGATAATCACGGCAATATAGCCGATGGTCTTTGATTTTGATTTTGCTGGTTGTTCATCCTGCGGTTCAATTTGCTGTTCATCCTGTGGTTCAACTTGTGTATCAAGATCAAGCGGTTGTCTTTTGGTCGTTTCCCCAGACGCATAGTATTCTTCAGGCATGAATATTTCCCTCCTCAATATGGGATGCTATGTTGGTTCTTGGTTATAGGACGAAACGAGCGGGGGGGATGTTGCGGTAATGGGGGCGACACCCTCTCCCCCTGCCCCCTCTCCCATAAAGGGCGAGGGGGGACACCTGAGCGGTTCCCCTGCTCCCCTCGGTGGGACGCGGGGCGAGGGGATGGGGGCTGACCGAAGGGGACGAGGGGCTAGGGGATGGGGGCTGACCGAAGGGGACGAGGGGCTAGGGGATGGGGGGCTGCCGA